>NZ_CP100461.1:3682202-4002753 GCF_024228675.1 Salinigranum marinum | reverse complement strand
CCCGCCTCGGAGACCAACTCCCGCCAGTACGGCACGGGCTCCGCGTCGTCGTCGTGCGGGAGCGGGAGTTCGAGCAGGCCGAACGTGCCGTCCGGCTCGCAGACGCGACGGGCGTCGGCGAGCGCCGACGCGGCCGCGGCGGCGGGGAGGTCGTGGAGGACGCGGCAGGCGGTGAGCACGTCGACCGATCCGTCGGCGAGGGGTAAACTCGCGGCGTCGCCGCGGACCACCTCGCAGTCGAGGCCGGCCGCGGCGGCGTTGCGCCGGGCGAGTCCCGGCGCGTTGCCGAGGATGACGCGGTCGTCGAAGACGTCGAGACCGACGACGCGTGCGTCGCCGACAGCGGGAGCGAGCCCCACGAGCGACCGGCCGGTCCCGCAGCCGACGTCGACGACCCGGTCGGCGTCGTCGAGCGGGAGGTGTGCCGCGAGGCGCTGGTACTTTTGGGTGTCGACGTGCCACGGCGGCGGAGAGAAGAGCCGTGCGGCGGCGTCCCAGCCGGTGTCGACGCCCCACGCGGCGACGAGTACCGCCAGCACCCGCTCCCGGATCGACGCCGTCGAGCGGAGACGAGCCGCGAGAACGAGCGCGAGCAGTCCGTATGCGATCCGGGCACCACGCTCTCGCCAGTGGTAGAGTCCGAAGTAGTACCGGAACCGCGTCCGGCGTCGCAGCCCCGACCACGGACGCGGGCGGGTCACGCCGTCTCCTCGTTCGTCGTCCGCGTCACTCGCCCTCTAAGGGGTCCCCGCGACGCGTCACCTTCGTCGCCGGCAGTCCGGCGCGGTCGGCGTGTTCGTACACGGCGTCTTCGCTCTCGGCCTGGTAGTGACAGAACGTGCCGACGACCTGGTCGGCGTCGTTCGTGAGGACCTCCGAGTCGACCCAACGGATGTCGACGCCCTCGCCGCGCAGTTCGTCGAGCGTCTCCCCCGACTGTGCGGCCGCGGCGTCGAGATCGTCGTGGCTGATCGGCTCGTCGAGGTCGCGCAGGATCAGGAAATCGGTCATGGCTTCGCTCATGATGCGTCAGGGCTGAGTAGGGCATCGACAGTAAGTCTTTCGTGATCGTTCGTTACCTTGTCCGGTCCCGCCGACGTTCGCGGGCGGGTCTGCTTCGCACCCCGTCGTGGACCGCCTCAGCCACGATTCTGTGCGATGTCCCGGACGTACTCCATCTGGATGGCGTTGAAGACGACCTGCACCGTGTCGCTCTCGGGCTGACAGGTACAGGTCAACCGGAGGTCCATCTCCTCGACCTCGTGGTCCTCGAGGAAGAGGTTCATGTCCATCTCTGCCTCGCCACCTTTGAGGACGCCGGCGCACATCGCACACGTCCCCGACCGGCACTGGAACGGCCACTTGAGGCCGTGGTCCTCGGCCGACCGGAGCAGCGACTCCTTCATCGGGGCCTCCATGACGCCGTAGTGGCGCTCGTCGAGGTCGGCCGCGGCCGCTTTCTCGAAGAGGTCGTCGTCGTCGATGTCCCATCCCTGCTGTTGGACGACCCGGTAGTCGAGGTACTCGACCGTCGCCGGGGGGAGTTCTTCTTCGGGTTCGTCGTCGGTCTCGACCCCAGGCCCGACGGCTGGGAGTTGAATGTCCATGTACCAGTATGCAGTGAGTCATGGTATTTATTTATACGGGACGTTCGTGAGGATTCGCACGACCGCGCGCCGGTCGCCCGCGACCGGTATCAACCGACGAGCAGGCGCTCGCGGACGGTGTCGGTCTCGCCGTCGTCGACCACGGCGGCATCGGCGAGCGCCGCCCCGCAGGACGAACAGACCGCGTCGGCGACGAGGTGGGGTTTCTGACAGCAGGGGTCGACCCGCTCCCGTGTGTGTGAAACGTCGCCATCACAGAGGGGACACCGATCGAGGCCGAGTCTGAGGCCGATCAGGACGGACTGTCGACGGTCACGGTCGTACGTCTCCCACACGGGGAGACGCTCGGCGAGGAGGGCCGCGGCGGCGACGTCGGCGACGAGCGCCGCGTGGGACCCCCAGCGGACCGACTTGCTCCCGTCGAGCACGAACGACTCCGCGCCCGCCTCGCGTGCCTCGTCCGCGCCGAAGACCGCCGCCACGTCCGCGGGATCGACGCCCTCGGCCTCGACGTCGGCCGCCCGGTCGAGCCACGCCGCCCCGAACGCCGGGGTGGGGGTCGCGCCGTCGGCGTCCACGACGCCGGCCCCGACGAGTGGGTCGTCGACTGCCTCGGACTGCGTGTGCGTCTCAACCCCGGTCGTCCCCTCCGTCTCTCCGCCCGATCCGCTTGGTGTCGCCGCCCCGGGTGTCGCACTCGTCGTGCGGTCGCGTGCGCGTGGGGTCGTCGCCGCGGATCCAGTTCCCCCGACCCCGGTGTCGACGGCTTCGATCGGCTCCTTGCCGAACAGTCGGAGGAGCCACGGCGGGAAGTACGTCTCCGTGAGCTGGGGCGTTCCGGGGACGAGGTAGCCGCGGAGGTAGACGAGTCCGACCCCGACGGCGAAGCCGACCAGGCCGACCAGCGGCGTGAGGACGACCGAGAGGAGCGCCGCGGCGACGGCGGCGACGAGGACGTTCACCACCGTACAGGGGAGGCACCTGTTCTCGCCGGTGTACTCCGGCTGTCTGACCCACGCGATCGCGTCGGAGACACTCATGTAGCTACGGTATCGACCGGTGACAGATAAACGTGCGTCCCGGGGTCGCGGACCCTCCCGCCGAAGCGTCGGCGCTCGTGTGACGACCCCGACAGTCGCGTGTCGGGGGTGCGTGTGTCCGATTTCCGAACCGTTAACAGCCCGACGCGTGAGATCCGACCGATGCTCGGGTTGTCGCCGACCGTGGTCGACGCGGTGTCGTTCCTCGCCGGCGTCGCCCTCGTCGTCGTGAGCGTCGAGACGTTCGTCGAGTCGGTCGCCGAGAGCGCGCTCGAACTCGGGGTCTCCGCGTTCTTTCTGACCGTGCTGCTCGCGGGGACCGACCTCGAAAACGCCGTGCTCGGGATCGCCGCGGTCGTCGACCGGCTCCCGGGGCTCGCACTCGGGACCGTCTTCGGCGAGGGCGTGTTCGTCCTCGGCGCGGCGGTGGGGCTCGCGGGACTGTTCGCGCCGTTCGAGACGAGGGTCCCGCGGTCGTACCTCCTGTTGCTACTCTGCTCGCCGACGCTGTTCTTCCTCTTGGCGTCCGACGGCGTGCTCACCCGGACCGACGGGGTGGTGCTCACCGCGGGCTACCTCCCGCTCCTCGTGGTCGTCTACCTGCTCGAACGCGGGACGCGTACCCAGTACCTCGGTGCCGAGGAAGTCACCGAGGCGCTGGTGGACGGCGACGAGGACGGTGACGGGGACGGCGGCGAGAGCGCGGAAGCCGAGAGGCTCGATCTCGACTTGGATCTCGACTTGGACCTCGACGAGCGAGTCCCGTGGCTCGCCGACGTCCGGCGGGGCCGCGAGGGCTGGTTCCAGTTCGGCGTCGCGCTCCTCGCGGTCGTGGGCATGACCGTCGGGTCGGAGCTCGCGGTGTCGGGCGCGCGCGGCCTGCTCGTGCTCCTCGGACTCACGGGACTGGCGTTCGGCGCGACCGTCGTGAGCTTCGTCGCCTCCCTCGAAGAGCTGTTCCTCACCCTCGAACCCGTCCGGCAGGGACGCCCACATCTCGGCGTCGGAAACGTCGTCGGGAGCACGCTCTTTTTCGTCACGGCGAACGTCGGCGTGCTGGCGTTCCTGGCCCCGATCGACACGAGCGGGACGGTGGTGACCGTCCACTGGCCGTTCTTCGTCGCCGGTCTCGGCGTCGTCGGGGTGGCGTTCTGGCGGGGGCGGGTCGGCCGGCCGACCGGCGTCGCGTTGCTGGCGCTGTACGCGGCGTACGTCGTCGTCGTGCTCGGCGGCGACGTCGGACTCGCGCTCTGAGACCGGCGTCGATCCCGGAGCGAGGAGGCGTCCGCCGCGGGGGGGACGGGGTCGCTACTCCACGTCGTCGTGGGTCAGGAGCGTCCGGTCCACGTCGTCCGGAACGGGGTCGTAGGTGACGACCTCGAGGAGGTTACCGTCGGGGTCGAGGAAATAAAAGCCCTCGAACTCCCCCCAGTCGTACGGTCCCTGCTTGGGGAACTGGCCGTCGAGGTCCGCGACGAGCGCCTCGTACGACGCCCGGTCGGTCGAGAAGGCGAGGTGTGCCTTGTCGAGCGGGTGGGCCAGTTCGTCGGGGACCCACCCCTCGGCCCGGCCGGTCTCTGCGAGCGTGACGACGGTGTCGCCGGCCTCGAACATCGCGTGCTCGCCCACGAAGTCCTCGGGCGGGCGGAGCAGGTCGAGGTCGAGCCGGTCGCGGTAGAAGGGGTAACAGGCGTCGAGGTCGTCCACGTCGAGGTTGATGTGGTCGACGGCGTCCATGCCCGGTCGAGTGGACGCCCGCTACATATAGGTTCTTCACGCCAGTTGATATGTTCCGGTACAGTCATACGGCCGTCGTCACACGCGACACCCATGCGACACGTGCGCGGGCCGCTGTTGACCGTCGACGTGGGCGCTCGCACCGCACGCGAGGAGCCGATGGACGACGTCGCCGCGGCGTACATCGGCGGGCGCGGCGTCGGCACGAAACTCGTCCACGACCGCGTCCCGTTCGACGTCGACCCGCTCGGCCCCGAGAACCGCCTCGTGTTCACCACCGGGCCGCTGCAGTGCGCGCGGACCTCGTTCACGGGGCGGACGAACGCGACGTCCGTCTCGCCCCTGACGGGTGGCCTGCTCTCGTCGAACGCCGGCGGCTTCCTCTCGCGGAACGTCACCGCGACGGGGTACGGCGCGGTCGAACTCGTCGGCGCGAGCGACGACCCGGTCTTCGTCCACGTCCGCGACGACGGCGTCCGGTTCGAGTCGGTGACCGACCTCGCCGGCGCGAGCGTCTCGGAGACGAGCGCCTACGTCGAACGTGAGCACGGACTCGGAGCCGATCACGTCGCCTGCATCGGCCCGGCGGGCGAGAACCGGGTCCGCTTCGCGGCCGTCGTCACGACCGACCACCGCGTCTTCGGCCGCGGCGGCCTCGGGGCCGTCTTGGGCGCGAAGAACGTCAAGGGGCTCACGTTCGAGGGCGCGAGTGCACACGAGGTCGACGCGCCGGAGGGATCGGCGATCCACCGCGAGGCCGCGACGGTCGACCACCCGATGAAAGCCCAGGGAACCGCCGGGCTGACCGCCTACGCCAACCAGGTCGGGGCGCTCCCGACGCGGTACTTCTCCGAGGTGCGGTTCGAGCGCGCGGAGGGGATCGACGGCGACCGCGTCGAGGAGCGGAAGTACCGGAAAGGGACCTGCTCGCAGTGTGCGTTCGCGTGCAAACTCCCGACGCGGGACGAGGAGACGGGGCTCGAAACGGAGGGACCGGAGTTCGAGACCGTGATGGCGTTCGGGTCGAACGCGGGCGTCGACAGCGTGGTCTCGGTCATGAAGGCGAACGACCAGTGTGACGACCTCGGGATGGACACCATCTCCTGCGGCGACGTCGTCTCGGCGTACCTCGCCAGCGAAGGGGAGTTCGGCAACACCGAACTGGTCCACGACACCGTCGAGAAGATCGCCTACCGCGAGGGGATCGGCGACCTCCTCGCCGAGGGGATCGACCGCTGCCACGGGGAACTCGGGGTGGAGAACTGGAGCGTCAAAGGGATGGAGTTCGCGGCCCACGACGGTCGCACCCTCAACGGTCAGGCGCTCGCGTTCGCGACCGCCAACCGCGGGGCGGACCACCTCTACGGGAGCATGTACGTCTACGAGTACCCGATGGTCGGCCCCGAGGCGGCGCTCGATCCAGAGGGGTTCGACGGAAAGCCCGAACGGCTCGTCCGGGCGGAGAACCACAACGCGGTGGTCGACTCGGGGATCGTCTGTCGGTTCTCCCGTGACGTCGTCTCCGAGGCCCGGCTGGAGGCCCTGCTCGACGCGTCGATCGACGACCTCCACGCGGTGGGCGCTCGGATCGTCGACCTCGAACGCCACTTCAACAACCGCCGCGGCTTCGACCGGGCGGACGACAGCCTCCCGTACTCGCTGTCGGGGTTCGAAGCGGCGCTCGACGGCTACTACCACGAGCGCGGGTGGACCGACGAGGGCGTCGTTCCCGAGGGGCGTGTCGCGTCGGACGCGTAGGGCGTCACGCCATCGAAAGCGTGTGGGCCGACTTCGCCGACTCGTCTCGCCGGCGGTTCGAGCCCGAGATAGGGACGCGTCTGCGGAGGAGACGAACGGAACCCGGGGACGACACGCCACGGGGCGTCGGAGAGCGGATCAAGCGGATCCAGTCAGTCGTCGCACTCGGCCGCGGCCGACCGGGCCCGCTCACCGGTGTCCGTCCGGCGTGTCGGCTCCGTCCGCTCGCTGGTCGTCCCCCAGTCGGGCTCCTCGCGCGGCGGGCTGAGCACGCCGATGCCCACCGCGGGCTCGTCGCCGCGGTTCTCCGCCCCGTGCAGTTCCTCTCCGGGGAAGGCGTAGGAGTCACCGGGTTCGAGTTCGTGTTCTTCCCCCTCGACGATCGCCGTCAACCGCCCGCTGATGAGGTAGCCGATCTGGTCGTTGTCGTGTCTGTGGGTCGGAAGCGTCGCCCCCGGCTCGACCCGCCAGTGTTTCATGCAGGCGCGCTCGCTCTCGGCGAGATCGGCCAGGTAGACGCCCTCTGCGACCTCCTCTCGCGTTCTGTCTCCCTCGGTGACGTGGTCCATCGTAATGTCACTCGACCGTATCGACGCGTCGCATATAAAGGTTAGTCACTAACTTTTATGTACTAACGCTCGCTTCCTCGATACATGACGGAGAACCAAACTATTCGACTGTTCCACCTGCCGTTCTCGTTCATGCTACCCCAGCGGGTGGCGGCGGAGCGCGGCTACTTCACCGACGAAGGGCTCGACGTCGAACTGGTCGAGCGCGACCGCGCCGACGTGGACTGGAAGTACATCCCCGCCGAGGAACGTCTCACGGACGAGTACGACGTCGACCTCTACCCCATCTGCAAGTGGGAGAGCCTCAAGCGGACGTGGGAGATGCGCGACGGCCGCATCGTCGCCAAAGGGACGTTCGCCGACCAGCCGTACGCCGTGTTCACCAACCGCGACGACGTCGAGGACGGGGGCGACCTCGCGAACGTCCCGGTGGGGGTGAACAAACGGACCGGCCAGGAGTACACGGCGATCCGGGCGCTCGAACGGCACATGGATCCCGACGAGGTCGTCATCGAACACCACGGGATGCCGACCGACCGCCTCCGGGCCCTCCGGGACGGGGTGGTCGACGCCGTGAGCCTCCTCGAACCCCACAGCACGCTCGCCGAGCGCCTCGGTTTTACTCGTGTGTTCGAGTTCGAGAACCACATGGGGATGGTCGGCGCGGAGGAGCTCGATCGCGACTCGCTCGTCCGGTTCCGGCGGGCGTACGCGCGTGCGGTTCGGGATATCAACGAGAACCCCGACGAGTTCCGTGAGGCGTACCTCTCGATGCTCGAAGCCGACGAGGACGTCGCCCCCGACCTCTTCGAGGACGTCGACGTCGCCGACCTCCGGGCGGAGATCGAGGTCCCCGAGTACGAGACGCCCGAACTCGCCGATCGGGAGGAACTCGACACGCACCTCGAGTGGATGAAGACGCGTGACCTGATCGACGGCGAGGCGGACATCGGCCGGATCGTCGCCCGAGGACCATGAGCATCGAGTCACAGCAGACCGCGATCGACGAACAGCACGGCGACGCGGGCGACCTGCCGGTGATGCGGGCCCGGTTCGAGCACAACGGGAGCCCGCGGTATATGCTGTACACCATCAAGCGGTTCGGCTTGGACCACGACCACGACTTCCACCTCGATGTCGAGCTCGTCTCCGACGAACTCGAAGGCGGGATGGAGACGGTCGAGGCCCGCCTCCAGGACGGCGACGCCGACCTGATCGACATCGACTACATCTCGACGGCCCGCGAGCGGGCAGAGGGAGCGTCGATCGTCGCCATCCACCCCTACGGCCGGACCGTGGGTGGCCTCGTCGCCCACGAGGACACCGACATCGAGGGGCTCACCGACCTCCCGGGCCACCGGATCGGCGTCGTCCGGCGGGTGGACAAGAACTGGATCCTCGTCCGCGCGGCCTGCCGCGAGTACCACGGCTTCGACCCCGAAGAGGAGGCCACCTCGATCGAGGCCGGCTCGAAGGTGGGGCTGACCGAGATGCTTCACGAGGGGGAGGTCGACGCCGTCCTCCAGTTCTGGCCGATCGTCCCCGAGATCACCGAACGGGGCCCCTACGAGGAGGTGTTCCCGGTCTCCGAACTCGTCCAGCGGCTGTCGGGCACGGATCGCAAACTCCCGATCTCGACGTTCCTCACGAGCGAGGGCTTCCTGGCGGAGAACCCGGAGACGGTCCGGCGGTTCGGCCGCGCCTACCGCGACGCGGTCGATCTTCTGGTCGAAGACGACGAGCCGTGGGAGTTCGTGGGAGACCACCTCATGACGTACGACGACCCGGCCATCGTCCGCGCCGTACGGGACGGCTGGCGCGACATGGTCGTCCGCGACTGGAACGACGAGACGATCGACGGGATGTACCAGCTGTTCGATCACCTCCTCGACGTCGCCGGCCCGGAGGCGCTCGGCGTCGACCACATCCCGGAGGGGACGTTCCGCCCGGAGGCGACGAGCGAATGACCGCGAACACGGACTCGAACGCGGCTTCGACCGTGGACTTCCAGCTCAACTGGGAGCCCAACGGCTTTCAGGCACCCTACTTCCTCGCCCGGGACCGAGGCTACTACGACGACGAGGGCATCGACGTCCGGTTCGTCGAGGGGCACGGCTCGCCCTTCGCCGCCGAGCAGGCCGCCCGGGGACGCGCCGACGTCGCGCTCGCCGGAGCGAGCGCCGTCCTCGCGAAACAGAGCGAGGGGTTCGACCCGCTCGCTGTCGCCGCCGTGACGAAGAAGACGCCCGCAGCGGTGTACACCCTCCGAGACACTTTCGGCGGCCCGCTCGAACAGCCTGAACAGCTCGCCGGCTGTACGGTCGCCCCCTCGGCGACGAAGACCCGTCTGCTCGCGGCGCAGTTCCTCGAGAACGTCGGCGTCCGCGACGAGGTCGACCTGCTCGACGTCGACCCGAACACCCACCACCGGGTCGAACACCAGGTGCTCGACGGAAGCGTCGACGCCGCGGTCGGCGTCGTCACGAACGGGCTCGAACTCGAACTGGAACACGACCGGACGGCGGACGAACTCCCGATCGGCGATCACCTCGGCGTCTACGGCATGACGCTCGTGACCAACCGCGAGTTCGCCGCAGGGAACGGCGAGACGCTCCGGGCGTTCCTCCGCGCCACGGCGAGGGGATGGGCCGACGCGACCGCCGACCCCGACTCGGCAGTGGAGTCGCTCGTCGCGCGGAACGCGACGCTCGAACGCCGCCGCGAGATCGAGACGCGCAAGTTCGAGGCGGCCGCCGAGCGCCTGCAGTACACGGACCACGTCCGGACCCACGGCTGGGGCGCACACGACCGCGACCGGTGGCGGCGGCTCGCCGACCTCCTGGCCGAGACCGACCTCCTCTCCGGCGACGTCGACCCCGACACGGTCTGGACCGACGAGTTCCTCGACGGCTCGGCGGTCATCCGCGAGTACGCTACCCGGATCGGGCGCGTCGAGGCCTGAGCTACGTCTCGTCGGCCCGCTCGCGGAACCGAGTGAACCGTGCGGTCCCCGTCGTCCGTGGCGTGACCTCCGCCAGCGCCCGTTCGAAGTCCTCGTGCGTCAGTGCCATCCGGTCGAGGCCGCCGTCTTCGCCGTGGACGTAGCGTCTGACGGCGGCGGTGGCGGCCTCGCGACAGACCGCCTCGATGTCCGCGCCGACGTACCCCTCGGTCTCACGCGCCAAGTGATCAAGGTCGACATCGTCGGCCAGCGGCCGCCCCTCGGTGTGCACGGTGAAAATCTCCCGCCGCCCGGCCTCGTCGGGCACTCCCACGTGGACGTGCCGGTCGAACCGCCCCGGCCGGAGCAACGCGTCGTCGATCGTCCCCGGCCGGTTCGTCGCCGCGATCACCACGACGTCTGTCAGGGCCTCCAGTCCGTCGAGTTCGGTCAGCAACTGCGAGACCACCCGCTCGGTGACGCCGCTGTCGCCCGCGCCGTCACCGCGCTCGGTAGCGATGGCGTCGATCTCGTCGAAGAACACCACCGTCGGCGCGTTCTCCCGCGCCTTCGCGAACACCTCCCGCACCCCTTTTTCGGACTCGCCGACGTACTTGTCGAGCAACTCCGGTCCCTTGATCGAGACGAAGTTCGAGTCGGCCTCGTTCGCCACCGCTTTGGCGAGGAGCGTCTTGCCCGTCCCCGGCGGCCCGTACAACAGGATGCCGGTCGGGGGGCGGAGCGACACCCGCTCGAACGCCTCCGCGTACAGCAGCGGCCACTGGACGCTCTCGCGTAGTCGCTCCTTCACCCCGTCGAGGCCGCCGACGTCCGCCCACGACACCGCCGGAACCTCGGTGAGGAGTTCACGAAGCGCAGACGGTTCCGTCGCGCGGAACGCCTGTTCGACGTCCGCAGTCGTTACGTCGACGGCGAGATCGTCGAGGGCGTGGGATGCGTCGAGTGTATCGAGGGCGTCGGATGCGTCCCCCTCGCCGTGGCGTCGAAGGGCTGTCACGACGCTCTCGCGGACGAGCTGGACGAGGTCGCTCCCGACGAAGCCGTGGGTGCGTGCGGCGTACGCCGACAGGTCGACGTCGTCGGCCAGGGGGATCGGTCGGGTGTGGATCCGGAGGATCTCCTCACGCCCGTCGCGGTCGGGCACACCGATCTCCACCTCGCGATCGAACCGCCCCGGTCGGCGTAACCCCGCGTCGATCTCCTCCGGCCGGGTCGTCGTCCCGATCACGACGGTTCGGCTCCGCCGGTCGAGGTCGTCCATGACCGCGAGCAGGCGGGAAACCGCCCGCGATTGCCCGCCGTGGGCGTCGCTCGCAGAGAGCGCGTCGACGTCGTCGAGGACGACGACGGTCGGGTCCGCGGCGGCGGCCGCCGCGGAGAGTTCCCGGAACCGAGAGGCGGAGGAGTCGTCGGGAGCCGAGACGAGCGCCGGTCCGGAGACCCGCTCGACGTCGGCCCCGGCGTGGGTGGCGACGGCCCGTGCGAGGAGCGTCTTGCCCGTTCCGGCGGGACCAGAGAGGAGCACACCGGTCGGCGGGTCGACGCCGAAGCGCGCGAAGAGGTCCGGCCGGTGGAGGACGACACCGACCAGTTCGCGGAGTTCGTCGACGGCGTCGTCGAGACCCCCCACGTCGGCGGCTGTCGGCCTCGACGACACGGCACCGGCCCGGCCATCGCCGGCGGCGCGCTCCCCCAGAGCGGTCGACACCCGGACGCTCGTCCAGTCCCGGACGACGACGCGTGGCCGTGGCTCCGTCTCGCGAACCTCGGCGACGACCGTGGGAGCTCCCGCGCCGGTCGCGTCGGAGTCGCGTTCGATGCGAAGCCGCTGGCCCTCGACCAGCGCCTGTCCGATGAGTCGGTCCCGGACGTACAGCGGGAGGCTGTCGACGGTGTCGAGACGTCCTTCGATTTCGATCCTGACCCGGTCGGCCGAGACGACGTCGGCGGGGCTGAGCCGGACCTCGTCGCCCGGTTCGACGCCGAGGAGGCGACGGAGCCGCGCGTCCGCGCAGAACGCGTCGCCGGCGTCGGCGTCGGGGAGCACCTGGGCCATGCCGACCTCGCCGTCGGCGCCGTGAACGCTCGCGTGGTCGCCGCTGTCGAGCCCGTGTTCGGCCATCACCGCGCGGCTCGCCGTCGCCAGGCCCTCGGGCAAGCCGTCGTCTCCCCGGCGGTCGACTCGCAGGCCCATCGTGTGCGTCACCCGTAGCGGACGGACCGACATAAATCGAACACCCGATCCACGGCCGTCCGGCGTGCCGACGGTCCGACCGCGGCCCGTCGGGGGGAGACGACGTGGCCGACCGCGGCCGGAACTGTCGCCCAAAAATATAAAGAATAATATGAAACCCTAGGATTATAACTACTGTTTGCCATATATATTCGAGGAGGGGTGTCAACCGTGAGCACGAAACACGCAAGATCGGACGCGGGACACACAGCAGCCACGGCGTCGGCGTGGCCGCGACGACGTGACCGTCGCGGTGGCCGGGAGACGCCGACGCCCGCTGGCTGTGCCCTCCGACACGCGTGATGGCCGGCGTTCGCGGACGGACGACGGGGGCGCACCGGGCGGTTCCGAGGTCCGTCTCGTGGCGATGACGGCTGGTTGGGTGGTGTCGCTGAAGCGAGCCACACGCCCGAGGGCGCACAGCACATCGACCACACTGCGGACACGACCACTCACACATGGCGATAGAGGAAGACAGAGCAGTCAAAGCGGCACAGGACACCGTCGTTCGGGAGACGGACAACGGGTATCGGGTACTCGGGTCGCCCGAGAAGTCGGTTACACACCAACACAACATCGATCGGATCCCGCGGAAGGACGTCACCCAGGAGATGCTCAACGAGTCCGGGGAGAACCCGGAGGCGTGGCTGATGTTCGGCGGGAACTACGAGCAGCACCGACACACGACGTGTGAGGTCATCGACCGGGACAACGTCGGCGACCTCGAACTCGAGTACGAGATGCACGTCGGCGCGGGATCGAGCATGGAGGGGACGCCCACCATCGTGCCGGGTGACCCGCCCGTGATGTACCAGTCGAACGGACCGAACCATCTCAAGGCGATCGACCCACGGGAGGGCGACGTGCTGTGGAGCTACACCTACGCCGTCCCCTCTGACGTCGTCCTCTGCTGTGACGACAACAACCGCGGCGTCGCGATCTACGAGGACAAGGTGTTCATGTGTACGCTCGACTCGGGCGTCGTCGCGGTCAACCGCTATACCGGCGAGGAGGAGTGGTACGCCTCCACCGAGGACCACGAGCGCGGCTACTCGGCGACGTGGGCACCGATCGTCCACGACGGCACGCTCTACACGGGCAGTGCCGGCGGCGAGTACGGCGTGCGCGGCTTCCACTGCGCCATCGACGTCGACAGCGGCGAGATCGAGTGGAAAACACTCACCAACCCCGAGGAGGAGTGGGTCGGCGACAGCATCAACCAGTCCGCCGGGACCAACTGGATGACCGCAACCTACGACGAGGAGCGCGACGTGCTCTACCTCCCCATCGGCAACCCCGGCCCGGACTTCGACGGCTCCGTCCGGCCGGGCCCGAACCGCAACACCTGCGGGACGCTGTGTCTGGACGCCGAAACCGGCGAGCGGCTCTGGTTCCACCAGGAGTCCCCACACGACATCTGGGACTACGACTCGGCCTGTCCGCGGGTGCTCATCCGGGATCTCGACATCGCCCACCGCAACCGGACGCGTGACGCGGTCGTCGACGCCGGCAAGACCGGCTGGTCGTACACGATGGAGGCCGAGACCGGCCAGCTCATCGAGCGGTCGGACCCCGGCGTCCAGCAGCTGAACATGTACACCATGATCCCGCACATCGACGAGGGCCGCCGGATCCCGTTCATGCCGGGCGGGATGGGCGGAAACGACTGGCAGCCGCCCACCTACTGCCCCGAGACCGGGCTCATCTACTACAAGATGCACAACAACGCCCAGGAGGCCTGGTGGCGGGTCGAGGAGTTCGAGGAGGGCAAGAAGTACTGGGGCGGCATCCTCGAGGACGAGACCGAAGCCATGCCCGACGGCTACAACGGGCACATCTCGGCGATCGTCGCCGTCGACCCGGCCACGGGCGAGCGCGTCTGGCGCGAGTGGATCGACTCGGATCTCTACATCTGGGGCGGCACGATGTCCACCGCGACCGGGCTCGTGTTCGCCGGGAACCAGAACGGGGAGGTCGTCGCGTACGACGGCGAGACGGGCGACCGCCTCTGGGAGTACGACGCCGGCGGCGCGCCGGTCTCCGGTGACCCCATGAGCTGGTACGATCCTGACGAGGGCAAGCAGTACGTCGCGATCCAGGTCGGCGGCAGCGGCTGGCTCCGCCGCGGGAGCCGGGACGACCGCATCCTGGTGTTCTCGATGGCGGAGTAGCCCTCTCCGCCCTCGCGGGGCGTTCGGGGCCGTCAGCGGCCGCGCCGTCGTCGCGTCGGGACTCGCCGTCGCAAGCTATTTTATCACGATGATACATGATAGACACGCGTCATGGTACACGACACCATTCCCCGACACGACCCGGCGAGCGAGTCGGCACAGTCGACGCGAACGAACGGCGATCCCGAGGGAGGCTCGTCGGTCGACGCGGAGGTGTCGACCGTCGAGACGCTCATCGAGGAGATGATCCAGTCGCGCATCGCCCACCTCGAAGCAGAGCTCGCGACCCTCGAAGACGAGATCCAGGAGGTGGACGACTTCGCGCGAATCAGCCTGAACGAGCGGAAGGTCAAACGGACGGAGGCGAACCTCTCGGAGTTCTCGGACTCGCTCACGGGCTTCGCCGAGAAGGCGTTCAACGACATCAACGCGCTCGAGGACCGGCTCGACACGCAGGCGTTGCTCCTCGCGGCCGTCCTCGACACGCTGGAGGCGTCTGACCTCGACGTAGATCTCTCGGAGGTCCGGAAGTTCCAGGCGTCGAACGTCGTGCTGAGCGAGACGCCCGAGGAACGACTTCTGACCGCCATCGCGGACGACGAGTGAGACGGTCTGCCGTCACCGCCTACCGGTCGCCGCCGCCCCTAGGGTGGCGGCGGCCAGCGACGACCGACGACGGGACATCTGCGATGAAGAGCCACGACGGCGACGGGTCAACTGCCGCCCTCAGACCTCTCTGACGCCGATGACGCGGTCCTGGAGGTAGTCGAGATACATCGCGTTGTAGACGATCTTGACCTCGTCCGTCCTCGGGAGGGACTGACAGGTCAGGACGATGTGCATCTCCTCGACCTCCTCGTCGGTGAGGATGAGATCCATGTCCATCTCGATCTCCCCGTCGACGAGGATGGCGGTGCAGTTGGCACAGGACGCCGCGCGGCACTCGAACGGCCAGTCGTGACCGGCGTCCTCCGCCGCGTCGAGGAGGTAGCGGTGTTCCCCACACTCGAAGGTGCCGTGGGCCTCCTCGGAGAGGTCGGCGTCGGCCGCCTTCTCGAACAGGTCGTCGTCGTCGAGCGTCCAGCCGTGGTCGGACAGCACCGTGTAGTCGAGATACTCGACCGTCGCCGTCCAGTCGGGTCCATCCTCGGACTCGTCGACGGCGTCGCGGCCGACCCGGATGTTCGGCAGGTCTTGGTCGCTCATCTCGGGCGACACCTACACGGACGAACATTATAGTTCTGCCCACCGAGACGGCGCGTCCGGGCGCGATCAGTCGTAGCGCCCGTCAGCCGGGACTGCGAACTTCGCGGTAGCCGGCCCAGCGTTTCCACGCTCGACTCCGGGGGCCGAGGTCGAGGCGCTCGACGCGACGCTCGCGTCTGAGTCGTTCGAGCGTCCGTTCCGTGCTCGCGACCGACCGGCCGAGGTACTCAGCGATCTCCGCGGCGGTGAAAACTGACGGCGTGATCCGGCCGCGACCGTCGAGCGCGTCGAGCGCGGCGAGGACCTCGCTGGGTGCGGGCGACGTCGCCGTCGGGTCACCGTGGGGGGTGTCCATGTGTGAGGACCGACGGGCGAGTATTAAAACGAACTGTGGTCGATCGTGGTAGTATCACGACGACTGCACACGGATCCGACGTGACGCCGCGGTCGTGAACGCGGCCGGGTCGGCCGCGGTGGACTCACTCGACCGTGAGCGATCCGTCGCCGTCGTCCCACTCGAACTCGAGTTCGATCTCCAGTTCGCGTTTCCGCTCTCCGATGAACTCGACTTCGACCTCGATCGGTTCGCCGAACTGGAACGGGATCTCCCAGTCGTCGCTCGACACCGTGAGTTCGGTCCCCGACTCGAGTTGGTCCGCCAGCGCCCGCAGGAACGTCGCCGTGTCCGCCGCCGAGAGGCGGACCTCGCGCTCGAAGTACCCCTCCGTCACGACGGTCTGCTCGTTGGACTCGCTTCCCGGGAGTTCGACCATACACTCCGTACCGCCGCGGCGTGCATAAATCCGACCGACGTCGGCCGTCCGCCTCTGCGGACCGATGGGGAACGAATATACAGCCGGCGTTCACACTGAACGACATGTCGCTGTTCGACGTGCTGGGGAGCAAACCACGGCTGCAAATCGTCCAGGAACTGACGGCCGAACCACGGTACGTCTCCGAGTTGGCCGAACTCGTCGGGATGGACGGGAAGAGTGCGGCCCACCACCTCTCGGTGCTCGAGGAGGCCGGACTCGTCGAAAGCTACTGGCAGAGCCAGCGCAAGTACTACCGACTCGTCCGGCGGATCGAACTCACCGCGAGTCCACCCCCCGACCGGACGTTCGTCCTCTCGACCGGCGAGGCGAACACGAGCGATCCGAACCCCGCACGGCTCGACTGATCGCGGGTGGCCGCGCCGCCCGCGCGGTCCGAAGCGCCTGTATGTACCGTTCTTCAGGGGGATCCGCTACTCCGGAACGAGGCTTTAAGTTCCGCGTCGGCTGTCCTTCACGATACATCATGAATCATCGACGGGTCGGCGTCGTGCTTGCGGTGGTCGCGGTGTTGGTCGTCGCGCTTCCGGTCGCGCCGGCGCTCGCCCAGGAGGGGGCGGACGAGGGCGGCGAAGAGGGCGAGGAGGGTGAAGGCGGCATCGAAGGACTGATCGAGGGCTTCGTCGAGGGCCAGGGTCTGGTGGGTGCGATACTCGTGCTCGTCGGCGGCGTCGTGTTGCTGACCGCGTGTGTCGAGAAGCTTATCAGCTACCTCACCCGGGCAGCGCTCGGGCTGAAGATGTCGTTGTTCGCGCTCGCGATTGTCTTCACCGGCTTCGAGTTCGACGACACGATCCTCGGATTGGTGCTCTCCGCTGGCGGGCTCGAAGGTGCCGCCCTCGGGACGGCCCTCGGCACCGGGTTGGCGATCATCGGCGTGACACTCGCCCTCGCGGCCATCGTGCGACCGTTCCCGGTCGACCTCCCGGCGGACTACGTCGCGCTCTTCGCGCTGGCTCCGCTCATCCTGGTTCCGTTCGCGCTCGTCGGGACGCTGACGCTCGTCCACGGGATCGCGCTGTTGGGCTTTTTCGTCCTGACTTTTCTGTACCTCATCGTTCGCGAGTACCAGCGTGACGCCCCCGTCTTCCGCAGTTCGGAACTCGGCGACGCCATCCGCCCCGACGGTGGTGTGGCGCTCCCCGCGTCGGTGCCCGACATCCCCGAGGACCGCTTCGTCGGGGGGCGCCCGAACGCCGGTGCGATCTGGCTCTCGCTCGCCGTCGTCGCGCTCGTCGGCATCGTCTTCGCGTCGATGTTGCTCGAGGCAGGGTCGGAGGTCGCCGTCGAGGGACTCGGCATCGAGGAGACCGTCTTCGGCGCGACCGTCCTGACGGCGATCCTCACGTTCGAGGACATCATGCTGACGCTCGAACCCGTCCGTCGGGGCGTCCCTGAGATCGGTGTCGGCAACGTCATCGGGAGCGTTCTCTTCTCGGTGACCGGTAACGTCGGCATCATCATGCTGGTTAGCGACCTCACCATCGGTCCGGCCGTGCTGACGTTCCACCTCCCGGCCATCATCGTCGTGACCGCGCTCGCCGCGTACTTCCTCTATCGAGGTGGGCTGAAACGGTGGCACGGGGTCGTGCTCGGCGGGCTCTACGTCGCCTACTGGGTCGCCGCCATCGTCTTCTTCGGCGGCGTGCCGCTCGGCGGCTGACTCGGTCGATCCGTCGACGCGTGGCCCACGCCGTCCGCGGACCCCGCGTTACCTGCAGCTTGCAACCTCGTCCCCCCGGGTGACGCCCGTCAGCCCACCACTATATAATGGTTATTCAGTATGTTTTAAGTGCCGCCGGTCGAACAGATCGACAATGCGTCAGTCACGGAGGGCGTTCCTCGCGACGGCCGGTCTCGGCCTGGCGGCAGGGTGTCTCGGCGGCGGGAGCGGCGAGAGTCAACCCACGTCCACAGAGGCGGCGGCTGCGACCGGCGGCGGGACGGCGACGAGCGCCGACACGGCCTCGCCGACGGCCACCGCGACGCCCGAGCCCGAGCCCAGCGTCACGGACGTCTCGTTGCTGTTAAACTGGAAACCCAGCGGGCTCCACGCGCCGTACTACGCCGCGAAGGCTGAGGGCTTCTATCAAGAGGAGGGGCTCTCGCTCACGTCGATCGAGTCGGGGCAGGGCTCTGACTTCTCGGCGAAGCAGGCGGGACTGGGCAACACCGCGTTCGCGATCACGAGCGCCGACCAGGTGCTCAACGTCAACAGCCGGGAACTCTCGCCCGTCTCGGTCGGCGTGGTGATGCAACGGAGCCCAGTCGTCGTCTTCAGCACGCGCGAGACGCTCGGCGGCGAGTTCACCGACCCCGCCCAGCTGGCGGGCAAGACCGTCGGCACCGGCCCCGGGATGGTCCGCATCCTCACGCGACTCCTGCTCGACCGGGCGGGCGTGCTCGACTCGGTCGAGATCGTCGACACCGGCTACGATACGGTCCAGCAACTCCTCTCGGGGAAGATCGACGCGGCCGGCGGCGTCTTCGGCGACGCGGTCGACGCGCGCGCACAGGGCTACACGACCGACCTCGTCCAGGTCGCCTCTGAGGTCCCTTCGTACGGTCACGTCGTCGCCACGCAGGGGACGTTTGCGGACGAGCACCCCGAGACGACTCGGGCGTTCCTCCGTGCGACCGCCCGCGGCGCGGCGTGGGCCGCGACGAACCCCGAGGCGGCGACGGACCACCTCGTCTCGGCCGTGCCGGCGCTGAGCGAGTCCCGCGACCGCCAGCGCGACAAGTGGACGCTGATGAACCGCGAGTTCGTCCTCTCGGAGACGGTGGCCTCGAACGGCTGGGGCTGGAGCGAGGCCGCGCCGTGGGAGACGATGCGCGACGCCCTCGCCGACGCCGACCTCCTGGGCGGGAGCGTGACGCCGAGCGAGGTGTGGACGAACGACTACCTCGACACCGGAGACCGGTACGTCGGGTCGTACGCCGACGTGGTCTCGGAGTAGATGGCGTCCGTTCGAGACGAGTCTTCGACGGAGCGACGCGCCGACCCGCTGGTCGGGACGGCCGTCGCTCGCGTCAGAGCGTCGCTCGTCGCCGGAGGGCCGGCGGCCGCGCTGTTCGTCGTCTTCGTCGCCGGGTGGCAGGCTGCGACGGTCGCGTTCGAGATCCCGACTGTCATCCTGCCCTCGCCGATCGACGTCGTCGACACCCTCGTCGCGATCGCCCCGACGCTCCTCGGCGACGCGGCCGTGACGACGGCGACCGCGGCGCTCGGCCTCGTCGGGGGGACGTTCGTCGGACTCGCCTTCGCGTTCGGGATGGTCTCCTCGCGGGCCGTCGACGCGGTGGTTCACCCGTACGTCGTCGCGCTCCGGATCGCGCCGCTGGTGGCGATCGCGCCGCTCTTGTTCCTCTGGTTCGGCCGCGGCGTCCCCACCCGTGCCCTCCTGGTGACGAC
Organism: Salinigranum marinum; assembly: GCF_024228675.1. NCBI lineage: Archaea > Methanobacteriati > Methanobacteriota > Halobacteria > Halobacteriales > Haloferacaceae > Salinigranum > Salinigranum marinum. Next base: position 3,983,222 of record NZ_CP100461.1, on the reverse strand, counting down.
GCTGACGGTGTTTCCCGTCACGATCTCGGCCCTCGGGGGGCTCCGGTCGGTCCCCGAGGAGTATCTGGACCTCGGGCGGTCGGTCGCCGCGCCCGGCTGGCGGCTGTTCGTCAGCGTCCGACTGCCCGCGGCCGCGCCGAGCGTCTTCGCCGGGGTGAAACTCGCGGCGGCGCTCTCGGTCGTCGGCGCGGTCGTCGCCGAGTTCGTCACCCTCTCGAGCGGGCTCGGCTACCGCGTCTTCGTCTCGTCGACGAACCTCCAGACCGCCCGGGCGTACGCCGCGCTCGTTTTCCTCGTCGCGCTCGGCCTCGCGTTCTATCTCGTCCCCGCGCGGCTCGAACACGCGACGAGGGCCTGGCGCTAAGCCTCGGCCTCCCACAGGACGCGCCGCTCGACGGCGGCGACGACGCCGTACAGCACGAGCCCCTCGACGAAGAGCACGACCGTCGCCGCGAACATCACGTCCGTCTGGACGTCCTCCAGGGCGAACAGGACGAGCGCCCCGAGGCCGTTCGTCGCGACGACCCACTCCGCGACGACCGCGCCGACGACCGCCAGCGCGACGGACTGCTTCAGGCCCGCGAAGATCGCCGGGAGCGCGTACGGGAGTCGGAGGTGGACGAACGTGGCGAGGACTCCCGCGTCGACGGAGGCGAACAGGTCGTGGTACCGCCGTGGGACGCTGTCGAGCCCCGCGACGGCGTTGACCACCATCGGGAAGAAGGTGATGAGCGCGACGAACACCGCACCGGTCGTGAAACCGGTACCGAGGTAGATGAGCAACAGGGGGGCGACGGCGAGTTTCGGGACCACGCGGGCGGCCACGAGGTAGGGGACGACTGCGCGTCGGAGGAGGGGTACCTGGACGACGACGAGCGCGATGAGAAACCCCGCGAGCACGCCGATCCCTCCGCCGAGGAGCGCCCGCCGCAAGGTGATCCAGGCGCTGCTCGCGTACAGGGCCGGGTTGCCGAGAAAGCGCGCCACGACGGCGTCGGGTGCCGGCAGCAGGTAACTCGGCAGCGAGAAGAGGACCGTCGCGATCCACCAGGCGACGATCCCCACGGCGAGGCCGGCGACCGGGAGGACGACGTTCGGCACGGGGAGCCGCTCCGCGACGCTCATTCGTCCGCCTCGCGGAGCGCGGCGCGGACGGGGGCGACCTGCTCTTGGAACGCCGCCGTTTCGAGCGTCGTCCGGTCCCGCGGCCGCGGCAGGTCGACATCGAACGTCGCGACCACCCGCCCCGGCGGCCCGCGGACGACCACACACCGATCCGCGAGAAACACCGCTTCGGGGACGCTGTGGGTGACGAAGAGGACGGTCTTGCCCTCCCGTCGCCAGACGCGGCTCACCTCGACGCCCATCCGCTCGCGGGTGAGTTCGTCCAGTTCGCCGAACGGCTCGTCCATCAGGAGGACGTCCGCGCCGAGGTGGAGCGCCCGGGCGATGGCGACGCGCTGGCGCATCCCACCCGAGAGTTCGCCGGGAGCGACGTCGGCGTAGCCGTCGAGCCCGACCCGGTCGAGCAGCGCCCGTGCCTCTTCCCGCGCCGGGGGCTTGCCCGCCAGTCGGCGAAGGAACGTGACGTTCTCCAGCACCGGCTTCCACGGCAACAACGAGTGCCGCTGGAAGACGAATCCGACGTTCCCCCGTTCCTGCGCGCGGGCCGGGGTCTCGCCGTCGATGCGGACGCTCCCGGCCGCGGGGGTCTCGAGCCCGCCGATCGTTCGCAACAGCGTCGTCTTCCCACAGCCCGACGGCCCGACGACCGTGACGAACTCCCCCTCGTCGACGGTCAGATCGGCGTCGGCGACGGCCGTCACGTCGTCGTACGTCACGGTGACGTCCGCGACCCGGATCATCCGTCCGCACCCGGCGTGAGGAGCCCGACCTGTCCGAGCGCGGTCGCGAGCCGCTGCCAGCCGGCCGTCTCGTGCCATCCCCAGCCGTGCTCGGCGACGCCGGCGCTCGTCCCGAACCGATCGACGGTCCGTTTGAGGCCGGTGACGGCCCGCGCGTCCGCGACCGTCTCGTCCCCGCCCGGGTCGTCCGCGGACGCGACCGCTCGAACGGCCTCGGCGGGATCGAACACCGCGGTCCGCCACCCCGCGAGGGTGCCCGCGAGGAACGACACCAGCGCCGACGACCGCGCGCTGACGACCGAATCGGTCGTCACGAGCGTCGGTCCGTAGACGGGGAAGTGGTCGTTCACCGCGAGGACGTCGACGGTGCGGCCGGCGGCCTCGAGTTCGCGCACGTCCCCGAACGTCCCGCTCACGACGTCGGCCCGGCCGGTCGACAGCGCGTCGCTCTCCTCCCCTGAGAGGTCGACGACGGTCACCTCGTCGATCACCCCCGACTGCGAGAGGAACAGCCGGCCCAGGAGTCCCGTCTCGGCGTCGACGGGCATCCCGACCCGTCGCCCGCGGACGCTCTCGATGCCGTCGAGTCTCCCGCCGAACGCGTCGCGCGTCGTGTACAGGACCGTCATCCCGCGCTGATACAGCGGGGCGAGCGGGACGAGGGGCGCGCCCGCCGCGCGCATGCGGGTGATCGTCGCCGCGCCGGCGACGGCGACGTCGACCGTCCCCTCGCGCACCGCGGCGATCGCCCGATCCGAGCCGGCGAACTCCTCGACCGTGACGTCGAGGCCCCATCGGTCGTACGCCCCGTCGGCCCGTGCGGCGAACAGCGGAGCGTGTGACACGTTCGCGAACCAGTTGAGCCCGACGGAGAACGACGCCGACCCCGGACTCCCGGCGGACGGCACCCCCGGCTCGTCCACGCGGACCGGCGTGCCGAGTTCGCCGGCGACCGCGATCGCCTGGTCGAAGAGCGTCGCGGCGTGGTGGGCGTCGGTCCGGTCGACCGTGGCATCGACGGGGTCGCGAGCGAGCCACGCCATCGGCGGCCGTCCCTGGTCACTCTCGAGGGTCGTGGTGGTGACGAGGTCGCGGCGTTCGAGGCGGTCGAGGGCGTCGGACAGCGTGGTCCGGTTCAGTCCCGTCCCGATCCGGAGCGCCAGCCGGTCCGCGGGGTCGTCGTCGACAGTCGAGGCGGTGCGCCGACGGAGCAGGTAGGCGAGGACGCGCGCCGCGTCGTCGCCGAGCCCCAGCGCCAGGCGCGCGACGAGCGGCTCGTCCTCCTCGGACAGGACGGGGAACTCGCGTGTCCGCATTGGTACCGTGTCGTTCCCTGACGCGTATAACTTCTTCCGGTGAGCCACTCGGGATCGACCCGACCGGACGGCCCCAGACGGCGTGCCGCTGCCTCGAACCGCACCGGTCCGTTCGGTGCGAGGTTCGCCGGACGCCGAAGGTTTATCACGATAGATCCGGACGTACCGATATGCGAATCTATCCGGCGACACTGCAGCGCGTCTTCGAGAACAAAGTCGACGACGGGGCCGACGGGGCCGACGAGATCGCGTTCGGCAAGGAGGACTTACAGCGGGCGCTCGAGGAACTCGACCTCGACGTCCGGGACCCGATGGAGATCCCGTCGGCGTACAGCACGAGTCGAGCGCTCCCCGACGAGATCAAAGAACACGGCTTCACCGACCTCGTGCTCGACGAGAGCCACGACGGGCCCGGCGACGTCTACAAGTTCGTCAAGTAATCACTCGGTATTTTTCTCCGCGGCGACCGTCCGGACTGCGCTCCGCTCAGCCGTGGCTACGCCGTCGGTCGGTCGCCCGATCGGTCGAAAAGAGGACGCCGTGGGCGGTCAGTTGCCGCCGCCGAACATCTGGCGCATCATCGGATGCATCTCCATCAGCTGTTCCTCTGCGATCTCCTCGTACAGCTTGTAGGTGATCGACACGGTCAGCAGCAGCCCGGTGCCGGAGACCTGCCCGATGGTGCCGAGCATGTTCGCCGCCACGGCCAGCAGGCCGACGAGCGCGCCGCCGATAACCGTCACCTGCGGGATGTACCGCTCCATCACCTTCTCGATGACCTGCGGGTTCCGCCGGAAGCCGGGAATCTGCATCCCGGAGTTCTGGATCTGTCTGGCCGTCGCTTCGGGCCCCATCCCCGTCGTCTCGACCCAGAAGATGGCGAAGATCGCACCGCCGATAATCATGAACGTCAGGTCAACCCCGATCCGGACCATGATCTCCCACGGCTCGTTCGAGGTGAGCCCGAGGAACCACATCCAGTCCGCACGGGTCTGGATGGGCGCGACGAAGTAGAACAGGCCGCCGGTGACCTGTCCGTTGGAGCCGTATGCGCCGAGCCAGGCGGGCATCGCGGCCCACTGGCTGTTGAGTATCCGGCCGAGGAACTGGAGGTTCGCCTGCAGCGCGCGAACGAGGATCATCGGCAGGACGCTCGCGTAGATGAGCTTCACCGGGAACCGACCGCGGGCACCCTTTACGCGGGCGTGGCTGAGCGGGATCTCGACCCGGACGGACTCGGCGTAGACGACGATGACGAAGATGAGCACCGTCGTGATGAGCGCGAGGATCTGCCCCTGGCCGAGGAACAGCGCCTGCAGTCCCTCCGCCGTGAGGAGCGAGGGGATCTCGTTCGCGCCGGTGGCGATGCCGAACCAGGTGGGGAAGAAGCCCGAGGTGCGGCCGAGCGCCTCCCAGCTGAACAGCCCGGCGACGAGCTGCTGGCTGACGCCGGCGATGATGAACAGCCCGACACCGGAGCCGACGCCCCACTTCGAGACGACCTCGTCCATGAACAGGATGAGGATGCCGCCGACGGCGATCTGCGCGAAGATGAGCGCCTTCACGCTGTTCGACCCGACGCCGAGCGACTGCGCCACCGCCGGATCGGCGGGCAGGAAGTTCCCGGCGAACACCATCGGCAGCCCCGTGAGGACGATCATCACGATCACGAGCACCTTCTGGAGCCCCTGATAGAGAATCTGATCGCGGGGGTCCGACGTGTCGAGCCCGAGCAGATCAGCCCCGCCGAGCAGTTGCAGCACGATGCTCGCGGTGACGATCGGTCCGATCCCCAGCTGGAGGATCGACCCTTGCGACCCCGCCAGGATCGAGCGGAACTGGCCGAAGAAGTCCTCCGACCCCGTCGCCAGCCCGAACAGGGTGACGTTCGTCAGGAAGAAATACAGGACGAGGATCCCTGCGGTCCACCCGAGCTTGCGGCGGAAGGGCACGTGGCCCTCCGGACGGACGACCGAGGGCATCCGCGTCAGCACCGGTTCGGCGGCCTCCTTCCATCCCATGAGTTACTCTCCGTTCGCCTCGTCGTCTGAAACGTTTTCGGTTTCCTCGTCGGCCTCCGCTTCCGCCTCGGCCTCGGCCTCGGCAGCCGCCTCCGCACGCTCGGTGAGCGCCGTGGAGCCGCCGGCCTCCTCGATGAGGCCGACCGCACCACTGGTGAAAGCGTCGGCGACGATGTGGAGTTCGTTGCGGACCTGGCCGCCGCCGAGGACCTTCACCACGTCGACGTCGTACCCGTCTTCGGCGACGTCACGCGCGTCGATGTGGTAGGCGTCGCCCTCGGTCTCGGCGACGCCATCCGCGGCGAGCAGCGCCGCGTCCTCGTCGAGCTTCTGGACGCGCACTTCGGCGACGGTGTCCTGCGTCGCCTCGGGCCGTTTGAAGCCGTGCTTGCCGAGAGGCTCGTAGTTGTGGAACTCGTGTTTGTCCCGGCCCGCGCGACCGCGGCCGCCACGGTGGCCGGCGCCGCGCCGGTTCTTGTGGGTGCCGCCGCCGTGCGTGCGGGAGCCGCGCTGTCGCCGTTTCTTCGACGTCATCGCATCGCCTCCAGGAGGCCGTCGATCTGCTCGGTCGTGTGCTTGCCGAGCTGACCGCCTTCGGCCGCCGAGTGCTTCAGGCCCTTGTGACCCTTGCGCGGCGGGTGCAGGCGGAGCACGGGCGTCAGCCCCTGCTCGCGCAGGGTGGTCTCCTCGTCGACCAGCGCCGCCGCCAGCGACGCGAAGTCGTCGTACGCCGTGTGCTCGGCCAGCCACGCCTCGTCGACGTCGGCCGATCCCTCGATGGGTTCGACGCGCTTTCGCAGCAGCGTCTCGACGACGTCGACCGAGGGCTCGCCGTGAGCGACCCAGTCGTTCACCTTGGTGATCATCCCGCGGTAGGTGTCCTCTTCGGGGACGAACGCGCAGTGGTTGACGCCGTGGAGGTTGAGCATCTTCAGGGTGTCGCGGACGCCCTGGCTCATGTCCACCTCGCCGCGGAGCTGGACGATCGCCTGCATCACTCCGACACCTCCCCTTCGGTCTGGACCCGTCGGGCCCGGCGCGGCGTCCGCGACTGCGAGGCGTTCCGCAGCGCGTTGTACGTCGCCTTCGCCAGGTTGACGGTCGTTCGGGTGTTGCCGTGGGACTTCGTCCACGCGTCCTGCACGCCGGCGAGTTCGAGGATGCTCCGGGTCGTCTCCGACGCCGCGAGGCCCAGCCCGCGCGGGGCAGGGATGATCTCGACGGTGACGGAGCCGGCTTTGCCCTCGGCCTTCCGGGTGAGCGAGTGCGTCCCGCCGGCTCGGTCCTCCCACGAGCCCGAGCCGCGGTCGACCTTGATGATGTTCAGCTTCGCGACCTCGATGGCCTTCTGGATCGCACCGCCGACCTGGTCGTCGCGGCCCTCGGCGTAGCCGAGGTAGCCGTCGCGGTTGCCGACCGCACAGACACACCGGAACTTCACCCGGCGGCCGGAGTCGGTCATCCGCTGGACCATGTTGATGTCGAGGACGTCGTCGTCCAGTCCCGGGAGGAGCTGGTCGACGATCTCCGGCTCCTTCAGCGGGAGCCCCGATTCGAGCGCCTGGTCCATCGAGGTGATGTCACCGCTCTGTACCATCCGGCCGAGCCGCGTCCGCGGCTCCCATCCGTTGTTGCTTCTGCTCATGCGTCGTCCTCCTGCAGTCGGCCGAGCACGTCGTCGAAGTGCTCCGGCAGTTCCGTGGCGTCGAACTCCCCGGCGTAGAGCGGCTCGTCGCGCTGCTCGGCGTACGCGGCGATGTGTTCGCCGCGGTTACGTGACCAGTCCGCGAGCACGCTCTCGTTGTGGGGGATGTCGAGCCCGGCGTCGATTGCGCCTTCCTGTACCGCGAACACCTTGTTGCCAGGAGTCGCCGTGTTCAGGCCGATGTCGAGCACCGCTTCGTCGAGGCCGGCCTCGCGGGCCCGAAGGCCCACGAGGTAGCCCGTCAGATAGGCGCTCGGGAGGTTCCCCGTCGGAGCCTCCCAGCCGTAGTCGGCGAGGTCCTCGCTCGAGGCGCTCACGTGCGTCTCGTCGCCCTGCGGTCCCGGAGTGACCAGCTGCGCCCTGACGTGCTGGTTGCTCACGCGAGCAACGAGCCGTGGCTTGCCTGATTTCAACAGGCGCAACCGCTGATGGTAGTCCGTCCGGGACTCGCGGCGACGCCGCATCGGTACCTTGTACCGTGGTCCTGTCGCCATTATTGTACCTCGTATCCGTAATGTGTCTCGATGTACGTTTCGAGTCGGTCCACGCTGTCGAACTCGCCGCCGCTCGCCTTGTTGTAGAGCGTGCGGTACTCCGTCGGCGAGAGCGGGCCGTCGTCGCGCAGTTCGCGGAGTCGACGGCGCTGTGCGCGGATCCGGCTGATCCATGCCCGTTTCGTGTTCTGCCGCGCGCCGGCTTTCCCCTTCCGGGAGCCGGCACCCTTGCGGTGGCCGTAGTCGCGCTTGGCCTGGCGCTGGCGCGCCCGACCTTTCGAGTTGCCCTTCGCGTCCTTGACGCGGATCGTGCCCTGGTCGACCAGGTCACGGACGTCCTCGCGCGTGATGGCGTCGGCGATCTCGGCCTGCTCCTCGGGGTCCATCCAGACGCGGTCGGCACCGACGTCGAGGACGTCGGCGGCCATGCGTCGCTGGGCCTTCAGATCGGTCATTCGTCTTCCTCCTCGGCTTCGACCTCGATGTAGGTCGGGTTGAGGACGCGGATCTCGCGGTCCTCACACTCGTCTTCGATGCGCTCGCGCTTGCGAGCGCCGACCGACGAGGCGATGCGGACGGCCTGGGTGTCGCCGTCGACGCCCTCCAGGTCGCCCGGAGTGTGGACGTGGACCTCCTCGAAGCCCGAGGGGTGCAGTCCGCGGGCCGCCTTCGGCGTGCGGTAGCCCGCCTCGACCATCGGGCCCTTGCCCTTGATGCCGCGGCGTTGCTTCGAGAGGTTGCCGCGGGGCTTGCGCCACGACTCCGGCGTCCGCTTTTTCATGTGGTAGTCCTGCCGGTTGAACTGCGGCTTGCCCTCGCGGTGTTTCTGCGTCAGCGACCGCGCGGTCTCGTCGTCCAACTCGGGCGTCTTGTCGGCGTGGCCGCGGGGGACGCGCTTCGTCGGCACGTCCTCGGCCGCCTCCTCGACCTCGGCTTCGGTCTCGTCTTCGACCTCGGCTTCGGTCTCCTCGGTGACTTCGAGGCCACCGACGTCGGCCTTGATCCGGGCGGCCAGCGCGTTGCCGACGCCGTCGACTTCGGCCAGTTCCGCCTGGCTCGCCGCCTTGACGTCCTCGACCGAGTCGTAGCCGGCCTCGCGCAGCGCCTCCGCCTTCGACGGGCCGACCCCGCTGATGTCCTCTAGCTCCGTGATCTCGTCTTCGGCTTCAGGTTCGTCTGCGGACATCTAGGCACCTCCTGCCTTCTGCGGTTTCTCCGTGATGTAGACGCCGTCCTGGAACACGCGCGTGTCCTTGTCCTTCACACGGGTCAGCTGTTCGATGTCGGCCGCCGTCTGGCCGACGTGTTCTTTGTTCGGGCCGGAGAGGACGACCTCCTCGCCGTCGACCTGTACCTCCGTGTCGCCGCGGATCTTCGCGCGCCGCGGTGCCTTCTCGCCGAGGAAGTTCTTGATGACCACGTGGTCGCCGTCGACCGAGACCTGCATCGGGAAGTGGGCGTAGAAGACTTCCATCTTGTACTCCCACCCCTCGGTGACGCCGTGGAACATGTTCCGCACGTGGCTCTCGAAGGTGCCCACGGTTGCGGCGGTCTTGGCGTCGTCGGCGTCGGATTCGATGACGACCTCGTCGGAGACGCTCACCGTGACGTCGGGGTACCAGAGGCGTCGCGAGACGCTTCCGTTGGGGCCCTCGACCGTGAGCGTGAGGTGGTCCATCTCGGCGGTGACGTCGTCCGGGATGTCGAGTGCTGTTCGTGTTGTCATTGTCAGTAGACGTAGGCGATCACCTGGCCACCGAGGCCCTCCTCACGGGCCGCGTAGTGGCTCATGACGCCGTGGCTCGTCGAGACGATGAGCGTGCCGTAGTCGCGGGCAGGGAGGTACCGCTTCTCCCACTTCTCGTACTCGTCGGCTCCGGTGGTGTACCGGGGCTTGACGGCGCCACACTTGTTGATCGCGCCTTTCAGTTCGACCTCGAAGTTACCGGACTTGCCGTCGTCGACGAACTCGAAGCCGTCGATGTACCCGCGGTCGTAGAAGACCTCGAGGACGGAGCCGATGACGTTCGAGGCGGGCTGTACCGTGTGGCTCAGATGGCCCACGCTCTCGGCGTTGTTCACGCCCGACAGCGCGTTGCTGAGTGGATCGTTGTCCGCCATGATTATCGATACTTCTTGAATCCGATCTCGCGGGCGACCTCGCGGAAACACTGCCGGCAGAGGAAGATGTCGTACTTCCCCACCAGCCCCTGCTTCCGCTCGCACCGACGACACTCGCGCTCGATGCCCGTGCGCCGCGAGGCGTGCTCGCCCGTCTCTGTCTCGCTTTCGCTCATTCGTCTACCTCCGCGACGTCGACGCCGAACTCGCTCTCGACGAACGCGATCGCGTCCTCGGGAGTGAGCATGTGGCGCGACGGGATCGAACTGGCCGCCTTGTCGCGCTTGCGCACGCGGTAGCCCGGGCGGACGAGGTTGACCGTCACGTCCAGCCCGTAGATCCCGATGTTCGGGTCGTACTCCTGGCTCGGGAACTCCGTGTGTTCGGCGACGCCGAAGCTGAAGTTCCCGTACTCGTCGAACTGCGTGGTCGAAAGGTCCGTCAGCGGCAGGGCCGTCGCGAGGAACTCGCTGGCGGCCTCGCCGCGGAGGGTCACCTTCGCGCCGACGGGTTCGCCCCGGCGGACACCGAAGTCCTGGCTGGCGCGTTTCGACTGCGTCCGGACGGGCTGTTGGCCCGCGACCTCCGCGAGGATGTCCTCGGCGTCCGCGAGTTCGCGACCGCCCGTGCCGACGCCCATGTGGACGACGACCTTCTCGACCGAGGGGCGGCGCATCTCGTGGAAGCTCGCGTCGGAGTCCGACGACATCAGTCGTCACCCTCCTCGGAGCCGGTGAAGTTCTCGTCGATGACGACGACGTACCCCTCGATCGTCTCGAACTCGGAGTCGTCGTCGCGGACGACCCGAACCGTGTTCGAGCCGCTGCCGGGCGTGACGGTGATCTCGGCGACGTCGCCGATCTCGCCGGCGTGCTGGCCGTCGACGGCCGTCACGAGCGCCCCCTCCTCGTAGGGGAAGTGTGCGACGATCTCCTTCGTCTCGTTGTCGACGACGATCGAGTCGTTCGTCGAGTACGCCGACGCGTCGTCGGCGATGCGGACGTTGGTGCCGTCGTGAAGCGTGAGCTGGAAGGCCCCACCTTTCACCTGCTGCTTGCGGACGACCTTACCGAGGCGGCTGTCGGCCGCGTCGGCGGCGATCGGCGTGAGCGCCAGGCGGCCCCCCTCGTCGGGGAACACCCGGTAGTACTCGTCGCGCTGGGTGAACGCGAGGATGTCGAACATCCCGATGGGACGGGACTCGTCCGACACCGCCTGGCCGTTCACCAGCACGCTGTCTTGATTCAGCGCGTAGCGCGCTTCCTTCTTCGAGTCGACGTAGCCGAGCACGTCCCGGAGCAGGATCAAGAGCGGCACGCCGGCCTCACCGTGCGGGCCGGCACCGGCCTTGACCGTCCACGTCGCCTCCTTCCGTTCGACCGGCCAGGAGTTCGGGACCGAGAGTCGTTTCTGATGTCGTGTCATTCGGTAGCCTCCTCGGCGCGCAGACGCGCCTCGCGACGGTCGTCGTCGTCGTGGAACTCGAGTTCCGTGATGCGGACGTTCGACGCGTCGAGCGGCCGCGGCACTTCCTCGCCGTCGGCCTTCTCGACGGTCACGTCCTCGACGTGGACGACGCCCGCTTTGAGGTCGACTTCGATGACCTCGCCGTCCTCCCCGGCGAAGTCCCCGCGGAGTATCTCGACGGTGTCGCCCGCGTTGACGCGGGCGTTACGCCGACCGTACTCCTCGCGGAGGTCGTCGGAGAGCGTGGCGCGGACCTGCTTGTGCCGCTCGTGGAGCGGCGCGTCGCGCGTCCGGGTTCGCTGTTTGCGTGGTTGTTTGGTCATTGCTGTTCTCTGATTAGACGATCATCGTCGCTGTCGAGGCGATGCTGCCGAAGCGCTCGGCGACTTCACGCGCGATGGGACCTTTGATCTCGGTCCCGCGCGGCTCTTCCATCTCGTCGATGATCACGGCCGCGTTGTCCTCGAACTTCACGCGCGTGCCGTCGGGCCGTCGGATCGACTTTCGCTGTCGGACGATGACGGCCTCGAGCACCTGGCGGCGCATCTCGGGGGTGCCTTTGGTGACCGAAACGGTCACCTTGTCACCGATGCCCGCCGAGGGTTGTCGGTTCTTCGTGCCGGAGTAGCCGTGGACGCTGATCACTTTCAGCTCACGGGCCCCGGTGTTGTCCGCACACGTGACGAGCGCGCCGCGGTTGAGACCACGAGTGACGTCGGCCTTCAGTGCCTCCATCAGTCGCCACCTCCGACGCGTTCGACCACCACGTGTGATTTCGTCTTCGAGAGTGGTCGTGTCTCTGCGATACGGACCGTGTCGCCGACCTCGAGTCCCAGGCACGGCGGTGCATGGGCCGGAATCCGACTCCGGCGCTTCATGTACCGATCGTACTTGGGGACTCGAACGTCGTACTCGCGCTCGACGACGACGGTCTTGTCCATGTCTGTGGAGGCGACGGTGCCCTCCAGCGTCTGCCCGCGCACGGAAAGCGATCCGTGGAACGGACAGTACTGGTCGGAGCAGGCCTCCTCCGGTTCTGGTACGTTAAGTCCTAACGCCATGTTGATTCACCTGCGTTCTCCGTGCGGAGCGCGGGTCGTGAGAGCAGTCGTGTGCCATCCACCGTAACGTAGGCCACGCCCTCGCCAGCCTCGGCCCGTTCCGCCGCCGCGCCGGAAGAATCGGCGTCGGTGGCGGGTTTCTCGGGTCCCGAAACCGGTTTGGACGCGGTCCCCGAAGCCTTCGCGGCTCCGGCGGCTTCATCTGTGCACGACCGACCGTCCGGGACGACGGTAGGGGCGTCGCCGGGGCGGTCGGGGTGAGAGGCGCCCCCGGTCGGGGCGTCCGTCTCGGTCGCGGTCGGAAGGCGGAACTCGAACGTCGTCCCCTCCTTGGGGACCTGCCGCACCCGAGAGCCATCGTCGATCTGGAGCGTGTGCATCGTCTCGACGACGACGCGGCCGGCGATCCCGACCAGGTCGGGGTTCGCGCTCTCGACGACCTCCGTGTGGAGGCCGTTGAGTTCGTGTCGGGTCAGGGTCTCGGGTGTGAGCGGCATTGCGTTGCGATCTTACTCCAGGTCGCCTTCTTCGCGCTGGATCGTCTTGATCCGGGCGATGGTCTTCTTCAGTTCGCTCACGCGGCCGGGGTTGTCCGGCGCGCCACCCGCCGCCTGCACGGCCTTCGCGTTGAGCAGCTCGGTCTCGAGCTCCTCGAGTTCGGCCTGTCGCTCGGCGGGCGTCATGTCGCGGATCTCGGCGGTGTAGAGGATCGCCATCTACGCGTCCTCCTCGCCTTCGTCGGCGTCTTCGTCGTCCGCCGCCTCCATCTCGGCGACGAGGTCGGCCGCCTCGGCCTCGACTTCCTCGTCGAGTTCCTCGGCGTCCTCGTCGGCGGTGTCGGCGTCGGCGTCCTCGGTCTCGTCGTCGTCGTCCGCCGCGACCTCCTCGACGACCTCCTCTTCGACCTCGACGACCTCCTCGTCGAGCACCTCGTCGGGCTCGTCGGTCGGGACCTCGACGTCCTCCTCGGAGAAGTCGGGGACCTCCTCGGGTTCGGCCTCGAGGAGCTCCTCGACGCCCTCACCCTCGGTCTCGGCGATCTGCTCGACGGCTTCGACCTCGACGTCCTCCTCGATGGAGAAGTCGTCGGGCAACTCGGCTCCCGGCGGGATGATCTTCACCGTGACGCCGATCGTGCCGAGCTTCATGACGGCGACGCCCTGGCCCTCGTCGACGATCTCCTCGGCGGGCTCGCCGTTGTGCTTGATGTAGCCCCGGTTGAACTTCTCGACGCGCGAGCGAGCGCCCGTGACCTTCCCGCTCAGGACGATCTCGGCACCCAGCGCGCCGGCGTCCATGATGCGGTCGATCGTCGTGTGGCCGGCCTTCCGGAAGTACCAGCCGCGTTCGAGCGCGTTGGCGAGGCGGTCGGCGACGATGCGGGCGTTCAGGTCGGGTTCGTCGACCTCCTGGACGTCGATCTGGGGGTCGTCGAGGTTGAACCGCTCTTCGAGTTCGCGGGTCACCTTGCGGATGTTCTTCCCGCCCTTCCCGATGACCATCCCGGGCTTTTCGGCCTTGAGGACGATCTGGGTGCCCATCGGCGTCTTCGCGACCTCCATCCCGCCGTAGCCGGCGCGACCGAGTTCGTCCGCGAAGAACTCGTCGATCTGCGAGCGCTGGAGTCCGTTCTCGATGAACTGGTGTTCGTCAGCCATTACTGGGCCTCCTCCTGCTGTTCGATGATGAGTTCGACGTCACAGAGCGTCGTGTTCCACGGGTCGGCGCGGCCGAACGCCCGCGGCTTTCTGCCCGGGCGCTCGCCGGTCTTGTGCGCGGCGACGTGCTTGATCGTCATCTCAGAGCCCTCGAAGCCCTGTTCGTTCGCGTTGTTGCGAACGTTCTCGATGAGCTTCAGGAAGTCCTTCGAGGCCTTCTCGGGGTAGCGGCCCGCGTCCCAGCCGTCGATGTCGGAGCGGTGTCCGACACCGGTGTTGTGCTGTTTGAACGGGACCGAACGCTCCTCGTTGACGACCGCTTCGAGGTACGTCTCGGCCTCGGCGACCGTCTTCCCCTTGATCGCCCGGGAGATGGCTTTGCTGTGCTTGAGGCTGATGGGCCGGTCGCGGAGCATCCCTCTGGCGGTGGTCTCCGGGTCGGCCTCGACGCTGTAGTTGATTCCCATGGGTTATTTGAGTGGCACGAACTTCGACGAGCGGGTCGCACCGATACCCGCCTGACCGTGTTCGACGGACGTGCGTGTGAGCTGGAACTCGCCGAGGTAGTGCCCGATCATCTCGGGCTGGATCTCGACGCGCTGGAACTCCTGACCGTTGTACACCGCGAACGTCTTGCCGACGAACGCCGGCACGATCGGCATGTCCCGCAGGTGCGTTCGGATCGGGTTGTTCGCCGTCTCCTCGGGGTCCGCGTCGCGGACGCGCTCGAGCAGCTTCTCGTGCTGGGCGGTCAGCCCGCGGGTGATGGTTCGCCGCTGGCGAGCGGGGAGCAGTTCCGCGACTTCGTCGAGCGCCATCTCCTGCAACTCGTCGAGCGTGTGGCCGCGGTAGGTGAACTCACCTTCACGGCCGGTGCGGTATTCTGAACTCATTATTTGTTCCCTGCCTTGCCGCCGCGTCCCGTTCGTTTCGAGGCGATGTCGCCCACTTTGCGGCCCGGCGGCGCGTTCCGCGAGACGGACTTCGGCTTTCCGGGGTGTTGCCGGCCACCGCCACCGAACGGGTGGTCGACGGCGTTCATCGCGACACCGCGGACGCGCGGATACTTCGTCCCGCGCGAGCGCATCTTGTGGTACTTGTTGCCGGCTTTGACGAACGGCTTCTCCGTTCGCCCGCCGCCGGCGACGACGCCGATCGTCGCCCGGCAGTCGGGGCTGAGGCGCTTGACTTCCCCGGAGGGGAGCTTCACGACCGCGACGCGGCGGTCGTGGCTCAGCAACTGGGCGGAGGTGCCCGACGCGCGGGCGAACTTCCCGCCGTCACCGGGGGAGGACTCGACGTTACAGACGGGGACCCCCTCGGGGATCTCCGCCAGCGGGAGCGTGTTCCCCGGTTTGATCTCCGCGCTCACTCCGACCTGGATGGTGTCGCCCACGGTGATCCCCTCTGGGGCGAGCACTAGCCGCTGGTCACCGTCGTCGAACTCGATTGCGGCGATCGGCGCGCTCCGCGCCGGGTCGTGCTCGATGTCGACGACCGTGCCCGAGACCGTGTCCCGGTCCTCGTTCTTCTTGTGCGACAGTTCGGCCTTGTAGCGGTGCGACGGCGCTCGGTACGTCGAGGAGCCGTGCCCGCGTTTCTGTCCCTGAATTCTTCGTCCCATCTAGAACACCCCGATTCTGGAGGCGATCTCTTGGGCGTCGTCGTCGTCGGAGAGACGGACGGTCGCCTTCTTCGTGCCCTTCGGCGTCACCTGCGTGTTCACCTTCTCGATGACGACATCGTATCGAGACTCGACCTCGTCTTGGATTTCGTCTTTGGTCGCGTCGAGGTGAACGATGAACTGGAGCTTGTTGTCGAAGTCCATCTCGTTCATCGCCTTCTCGGTGACGAGCGGGTGTTCGATGATCCCACTCATCGACGGTCACCTCCGGCGACCGTCGTGAGGTCGACGCGCGCAACGTGTGCGTCGGAACTCATCGGTCTGCCACCTCCGCGAGCGCGCTCTCGGTCCACACCGTCAGGCGACCCGCGTGGGTGCCCGGCGCGAGGTCCTCGGCGGAGACGTTCGCCGCGGTGGCGACGTCGGCGCCCGCGAGGTTGCGCGCGGCTTTCGAGGGCTCCTCGCTCGTGACGAAGAGGATCGACGTCGGGCGGCGGTACTTCCGGCCGCGGGCCTTGCCCTGGCCGGCGCGGACCGTCCGCTCCTCGGCGCGCTCGATGTCGGCATCTAAGCCAACCGCTTCGAGGAAGGAGACGACCTCCTTGGTCTTCACCAGGTCCTCGAATTCGTCGCTCACGACGAGCGGGAGCTCCAGATCGGAGTCGAACTGGTGCCCACGCTCGGCGACGAGGGCGGCGTCCGCGGTCGCGGCGACCGCCGATCGAACGGCGAGTTGGCGCTCCTTGTCGTTGATTCGCTTCCCCTGGTCCTTCTCGGCTTTCGGCGGGTGGGCCTTGCGGCCACCCACCGTCTGTGGAACGCGGCGGCCCTGCCCGTTCTCACGGGGGACGTGAGCCATGCCGCGTCCGCTCCCGAAGGACTCCGCCGGGGTTCGCATCCCGGCGAAGGGGTCGGCACCGTACGCCTGCTTCCGGTTGGCCTGCGCGGCGACGACCGCCCGCTGGATGAGATCCGGCCGGTAGGGCGTGTCGAAGGTGTCGGGGAGGTCGACCTCGCCCGCGTCGTCACCGTTCAGGTCGCGTACTGTCGCTTTCATTATCCTTGGTTCGAGGCTGTGGAGACGTAGCGCACCTCGGGGTCGAGGCGCGGCTGGTCGTTCGGCCGGACGGCCGGGCGGAACCGTAAGAGTCGCTTGTTGGGCCCCGGCAGCGACCCCTTCACGAGCGCGTAGGGGCCATCGACCTCGCCGTAGTTGACGAAGCCGCCGTCGACGCTCGGCTCGGAGCCGTCGCCGACGTCGATGAGCCGCTTGTTGAGTTCGGTGCGCTGGTGGTAGCCCATCTGCCCCTGCTGGGGGACAGTCGAGCGCACGCGCGAAGGATTCCACGGACCGAGGTTGCCGATGCGTCGGCGCCACCCCTGCCGGGCGTGTTTGCCCTTCCGCTTCTGGACGCCCCAGCGCTTGACGGGGCCCTGGGTGCCCTTCCCTTTCGTGATTCCCGACACGTCGAGATACTGCCCCGGGCGGAACACGTCGTTCATCGAGTGTTCGCCGCCCCCCGAGAGGAGCTCGAGTGCGAAGTCGGCGCGCTCCGACAGGGAGCCGCCGCCGACGCGGGTCTCCATCACGTCGGGCTTCTTCTTGGGGACGTTCGCGAGCGCGCCGGGGACGGTGTGGGTGATGACCCGGAGGTCATCCACCGCGCCGTCGTCGACGAGCTCGCGGAGTTCGTCGGCGTCCTCGTCGAAGCTGTCTTCGGCCGGGACGGAGAGCGTGCGCGAGAGGTCCTCGTGGAACTCGCTCGTCCACACTTCCGTTGTCGGCCTCATCCCGTACGACGTCTGTTCGTAGGCTCGCAGGGCGACGGCGCGCATCGGCGGCGTCTCGACGACGGTCACCGGCACCGACTCCTCCATGCCCTCGCGGGCGGAGTTGGCCTGGTCGTTGACCATGACGACGTGGGTCATCCCGGCCTTGTAGCCGGCAAAGCCCTGCAGTGCAGGGGAGCCATCGTCGTCGGGCCACGAGCGGAAACGCGGGACTTCCGACGTCGCGCGCTTGCGCGGGCTGTAGCCCATCGAGCCTTTGCGTGGTCTGCTTGGTTGTGGCATGTTGTGTTACTCCGTCTGGCTTGGGAGTGTCAGGGTCGCGAGCGAGGCGAACATCGCTTCCTCCGTTCGCACCACCTCGCTGCCCTGCGCCGGAATCGTATTCAGCCAGAGGTCGAACCCCGGATCCGAACCGTCGGGTTCGACTTCGCCGCTCGCGGCGGCGACGGCCTCGGTCTCGATACCGAGGATGTCCGGAAGCCCCCGCCCGGGCGCGCCGAAGGCGACCGTTGCGCCCTCGGCGACCCGGCGGGTGAGATCCGCCAGTCCGTCGGCGGACAGCGGCCGTCCGAACCGGGACGTCGCCACGCGAATCCCGGCGTCGGGGCGGCCCAGCGCTTCCGCGAGGTCCATACGGGAGACGTCGTACCCCGGCTGTGGGGCGTCGACGATCCGCGCACGGACCGGCTCTCTCGAAGAGATCCTGATGGTGACGCGCTCTCCCTCCTCGACCTCCATGTCGGAGGGGACGAGGAGCGAGATCGGGTGTTGCAGTCCGCAAGTGACCCGGACGCGGCCTTCAGGTCCGACCTCAGTCACGATTCCCTGTGTTAACGACCCCGACTCGGCAGAGTCGGAGCCGGTCGTAGACGCGATTCGGAGGGGCGGCAAGACACCGACGTACGCCAGTTCGTCCCGCCTGTCCCACACCTCCTTTCGGAGGTGGGGTGGGGTGGCGGCGTACCGGAGTACGGTTTCGACGAACCCGCCTCCCCACCGTGTTTCGCCTTCCCGGTCGGGGAAGACGACGAGCCGGTCCGCCCGGAACACCGTCGCCGCTCGGGCGACGTAGCCGAGTTTGCGAGTCGCCTCGCGTTGGTCCTCGGCTTCCCGGACGAGGGAAGACGGCACGAGTACGCTGAGTGTCATGCCGAGCCGTCCATCGTTGCGTCTAGACTGTACCCGACGTACCCGAGCCTCGTTGAAAAGGATAGCGAATCGTATGTGGGGGTGTGAGGGCCTGACAGTCACGCAGACCCGAGAATACGTGTGTCAGAGACACACACGTCGGGGTGTGATCGACCGCGGGTCACGCGGGGTCACAGGGTGTCACACGGGAGCGCCCGAGCGCGGGTGACCCCTCTTCGGCCGTGCTCACTTCGCGTCGATCTTCCCGCCGAACGTCTGGACGGTGATGACGCCGTCTTCGATGCGGAACGTGTCCGTGGCGAACGCGTACTCGTTGTCCGGCGTCTCGCCGTGCCAGACGATGTAGGCGGTGTCGTCGACGATCTCTTCCATCTCGAGTTCGGCCGTCGATCCCGGCTGTGAGAACTCGTCGAAGATGCCCGTGAACAGTTCCTCGATCCCGTCGAGACCGTGGAAGGTCCCCAGATTAGTGATGACGACCGAGTCGTCGTCGTAGTCTTCCATGACCATGTCGAGGTCCTGTGTCGTGAACGCCTCCCAGTGGTGGTCGAGAATCTCTTTCGTCGTGCTCATGTGTCCTCCCCTGAATCATCGTGTAGAACGATCATGAACGTTTGGGGTGGATCCACCGCCGGCGCACCGGCGTGGCTGAGTGAGACACTCACGGAAGGGGTGAAAGGACGGATTTTTATAGCACCGTGGCATTAGCAGAAGATGCGCAGAACGCGCTGGTAGTGTAGTGGTATCACGTGACCTTGCCATGGTCACAACCTGGGTTCAAATCCCAGCCAGCGCACTTCTACAACATCTGACACGGCGAGCGACTTCTGTGTCGCTCGGCCTCGTCGGACGTGGTGTGTGAGCACCTGGGATTCGAATCAGAGAGTGGAGCGAACGCAGTGAGCGGAACGACCGTGGTTCAACATCCCAGCCAGCGCACTTCTCCGAACGCAACACAACGAGCGGACGCTTCGCGTGCCGCTCGGCCTCGTTGAGTGCGGTGTGTGAGTTCCTGAGGTTTGAACCCGGAGAGTCGCGCGCAGCGAGGTACGAGCGAGCACATCTCTACTCGGTTCAACATCCCAACCAGCGCACGGCTCGACTCCTGTACGAGACGAGGAGGCCTCGGCGACGACGGTGTCGGAGACTCACGAGTGTCGTCGACGGAAGTGCCGGCTCCGGAGAACAGCGAGAAGGGCCGATCAGCGAGAGCGTCCGCGGAGGGTTACCACTCGTGGCACCGGGCGATAGGATCTCCACTCCCCTGGGAGGGGTCATGGTACCGCGACCCTCGCAAGTTTTATTTATATACCCAGTCTACGTTTGTTTGCAATGGCAAACGGAAAGGTTGATTTCTTCAACGACACAGGCGGCTACGGTTTCATCTCGACGGACGACTCTGACGACGACGTGTTCTTCCACATGGAGGATGTCGGCGGCGAGGACCTGACGGAAGGTACCGAGGTCGAATTCAGCATCGAACAGGCCCCCAAGGGCCCCCGCGCGACGAACCTCGTCCGCAACTAAACGACGTTTCAGCTGTCGCCTCACGGCGACTGGTTGACGACGCTGTTCTTTCACACTGATACGCTCCGTAGTCGGTGCCGTCTTCACCACCTAGCTCGACCCGAGACGGGTGGTGGAGACTCACCGTGACGGAACGCCCGCAGGGGCGAGCGCTTCGCGTCGGACGCGACAGCCGCGTCTCGACGGAAACGTCGAACTCGCTGGAAAAAGCCGGTGGGTGGTTTACGCGGCGAAGAACTGTTCGAGTTCTTCGGAGGTCACTTCGACGCGACGGAGGTTGTCGGTGCTCTCTAACTTCATCGAGGCGACGTGCCACGGACCGTACGCGGCGACTCGCTCGAACTCGGTGCCTTCGTCGAAGCCACGGTATGCTTTACTGAGAGTGAACGTACTTCTCATACTCGTTCGAAGGGGCGCCGAGGGTTAAAGTTTTACTACAGAACGAATTAAAATTATCACAAACGTCTATGCCACGCGGACACTGGTCTGGCATCCACCTGGACGTGAGTGGGACCTGTGTGGGACGTGCGTGGCATCTACCCGAAAGCGAACGAACCGAAATCGGAGAACTGCTGCCTCGGAAGCACGGAGGACGCACGGCTCGCCGTGTAAAGGGAGCGACGGCCGACACTCGAGCCGACGGGGGTCGGACGAGCGGTCGGCGCTCAGAGTTCGTGCTGTTTCTGGTGTTTCAGCCGCTCGGCGACGATGCCCGGGACCGTCGTCTGGCACCGCCGACAGCGCCACGAGGGCTTCGTCACGCCGTCGAGTTTCGTCAGGTCACGCTTGGTCTGCAAGAGCGCGTTGCAGCCAGAACAGCGGCGAGAGATCGCCATAGGCGGCGCTACGACGCGTTCGTATTTGAAACTACCTCCGGCCCCGGCGCGGCGCGCCACCGGTGGCGGCGACGGACACGGACGCGACCGGCAGGAAGCCGGCGTGAGCGCTCTCAGTCCTCGACGACGTACGCAAGGGCCTCGCGGCGCGCGCCACAGACACACCGCATCGGGAGGGCGTCGAGCGAGCCGACGGTACCGCAGTCCAGACACCGCCAGACGAGATACGCCTCGCCGAAGCCGTCGTCCGCGAGGTGTTTGTTCCGGACGAGGGCGGGTGGACGGACCGCCCGGGAAGCCGTGACGGCGCTGGGCTCCTCGCTCGCGAGTTCGACCAGTCGTTGCGTCCGCGTCCCCGTCTCCGCCGTCTTGGTCGTCTCGGCGCGTCCCGGCGTCATCGGACTGGGTAGTCGAATCGCCATGACAGGGAGACGCACGCCACGGTATTAACTTGCGACCGTTCCCCTCGGTTACTCCGACTCTCTCGGCGACCAGGTGAGTTCGATCGTGACGGGGCCACCGAGCAACCCCGTGTCGGTCCGGGCGACGGCGGCGTCGGGGGCCGGCAGCGTCACGCGGTGGTCCCCGACGGTCACCACGACCTCCCTCCGGTCGTCAGTATCCACGTCCGTCTCGGCCACGTCGGTGTGCCGCTCGGTGGCGAGCGCGTGTTCGAGTGCCTCGACCACGGCGGTCACCTGCGTCCGCGTCGGCCCCGACGAGTTGTCGTAGTCGACGCCGCCAAACACCGGCCGGACGTTGACGTCGCGCGATCGGTTCGAGAGCACAGCGTTCACCGCGGCACCGAGCAGGATGACGAGCCCGCTGAAGTACAGCCAGGTGAGGAGGACGAGGATACCGGCGACGACGCTCGGATCCTGTGCTTTCGAGCTGAACTGGGCGTACAGCTGAAACAGCGTCTCGAACGACGCCAAGCCGATGGCGGCGATGAACACGCCGGGCAGGACTTCGACGACGCCGACGTCCGAGTCGGGAAAGACGTAGTACATCGGGAACAGCGCGAGCGAGAGGAGCGCGACGAGCACCAGGCGGTGTACGAGCCACGCGGCCCCTCCGTCGCCGAACGAGAGCCGCGACTCAACGAACACCACCAGCAGGACGGCCAGTGCGAAGACGACGAGCACGAGTACGCCGTCGGAGACCTGGTCGGCGAAGGTGTTGGCGGCCTCGGACTCGTAGATGTCGGAGAAGGCGGTGTCGAGCCCGCGGAAGATACGGAGCGTCCCCCAGACGAGGACGATCCCACCGAACAGCGAGATGCTCGCGGAGCCCCCGGCCTCGGAGAGTTCGCCCACGAAGATCGGTGCCGCACCCGGCGTGAGGACGGCCGCGACGAACTCCTCGAACGCGGCTTGGAGGCTCCGGTCTCCGATGCGCGCGACGAGCGCCAGCACCAGCAGTAGCAGGGGGAGAAGCGAGACGAACGCGTGGTAGGCGATGCTGCCGGCCATGAACGTGAGCCGTTCGGCGCGGACCTCGTGGACGATCGCGCGGAGCAAGACGACCGCGCGCTCGACCCGCGGATCGGCGTCGGTCGCGCGGGAGATGACGGACATGGCGCGTGGTACGGCCGGGGTGGAGATAACCTGGCGGGGAGAGTGGGTGTCACGGGACCGGTTCGCGGGCAACGGGCGTGACGAGCGGTCGGCGACGGTGTCGGTGCGGCTGACGGGGCGAAAGAGCGTCGGTGCGGCTGACGGGGCGAAAACGCCGAACAGTCACCAGGGCGATTGGGCCACGTCCTCGCCAGCCAATTCGCTCTCGCGCTCGCTCCGTTCCGTCGCTCGCCCGGTCGCTCATCCCTCGCGCGAGTCGCTCGCGGTGCTCGCTCCCGCGCGCCACCGCACCGCGCTCGCCGTCAGTGTCCGGCCGACCACCGACAGTTACCTTCCTCCCCGTGCTCTCCCACGTATGACCGTCATCGCAATGTTGAGCGTGGCACCGGTCGTCGAGGGGAGCATGGCCCCCGAGGTAGCGAAGGCCGTCGCCGCGCTCGACGACTTCGACGTGGCCTACGAGACGAATCCGATGGGCACTGTCGTCGAGGCTGACGACATCGACACCCTCCTCGCGGCGGTTGCCACGGCGCACAAAGCCGTCGACGGCGACAGAGTGAGCACGTTCCTGAAGATCGACGACAAGCGCACGCGGAGCCAGGGCGCGCGAGAGAAAGTCGACAGAGTGGAAGCAGAACTCGGGCGCGAACCGCGGCGCGACCGCCCCGAGTAGCCAGACCCAGGACCCTTTATTCCAGGGCGCGGAAGGCGAGGTATGGAGAGTCTCAACCGGATGGCCATCGAACTCGTCGACGAGGTGCTCGACTTCGCCGACGAGCTGGGAGTCGTCGTCTACGAACTCGACTCCGGCGCGACGGTCATCGACTGCGGCGTCGACGCGGAGGCCGGGCTGGAGGCCGGCCTGCTCCTCGCGGAGGTCCAGACGGCCGGTCTCGCGACGGTCCAGACCCGGATGGACACCGTCGCGGGCGCGCCGGTGCCCCACGTCGAACTCACGACCGACCACCCCGCGCTCGCGCTGCTCTGTTCGCAGAAGGCCGGCTGGGAACTCGCGTTCGAGGGCCAGGATGGCGGGGGAGGCTTCGACGGCCTCGGCGCCGGCCCCGCCCGCGCGCTCGTCGGGCAGGAGAGCGAGTTTCAGGCCGTCGGCTACTACGACGAGTTCGATCTCACCGTGCTCACCGTCGAGAGCATCGACCTGCCGGACGACGCCGTCGCGCGGCACGTCGCCGACCTCACCGGCGTCGAGCCGTCGGGCGTCTTCCTCCCGACGTTCGCGACCGGCTCCACGGTCGGGAGCGTGACGATGGCGTCCCGTGCTGCGGAACTCGGCGTCTTCCGCCTCTTCGAGCTCGGCTACGACCCCAAGGACGTTCTCACCGTCTCCAGCTCGGCACCCGTCGCGCCCGTCAGCTACGACGAGGGCGTCGCGATGGGCCGGACGAACGACGCCCTCGCCTACGGCGGCCAGGTGTACATGCAGGTGCGCGAGGACAGCGACGTCTTCGACGACCTCCCGTCGACCGCCAACGACGAGTACGGGACCCCGTTCGAGACGGTCTTCGAGGACGCCGGCTGGGACTTCTACGAGGTGTCTGACTCGGTGTTCGCGCCCGCGCAGGTGACCGTCGACGTCGTCGATGGCCCGACGCGCGTCCTCGGGGCGGTCGACGAGGACCTGCTCGCGGAGTCGTTCGGGTTCGCGTGAGCCGACGGAGATGACGCGGTTCAAACTCCTCCCGCCGGCCCCGGAGACCCTCGACGGCGTCGTCGAGGCCCAGCGAGCGGTTCCGCTCGTCCCCGGAACCGAGGACGACTGCTGTGCGCGGCTCGTGCGTCGGCTGGCACTCCCGAGCCGCGACGTGGCGCGGACGTGGCTCACGTTCCTTCGGGCGCTGGGGCTCGCCGCGGAGCGGGAGTCGGGGTTCGTCCGTCTCACGCGGGAGCCGACGCCCGGCTACCTGCGCGCGGCGTTTCTCGACGGCGTCTACGGGGCACGCGAGATCAACGACGCCCTCGGCCCGAGGCCGGTCGACGCCGACGCCGTCTTCGAGCGGTTCGAAGCGCGGGTCCCCGAGTGGGAGCGGCACAAAGACCCCGCGCGATGGCGCGACACGTGGCGCGAGCGCGTCGACCACCTCCTCGACTGGCTCGTCCTCCTCGACCTCGCGGCCCGCGAGAGCGACGGGTACGTCGCCGCGGAGCCGCCCGACGGCTCGGTCGAGAACGGCGGCTGAACCCGCCACACACCTTTTATTCACACCGAACCTACCGAGGACGATGACGACAGAGCCGGTCGACACCGTGCTGTTCGACCTCGACGACACCCTCGTCACGTACAACCGGACCACGAGCGAGGTACTCGACGAGGCGTTCGCCGCCGTCGGCGTCGACCCGTTTTTTCCCGCGGAGGCGTACTTCGAGCGGTACGAGGAGTTCCTTCCCACGACGGGATCGATCGAGGAGCTCCGCGAGGCGTGTTTCGCGGCCGTCGCCGACGACCGGGGACGCGACCCCACGCTCGGCCGCGACGTCGCCCGCGCGTTCAGCGCCCGGCGCGACCACGGCGACGTCCGACTCCTCCCGGGCGCGCGAGAGGTCGTCGACGCCTTCACCGACGAGTACCGGGTCGGGGTCGTAACGAACGGCCCGCCGGACGTCCAGCGGCCCAAGCTCGCGGGGGCGGGCCTCGACGGCGCGTTCGAGACGGTCGTCTTCGCCGGACACGACACGGAACCGAAGCCGAAGCCAGAGCCGTTTCACCGGGCGCTCGCGACGCTTGGCGGCGAGTCGGACCGGGCGGTGCACGTCGGCAACTCGCTCGCGTCGGATGTCGCCGGGGCGCACGCGGCCGGACTCCGAAGCGTCTGGATCCCCGCGTACGCGGAGGACGCGACGATCGAACCCCACTACGAGCTCGAGTCGCTCGCCGAACTGGCGGCGCGACCGTGGCATTAAGTACGAAGCCGAAGCCAGCGGGCCCGTGCGCTGACACCGGCCGCGGGACGGCACGCGACGCGGCGGCACACCGTCTCTCGGGGATGCGATTGTGGTGCCGTCCGTTCGCCCCTGCGCTCAGTCGTCGTAGACGCGCGTGACGGTTCCGACGCCCTTGCTCCGGCCCTCGCGGAAGACGAACCGCTGGCCGGCCTCGACGAGATACGGCCGGAACTTGAACTCCACGTCCGTCGTGCCGGTGTCGCCGGGGAGCAACTGCCCGCCCTCGGGGCGGAACACCGCGGCCTCGCTGATCGTTTCGAGGTGGACGACGGGTTCGTAGCCTGCACCGATCCTGGTTGGGTGGTTGAGCACCATCACTTCTGCCTCGAACCGCCGGACGGGGTCGGGGTCGGCGTCGCGCGGTAGGAGCACCATCCCGCGTTCGAGATCCGCCTCGCGGACGCCCTTGAGCGCGATGCCGACGATACGGCCGGCCTTCGCGCGATCGACCCGGTGGTAGTGCATCTCGATCGAGCGGACCTCGACCTCACGGAACGCCCCGTCGGCCATCGGCCCGACGAGGAGTTCGTCGCCGGCTTCGACGCTTCCCGAGTTGACCGTCCCGGAGGCGACCGCACCGACGCCCGTCACGGAGTACGACCGATCGATGTACATCCGGAACCGGCCCTCCTCGCGCGTCGTCTTCGGGAGGTGCTCGAACAGGTAGTCGAGACGGTCGAGCCCCTGCATCGTCACGGCGCTGGTCTGGAGGATCGGGACGACGGCGTCGCTGATCTCCTCGACGGCCGTCTCGACTCCGTGACGTTCGACGCGGAGCGGGGTCTTGCCGACGTCGCGGAGCAACTGCTCGACCTCACGCTCGACCGCGCTGACGCGCTCGTCGTCGACCATGTCGACCTTGGTGAGCGCGACGAGCGTCGGGAGCTCCATGGCCAGGAGGATCCCGAGGTGCTCCCGCGTCGTTCGGGTGGGGCCGTCGTCCGCCGCGACGACGATGAGCCCGTAGTCGAGGCGCTGCCCGACGAGGCCCCTGATCGTGGTCCGGAGCCACGGCTCGTGACCGACGGTGTCGACGAACGACACCAGCCGGTCGGCCTCTTGGACGATCCGAGCGCGGTCGGCCTTCCGGTGGGGGTTGTCCATACGGACCGGCCCGTCGTCGTCGAAGCCGTAGACGCCGTACGAGAGGTCGGCGGATAGCCCGCGTTCGACCTCGTGGGGCTGGACGTCGAGGAACGAACGCGTCTCGCCCTCGCCGTCGTCGGGTCGGCCGGTGACGAGCGATCCCACGAGCGTCGACTTGCCGTGGTCGACGTGACCGGCCGTGCCGACGACGATGTGGTCGTCGTCGCCGTCGAGCATCCCTCCCTCCCGGAGGGTCGCGACGCCGACGAGGCCGTCGTCGCCGACGCCCCACGTCTCGACGTCGTGAATGTGAGCGCCGGCCTCCTCGGCCAGAAGCGAGAGGACGTCCATCGATTCGGAGAACGCGTCGCGGGAGATGCCGGCGATGCCACCCTCGTCCGTGACGCCGACGACGTACGTCGCCGTCCCGTCGCCCGAGAGGACGCGGTGGCGGAGCTGAGCGGCCAGGCTCTCCATTCGTCCCTCCGAGAGGTGAATGTCGCGAGAGAGCCGCTCTTTGAACTCGATGTGCCCGCCCTCCTCTTCGCCGCGCTCGAGGGCCTCCTCAAGGACGGCCCGATCAGCGCTCATGGTCGCGCGTAGGAAACCACCCACGTTAAGCGTTTCCGTGGGATGAGTCTTCATGTCACACGAACACCCCCGACGGACGACGCCTCCGGCGAGCATCGATCAGGAAGCTACGTCTGTTCGTCGGTCAGCCGCTCGTACGCCCGGTTGACCCGCTTGAACTCGTCCTCGTCTCCCGACGGCCTGTCCGGATGGACCTCCTTGACTCGCTGTCGGTAGGCCTGCCGCACGGCGTCTTCGTCGGCCCCGGGGTCGAGCCCGAGCGTCCGGTACGCCTCTGTCGGCGAGGGCCCCGACGACGGGGGCCGAACGCTCGCGCGCCCCCGCGTGCGGCCGTTCCGTGCGCCAGCACCGAACCCCCCTGGACCGTTCGGATCGTTCCTCCGCGCGCCACGGCCGAAGCGACTGCCGGCGCGGACCCGCCTCGTCCGCGTCCGTTCTTCGAGCCGGCCGCTCGCCTGGTACCACATGAAGTACGTCGTCGCGCCGAACGGGACGGCGAGGAGGATCAGGTACCACGGCCCGGACGCGAGCGAGGCGACGACTAGCAACACTGTCAGGCCGGCGAACACCGCCGCGAGTCCCAAGACGAGTCGGTCGCGGTCCACACCCGCGATTGGGAACGCGGGGTTGTAAGCGTCTCGCACGTGTCGGCGGTCAGAGATAGCGTCGGCGGAGCGACCGCGGCGATCGGGAACTGTCGGGCCACCCGCGTCACGCCGACCGACGCGCCACGGTCCCTCTCACGTTCCGTCACCGGGAACGTCGCCCAGCCGGCTGGACGGAGGGGACGCCCGGCGGGCGAACGCTCATGCCGGATCACGACGAACGACAGGACGGATCGATGTACATGGACGAACGCGAGACGTACCGGTGTGAGTCCTGCGGGAAAGAGTTCGACTCCGAGCGCGCCCTTCGAGCGCACGTTCGGGCGGTCGGACTCGTCGACTGATCGAGGAACGGCCGCGGGGACGGGTCCGGTCAGCGGTGCTGGTTGAGCCGCTTCTGCAGCCGTTTGGCCGCCTCGCCGGCCGCCCCGGCGAACGCCTCCCCCCTGTCCTCGCCGGCGAAGATGATCCCGCGCGAGGAGTTGACCAGACCGACGCCGTCGGCGAGGCCGTGTTCGACGGCCGCCTCGGCGTCGCCGCCCTGTGCGCCGACGCCCGGGACGAGAAACGGGAGTCCGGGCACCTGTTCGCGGACGTCGGCGAGTTCGTCGGGCGTGGTCGCGCCGACGACGAGTCCGACGTTGTCGTTCGCGTTCCACAGCTCCGCGAGCGCCGCGACGCGTTCGTACACCCGGTCGCCCGAGGCGAGTTCGAGGTCCTGGAGGTCGCCGCCGCCGGGGTTCGAGGTGCGACAGAGGACGAACACGCCCTTGTCTGCCTGGGACAGAAACGGTTCCAGCGAGTCCCGTCCGAGGTAGGGGTTCACCGTGATCGCGTCGGCGTCGTCGAGGAGGCTCGCGTACTGCCGTGAGGTGTTGCCGATGTCGGCGCGCTTGGCGTCGAGGAGGACGGGAACGTCCTTCCCGTGGGCGTACGCGATCGTCTCTTGGAGGGCGCGCCACCCGTCGCCGTCCTCGTAGAAGGCGGCGTTGGGCTTGTAGCAGGCGGTGTATTCGTGCGTCGCGTCGATAATGCGCCGGTTGAACGCCCACCGCGGCAGGTCGTACTCGCGGAGGTGATCGGGGATCCGTGCGGGGTCGGGATCGAGCCCGACGGAAACGACGCTGTCGATCCGCTCGATGCGCGCTCGGAGCCGGTCGAAGAAGCCGGTCGTTGTCATGGGCGGACGATACCCGGGGACGTACCTCAACCCTTCCATCCGGGCGCGAGGTGGGCGGCGTTCGGCCCCGAGGTGGACGGCCTCCGTGCAGGGTGGCCGCACGGCGGGTCAGCGGGACCGCGCGGCGCCGTCCACCGCGTCGTACACCACCCGGCCGTCGACGACGGTCAGCACCGGGTCGATCCCGTCGATCCCGTCGATCCCTTCGGCCCACGGCGAGCCGTCGAGGGCGACCAGATCCGCGTGGCTGTCGAGCGTGACGGTGCCCAGGCGGTCCTCGTCGAAGCCCGCGTACGCGCCCCCGCTCGTGTACGCCCTGAGCGCCGCCGTGGTCGAGAGCCGCTGGTCGTCCGCGGGCGCGTCGACGGCGTGGGAGACGCCCAACAGCGGGTCGAGCGGCATGCAGTCGCTCCCGAACGCGAGCGGGACGCCCGCCTCGGCCATGACGCGGTATCGGTTCGTCTCCGTCCGACGGTCGCCGAGGCGGCGGTCGTACAGGCCGCCCTCGCCGGCCCACTTGAGGAAGTTCGGCTGCACGGAGGCGACGACGCCGAGGTCGACCATGCGGTCGATCGCCGCATCGTCGGCGAGCTCGGCGTGTTCGATCCGGTGTCGGGACCCGTCGTCTCCGTCGGAGCTGACTCGCTCGAACGCGTCGAGAACGGCGTCGACCGCCGCGTCCCCGATCGCGTGAGCGGCGACCTGAAAGCCCGCGTCGTCGGCCGCGCGGACGATCTCGTCCAGTTCGGTGGGGGGGACGACCCACTGTCCCGTCGGGTCGGTGTCGCTCTCGTCGGCGTCGGCGTACGGTGCGGAGAGCTTCGCCGTCCGCCCGCCGAAGCTACCGTCGGTGTACGTCTTGATCGCGCCGAGACGGACGAGCCCCGCGCCGTGGTTCGTCCGTAGGCCGACCTCTCTGAGGGCGTCGAGGTGGTCGGCCCAGTAGTTCAGCCGGACGCGGAGGGTGAGCTCCCCCGCCCGTTCGAGGTCGCGGTACACCCCGGGTGCGTGCGACCCCCGGACCATGTCGTGGACGGCGGTGACACCGCGCTCGTTCGCGTACCGCTGGGCAGCCGTGAGGAGCGCTCTCGTCTCCTCCTTCGAGGGCGAAACGGCGTCCCAGACGTCGTCGACCGCCCGTTCGACGAGGACGCCCGTCGGGTCGCCGCCCTGCTCGCGGACGTCACCCCCGTGGTCGCCCGCTGCCAGGCCGAGCCGGTCGAGCGCGACCGAGTTCACCGAGGCGACATGCATGTCCTCGCGGAACGCCACCACGGGGCGGTCGTCGGAGACCTCGTCGAGTTCCTCCCCGAGGAGGTAGCCGTCGTCGTCCCACCCCGACTCGTCGTAGCCGAAGCCCTGTATCCACTCGCCGCCCTCGCCGTCGCCCGAACTCTCGACCGTGAGATCCACCGCGCGCTCGCGGAGTCGGTCGATCGACGCCGCTCGAGAGCCGACCGCGAGGTCGGCGTGAACGAGCCGGCGACCGACCATCGGGAGGTGCGTGTGGGCGTCGACGAACCCCGGGAGCACGACCCGTCCCTCGAGGTCGACGACGCGCGTGTCGGTGCCGACGAGGAAGTCGACGTCGTAGGCGCTCCCGAGGCGGGCGATCCGGCCGTCGCGGACGGCGAGAGCCTCGTACGTCTCGTCCGGGTCTGTCAGCGTGTGAACCTCCGCGTTCGTCAAGACGAGGTCGGCGGCCGCGGTCATACGCTCTCACCGGCGGGCGGAGCCAAGAACGTTCGGGAGCCGGCCCGGGATGGTGTCGTGTGCCGTCGTCTGTGAGGCGTGGATACAGAGACGAGAGCGGGTGTCGGCCGGAGACGGGGAGAACGGACGCCAGGTCGGTGACGCCTCACTCCTCCCCAGCCGACTCCTTCGCTCGTTTCACTCGGTCGGTCGCCCCCCACGCGAGTCGTTCGCTCGCTTTACTCGCTTTACTCCCGCACGCCGACCGCTCACGGAGCGGCTGCGGTGGCGCGCGACGAGGGAGCGAACGGATGTGAGCGAGTGAGCGCGCGAGGGATGAGGACGGGAGCGACCGACGGGAGCGAGCGTCCGAATCGGCTGGGGAGGTCGTGGAATACCCCGCCCTGGCTGCTCCCGGCTTCGTCCGATCCGAGGCCGCGACACCTGGCGCCACAAGCCCGGGCTGGAACGTTCCCAGGGAGACGATACGGACCGACAACGGTTAGCCGCGCGAGGGAGACGGGAGCGTATGACCGACTCGGACTCGGATTCGGACCCCGGCGCGGACATGGACGTGGACGCGACGTCACTCGCCGAGCGCGTCCGCGCCGGCGACCTCCGGTTCCACGAACTCGAAGCGCACACCGACGCCGACACGGCCGCGGCCGCGCGACGTCACCTGGTCGAAGCGCAGTCGGGCGCGTCGCTCGACACCGTCGGCGCGTACGGCTTCGACGCCGCCGCGGCCGACGCGAACATCGAGAACATGATCGGTGCCGTCCAGATCCCGGCCGGGGTCGCCGGCCCCGTCTCGATCGACGGCGGTGCCGCGTCGGGCGAGTACT
This sequence comes from Salinigranum marinum, assembly GCF_024228675.1. Lineage (NCBI taxonomy): Archaea > Methanobacteriati > Methanobacteriota > Halobacteria > Halobacteriales > Haloferacaceae > Salinigranum > Salinigranum marinum. The sequence continues at coordinate 3,952,050 of NZ_CP100461.1, read as the reverse complement.
ACCTCCCGATGGCGACCACCGAAGGTGCCCTGCTGGCCTCGGTGAACCGCGGCTGTTCGGTCATCGACCGCGCCGGCGGGGCGGCCGCGCGCGTCACCGCCGCGGGGATGACCCGCGCGCCCGTCTTCCGCGTCGAGAGCGTCGTCGAGGCGGAAGCGCTCGCGTCGTGGGTCCGCGACAACCACGCGGCGCTGGCGGCGGCGGCCGAGGAGACGACGAGCCACGGCGAACTCCTCGCGGCGAAACCGTACGTCGTCGGCGACAACGTCTTCGTTCGGTTCCGCTACGACACGAAGGACGCGATGGGAATGAACATGGCGACCATCGCCACCCGCGCGGCGTGTGAGGTGATCGAGTCCGAAACGCCAGCGTCGCTCGTGGCGCTGTCCGGCAACCTCTGCACGGACAAGAAACCCGCCGCGGTCAACGCCGTCGAGGGGCGCGGGCGTTCGGTCACCGCGGACGTGCTCGTCCCCCGGGAGGTCGTCGAGGAGCGCCTGCACACCACCCCCGAGGCGGTGGCAGAAGTCAACACCCGGAAGAACCTCGTCGGGAGCGCCAAGGCGGGGTCGCTCGGGTTCAACGCCCACGTCGCCAACGTCGTCGCGGCGATGTTCCTCGCGACCGGCCAGGACGCCGCACAGGTCGTCGAGGGATCGAACGCCATCACGACGGTGGAGGTCCGCGAGTCGGGGCTGTACGTCGGCGTCTCGCTCGCCTCGCTCGAAGTGGGGACGGTCGGCGGCGGGACGAAGCTCCCGACGCAGTCGGAGGGGCTCGACGTCCTCGGCGTTCGGGGCGGTGGCGACCCGCCGGGCGAACACGCCGACGCGCTCGCGGAGTGCGTCGCCGTCGGCGCGCTCGCCGGCGAACTCTCGCTGTTGTCGGCGCTGGCGTCGCGACACCTCTCCTCGGCGCACGAGTCGCTCGGCAGGTAGACCAGTTTCACTTCCGCCGCGCGTCTGGCTCGCGCTTTTTCACCTCGGGACCGTCGCTTCCGGTGCGCGCGCCGGCGAGCACCGGCGGGCGCGTCCACCATGCCGACCGAGACGACCGAGACGACCGACGAGTACCGGCGGACGGTCCTGACGCTGCGAGTGGTGAAGCTCGTCCTCGGGATCGCCGTGTCCGCCCTGACCGTGCTCCGCCTGCTGGGCGTGCTCTGAACGCTCTCTTTTCTTCGGGTTCGATCGTCGCTCGTCCACCGAAGCGACGCGGTCGCTGCGAGCGGTTCGCGGGAACGCCACGGAGTCGGCCCGGCCGCGCCACCACACCGCGGGCGGCTTCAGACCAGCCGGTACCGGCCGCGGCTCTCGGAGACCTCCCCCCGGCGGGTCAGCGCCTCGAGCAGATCGCGGGCGGCGTCGGCCGGCACGCCGTGCTCGGTGGCGTAGTCGACCACCGCCGCCTCGGTCGGCCGGTCCTGCTGCCCGACGGCGTCCCTGACGATCCGGTCGCGGCTCCGCGATTCAGCCTCCCGTTCGCCGGCTGCCGCCACCGCGTCGGCGTCCAGCCCCGACCCCGTCAGGTACTCGCGGTCGTCGACGGCCGGTTCGTCGACCTGCCGTTCCATCGCCGCGACCGAGTCGAGGCGCTCGAACGCTTCGGACGCCCCCTGCTTCTTTGCCAGGAGTTCCGCGCGTGCCTGCCGGGCCACGTCGCGGTCGTCGGACTCGAAGAGGCGCTTGAGTTTTCGGAGCTGGTGTCGCCGTCCGCAACGCGGACACTGGGCCGTCTTCGACGACTGGGGATCCGAGACCAGCCACAGCGCCGCACAGTCGGTGCAGCCGACCACCGCGTACATACCCGACCACGACGCCCCGCACGCTTATATCGCTCGCCGTCCCGGCGGTGGTATGAAGCACGTCTCGGGTTCGGCGGTCGATCCCACGGAGGCCGTCGACGGCGTCCACCTCGCACAGCACGCCGCGGGTTCGGAGATGAGCGTCCAGCGGTTCCGCATCGAACCCGGGGCCGTGGTCCCCGAACACGCCCACCCCCACGAACAGACCGGCTACGTCGCGGCGGGGACGCTCACCTTCATCATCGACGGCGAGGAGATCGTCGTCTCCGCCGGCGACTCGTACGCCATCCCGGGCGACGAGCCCCACGCCGTCGAGAACCGGGGCGAGCGCGTGGTCGAGGGCGTCGACGTCTTCGCCCCGCCACGGCTGAACCCCGACTGGGCCGGCGACTGAGACGGGCTGTCGTCGGCGAGGTGCAGGTGGACGAGCGCGAGCCGATCACCACCGAGACGCCGCTCGTCACCGTCGACGGGGCGGCTGACGACACTTCGAGCGGCTATTTATCCGACGCGTGAGAGCGGACGGGTGATGGAGGACCTGCCGGCACCGTCGACGTCCCTCCCCGTCGGTCGGCCGTCACGGTCGAACGCGCCGGGCGGAGTCGAACGCGACCGGAGGAGACGATGTCACTGACAGAACGGACTCCGAGCATCGACGAGCTGGACGTTCGCTACCGACGGCACCGTCGCGGGGCGTGGACGGCCGCGCTCGTCTGGGGCGTCGCCGTCTCGACGCTCCACTTCGCGGGGCTGGCGTACGGCATCTACACCGAGATCTGGTGGTGGGACCTCCTCACCCACTCGACGTCGGGCTTCGGCGTCGCCGCCCTGCTCTACCTGGCGTGGACCGACGGCTTCCGCTCCCGGCTCGGCCTCTTCGTCGTGTTGCCCGTCTGCGTCCTCTGCGTCGGGACGTGGTTCGAGGTGTACGAGCGCCTGTTCAGGAACTTCTGGTGGGGCTGGTCGCTGTCGTTTTACCTCCAGGACACGGGCATCGACCTCGTCCTCGACACGGCGGGGGCACTCGCGTTCGGGGCCGTGCTCCGACTGTACGGCCGCCTCCGGCGTGAGCGGGCGTCGTCGGCGTCGCCGGCGGCGGACGAGCGCCAGCTCTGATAACCGGGGGCAAACCCTTTTGCTGCGTCTCTCCCTCGGTTCGGCTATGATTCCCCGACCCCGAACCGTCGCTCGTTCGACCCGGTGGGTCGAGGCGTTCAGTCGCCGCCGGTCGCTTCACCCGGGCGCGGTGTACGCGGTCGGTGGGTTCGGCGTCGCCGTGACCGGCCTGCACTTCGCCAGCATGGGCCTGTTCCTCTACTCGAAGATCTGGTGGTGGGACATGCTCGTCCACGCCCTCTCGGGCTTCGGCGTCGCCGCGCTCTGTTACGTCTACCGACCACGGCTCGCCCGCGGGTTCTTCGCCGTCTTCGTCGTGTTGCCACTCCTGGTGCTCGCCATCGGGACGTGGTTCGAGGTGTACGAGCGACTGTTCACCGACTTCTGGGTGAACTGGAGCCGCGCCTTTTACCTCGAAGACACCGCCGTGGACCTCGTCGCCGACACGGCCGGTGCCGTCGGCTTCTCCGTCCTCGTGTGGGCCCACAGGCGGCTGTGGCCCGCGGTCGGGCGCTCGTGGCTCTGAGCCGAGTTACTCCCCGACGGTCGTGAGGTCGCGCGCCAGCGCCCGAAGTTCGTCGGCGGTATCGAGTTCGGCGAGCCACCGGTCCGGGAGGGCGTCGGCACCGAACCGCGCGCCCACGACCGCGCCGGTGATCGCGCCGACGGTGTCGGCGTCGCCGCCCATGTTCACCACGTCGACGAGCGCGTTCTCCGCGGTCCCGGCCCGGAGACCGTACCACAACGCCGTCCGGAGCGTGTCGACGACGTAGCCGGTCGACCGGAGGTCGTCGGGGGCGGCGGCGGCCGCCGCGACCGGTCGGAGGGCGTCTTCGAGGGGCTCCGGCGGCTCCGCGCGGTCGAGCGCGCGCGACAGCGGCTCGGACCGGCCGGAGGCGAGTCCCGCGAGCGTGAGGTTCAACACGGCACAGCCGGCCGTACAGCGCGGGTCGGCGTGCGTGATCTTCGAACTCGCCACGCTCGCGTCGACGAGTTCGGACTCTCGGGACGCGAACGCGACCGCGAGCGGCGCGGCGCGCATCACGCTCCCGTTGCCGGCGTTCGACCCCTCGGGCGACGCCTCCCACACCCGCTGTCCGGCGACGTGCCACGGCTCCCCGTCGCGGATCCGACCGAGCGCCGAGGCGGTCATGTTACCGATGTCGAACGGCCCCGACTCGTACCACGCGACGAACCGTTCGGCGACGTCCGCCGGGTCGAACGCACCCCGGTCGACGAGGCTCCGCGCGAGACGGAGCGCCATCTCGGTGTCGTCGGTCACCGTTCCCGCGGGCTTGTTCCAGGTGCCGTTCGCGAGCATCTCGGTCACCTCGCCGTACTGCGCGAGGATCCGCGCCGGCGTCTCGAACTCGACCGGGCGGCCGAGCGCGTCACCACAGGCTAAGCCGAGCAGGACCCCTTCGGCGCGGTCGCCGTCCATACCCTACCGAGTGAAATGACGGTACAAAAAGACGTTGGGGCGCTCGTCGGCTGTCGGCCGGCGGCCGGCCGTCCCCGACGGCGCGGTGGCGTCGAGCCGAAACCGGTATCCCCGGCCCGCACGCCCACCCGAGTATGCCACCCCGCGCACACCACGTCGGGCTGACCGTGAGCGACCTCGACCGGGCGGTCGCGTTCTACCGCGACGTCCTCGGTCTCGCCGTCGTCGACCGCTTCTCGGTCGACGGCGAAGCGTTCGCGACCGGCGTCGGCGTCGACGGTGCCAGCGCCGAGTTCGCACACCTCGACGCCGACGGCGTCCGCGTCGAACTCGTCGCGTACGACCCCGAGGGCACGGCCGTCGAATCGGGGACTGTGAACCGGCCGGGGACGGCACACGTGGGGCTGTCGACGCCCGACCTGGACGCGTTCTACGAGTCGCTTCCGGCCGAGGTCGAAACCCAGAGCGCCCCCCAGCGGACGGCCAGTGGGACCAAGATCCTGTTCGTCCGCGATCCGGAGGGGAACCTCGTCGAGGTGCTGGAGGTCTGAGCGTCGCCGCGGCGAACGTCGCCCGAAGCGCGGCGCGCGACCGGGCGTGTTCGAAACCAACGCCGACGGGGACGGGTCGGCTCAGGACCGCTCGCCCAGCCGTCGTTCGGCCCGGCTGCGGTCCGCGGCCGTGTTCACGTTGACGCACCAGCCGTCGAGCGGGACGGTCTCGACCCGGCCACCCGCCGCGAGGAGGCGGTCGATCGCGGCCGTGAGTTCGTACTCCCTGGTCGGCGACGGCTCGACGGCGCGGCAGGCCTCGAAGATCCGCGGCGAGAAGGCGTAGAAGCCCCGCGGGACCGTGGTCGACGGCGGGTCGTCCGGCTTCTCGACGAGGCCGACGACGCCGCCGTCGTCGTCGAACTCGACCACACCGGTTCGGGACGCCCGGTCGCGGGGAACCCGGTCGACGAGGAGGGTCGCGTCGGCGTCGGTCTCGGCGTGTCGGGAGACGACCGCCGAGAGGGTCGCGTCGCAGACGTTGTCGCCGTTCATCACGACCGCGTCGCCGTTGACGTGTGCGCCGGCGATCGCCAGCGCGTGGGCCGACCCCTTCCGCTCCGCTTGTGTGGCGTACGTGATCGGAAGGTCGCCGAATCGGTCGCCGTAGTACGAGACGACGTCGTCCCCGCGGTAGCCCACGACGACGACCAGTTCGTCGACGCCGAGCGAGCGGAGCGTCTCGAAACAGCGCGTCAGGATCGGCACGCCGGCGACCTCGACCAGCCCCTTCGGCCGCTCGGCCGTCAGCGGGCGCAGTCGGGTTCCCTCGCCGGCCGCGAGAACGACGCCGTACACGCCCGCCCACACGGGTGCCAGCCAGTAAAAGCCTCGTGGTCGGGTTGGTCGACCGCGTGCTGGCCCCGTGGTCGGGCCGCGCGGTCACCCAGTGAGGGGCCGTCGTCGTTTAGCGTGCGCGGGCCAACGAACGGGCATGACCGAACGAAACGTCGGCGGTGCCGACAGGATCGCCCGCGGACTGCTCGCCGTCGGACTGGCGGTGGTCGCCGTGCGTGCGCTCCGGTCGGGAAGCCGCTCGCTCGGCGGACTCGCGGCGCTCGGCGGACTCGCGGCGCTCGGCGCGCTCGGGGCCGGCTTCAACGCGACCACGTGCTTCTGCGGCGCGAACGCGACGCTCGGCCTCGACACGACCGAGTCGGGGGAGTGAACCGACGGGCCGAGTCACCGTCGGTCGTCCCGTCGCTGACGGCGAGAGAGACGACGTCCGGCCGATAAAAAGACGATGTCGGGCAGATTCGCGCGTGTCGCGTCGGGCCGGGAGGGGTCCCACACGAGACGGTGAGCGAACCGAACGACGGTCGGGAAATCGGAGCGTGGAGTCGAGTCGCTTACGCGAGTTCGTGGATCTTCTCGACGACGGCGTCGGCGAACTCGCTGGTGGCGACCTTGGTGCCACCTTCGATCTGGCGGTGGAGGTCGTAGGTGACCGTGCCCGAGGAGATGGTCTCCTCGACGGCGTCTTTGACCAGCGCGGCAGCGTCCTTCCAGCCCATGTAGTCGAGCATGATGCGGCCCGAGAGGATCATCGCGGTCGGGTTGACCTTGTCCTCGCCGGCGTACTTCGGTGCGCTGCCGTGGACCGGTTCGGCGAGACAGAGGCCGTCGCCGAAGTTCCCGCCGGGCGCGATGCCGAGGCCGCCGATCTGTGCGCCGGCGGCGTCGGACATGTAGTCACCGTTGAGGTTCATCGTCGCGATAACGTCGTAGTCGCTCGTCCGCGTGAGGAGCTGCTGGAGCATGTTGTCGGCGATGCGGTCCTTGACGACGACCGTGTCGTCGGGCCGCTCGCCGTCGTACTCCTCCCAGAGTTCGTCCTCGGTGATAGTGACGTCGGCGTACTTCTCCTCGTCGGCGACCTCGTAGCCCCAGTCGCGGAACGCGCCCTCGGTGAACTTCATGATGTTCCCCTTGTGGACGAGGGTGACGGAGGGACGGTCGTTCTCGATGGCGTAGTCGATCGCCTGTCGGACCAGTCGTTTCGTGCCGAACTCGGTGATCGGCTTGACGCCGATGCCGATCGGGCCGTCGTGCATGACGCCGTCGAAGCCCATCTCGTCCTCGACGAACGCCTTCACTGCCTGGACCTCGTCGGTGCCGGCCTCCCACTCGATGCCGGCGTAGACGTCCTCGGTGTTCTCCCGGAACGTGACCATGTCCATCTGGCTCGGGTCCTTGACGGGCGAGGGGACGCCGTCGAGGTGGTAGGTGGGGCGGACGTTCGCGTACAGGTCGAGCTTCTGACGGAGGGCGACGTTCAGCGAGCGGAAACCGGACCCGACCGGCGTCGTCAGCGGCCCCTTGATCGCGACGCGGTGGTTGCGGATCGCGGACACCGTGTCCTCGGGGAGGTTCTCGCCGTACTTCTCGCGGGCCGACGACCCGGCGTACACGCGCATCCAGGCGATCGAGCGACCGGTCGCCTCGGCGGCGGCGTCGAGCACTTGCTGTGCCGCCGGGCCGACGTCCGTCCCGATTCCGTCGCCGTGGATGATCGGGATGATGGGCGTCTCCGGTACGTCGAGCGCTCCGGTCTCCTCGTCGGCGATGGTGATGGGTTCGCCGTCTTCGGGGACCTCGACCTTGTCGTAACTCATGAACAACCACGACTTTCCAGACCACGTTAAAAGGCCTGCCGTTCTCCGTCAACAAGTGACAGAAGACGAGTACGAACCGCGGCCGCGGGATCGATCGATGACGGCGGACGGGGGGCCACCGGAGCGCGGTCGGCGGGCTATAAGTCGACGCCACGACAGGGTCGAACGTGCGACTCATCGTTCACGGTGGAGCCGGATCGTCTCCCGCCGCGCCGGCGGCCAGACAGGCCGTCCTCGACGACGCGGCCGCCGCCGGCGTCGGCGCGTCGACGCCGGTCGACGCGGTCGAGGCCGCCCTCCGGACGCTCGAACGCGACGAGCGGTTCAACGCCGGCCGCGGCGGGGCGGTCCAGTCCGACGGTCGGGTCCGGGTCGACGCCGGCGTGATGACTTCTGGGGGAGAAATCGGCGCGGTCGCCTCCCTCGCGGGCGTCGAACACCCGATCTCCGTCGCCCGAGCCGTCTGTGTGGAGACGCCGCACGTCCTGCTGGCGGGCCCGCCCGGGGAGGCGTTCGCCGAGTGCGTCGGCGTCGAGACCGGCGTCGATCTCCTGACCGAGGCGACCCGCGAGCGGTTCGCGGCGGCGGACCCCCCGCACGGGGACGCGGCCGACCAGCTCGCGTGGCTCCGTGACCGCTTCGGCGACGACGCGGGCGGGGCGGACCCCACCACCGACCACGACACCGTCGGCGCGGTCGCCGGCGACGGCGAGACGTTCGCGGCGGCGACGTCGACCGGCGGGCGGTGGTTCGCCCTCGCCGGCCGGGTCGGCGACGTCCCGCAGGTCGGCTCCGGCTTCTACTGCGGGGCGGCGGGCGGCGCCTCCGCGACCGGGGCCGGCGAGGACATCGCCCGCGTGACGCTCACGCGGCGGGCCGTCGACCGTCTCGGCGCGGGCGCGAGCGCCCAGTCGGCCGCCGAGGCCGCGATCGCGGCGTTCGCCGACGAGACCGGGTCGACGGCGGGACTGATCGTCCTCGACGCCGAGGGCGTCGGGAGCGCGTACAACAGCGACGCGATGCAGACCGCCGTGGCCGAGCGGTGACGACCGCGACGGGGCCGACGGAGAGCGTCACCGTTCGCCGACGACCGCACGCATCACCCGGGCCTCGGCCTTGCGGAGGTGTTCGGCCGCCGTCCCCGTCGAACAGTCGAGTGTCTCGGCCACGGCCGCGACGCTCCCCTCGCGCGTCGCGCCGTAGTAGCCGGCGTCGACCGCCGCCGCGACCGCCTCGCGCTGTCGCGTGGTGAGCGCCGCCGCGGGCGACGAATCCACGACGGCACCGTCGAAGCCGCCGATCCGGCGCACCTCCGCCTCGACCGCCGCCGGGAGCGCCTCGACCGCCGACTGGACCGCGCTCGCGCCGCCGACGACCGTGAGCCGGATCGTCCGGTCGGCGACGAACTCCACGGGCGGAACGATCACGAGCTGGAGTCGGGTGAACGTCGCCGCCAGCCGCGTGTCGAACGGCGACCGCGCCTCCAGCACGTACGCGTAGAGCACGTCGCCGCGGCGGTCGAGTTCGAATTCGGCGACGCTGTCGGTGTCGCGCAGCGCCGCGGCGTACGCCTCGCGTGCGGGGTCGGAGCCCTCGACGTGAAACAGGAGTGCCTGCGGTTCGTCGGCCATCTCGTCGACGTCGTCGTTTCCGTCGCTTCCGCCCGGTCGCCGCTCGCCCTCCGCGAGGAGTCGCGCCCGGGTGAACCCGTCGTGTCGGATCACGAACTCGTGCATCGGGTGGATCGCATCGGGGTCGGGATGCAGGCGGAGACGCAGGGCTCGCATACGGCCCGCCTCGGCCGGCGATGGAATAAAAGCGCCGCACGCATGCGGCAGAACGCCGAGGACGCTGGCTGCCGTCGGTCCGAGCATGTCTCCCTCCCAGACGTCGGACGTCGCGGCGACGACCCGCCCCGACGTCCGCGACGACCCCCGCACCGCGCTCCGGGCGCTCCTGGGCGACCGCGTCCTCGGCTTCGAGGACCACGTCAACGCACCGGCGGTGGTGATCCGTCCGGACGCGGTCCAGGACGTGCTGTCGACGCTCAGAGACGAGGCTGGCTTCGACCACCTCTCGTGCGTGACGAGCCAGGAGTACGAGGACCGCTACGAGTCGATCTACCACCTCACCTCGTACGACGACCGGACCCGGGAGGTGAGCGTGGTCGTTCCCACGTCGAAGGGCGCCCCGAAGAGCCAGACCGCCGAACCCGTGTTCAGAACGGCCGAGTGGCACGAACGGGAGGCCTACGATCTGGTAGGGATCGAGTACGAGGGCCACCCCGATCTCCGACGGATCCTCCTCCCCGAGACGTGGCAGGGCCACCCGCTCTCGCTCGACTACGACCAGGACCGCCCTCAGATCGTCCCGTACACCGAACACGCCAACCCGATCGACGAAGACCACCGCGCGGGCGAGACGATGTTCATCAACATCGGGCCACACCACCCGGCGACCCACGGCGTGCTCCACCTCGAAGCCGTCCTCGACGGCGAGCAGGTCGTCGACCTCGACCCCGACATCGGCTACATCCACCGGTGTGAGGAGCAGATGTGCCAGCAGGGGACCTACCGGTATCAGATCATGCCGTACCCCGACCGCTGGGACTGGAGCGGCGGGGGCCTGCTCAACGAGTGGGCCTACGCGCGTGTCGCCGAAGAGTTGGCCGGGATCGACGTCCCCGAGTACGCCCGGCTCCTACGGACGCTGAGCGCCGAACTCTCCCGCATCCTCGCGCATATGCTCGCGGTCGGCGCGTACGCGCTGGACGTCACCGGCGACTTCACCGCGACGTTCATGTACGCGATCACCGACCGCGAGCGGGTGCAGAACCTCCTCGAGGACCTGACGGGCCAGCGGCTGATGTTCAACTACTTCCGGCTCGGCGGCGTCGTCTGGGACCTCCCCGAACCGCGGGAGGACTTTTTCGAGAAGGTGCGGGACTTTGTCGACGGCTTCGCGGGCGCGCTGGAGGAGTACCACGACCTGCTGACTGCGAACGAGATCCTGCAGATGCGCACGGTCGATACGGGCGTCCTTCCGCCGGCGGTCGCCAAGGAGTACGGCGTCACCGGCCCGGTCGCCCGCGGGTCGGGGATCGACTACGACCTCCGCCGCGACGACCCCTACGGCTCCTACCCGGACCTCGACTGGGAGGTCGTCACCGAAGACGGCTGTGACAACTTCTCCCGACTGCTGGTCCGCCTCCGGGAGGTCGAGGAGTCGGCGAAGATCGTCGAGCAGTGCGTCGACCGACTGGAGGACTGGCCCGAAGAGGACAGGGAGATCCAGGCGAACGTCCCGCGGACCCTGCGGCCCGAGGACGACACCGAGATCTACCGGGCCGTCGAGGCCGCGAAGGGCGAACTCGGGATCTACATCCGGAGCGACGGCACCGACAAGCCCGCGCGCTTCAAGATCCGCGGCCCCTCGTTCTCGAACCTCCAGGCCCTGCCCGAGATGGCCGAGGGCGAACACGTCCCCGACATGATCGCGGCGCTCGGGAGTCTCGACACGATCATGGGTGAGGTGGATCGGTGACGTTCGGTTCGTGACCTGGCGAGTGGACGAGGCAGTGGTTCGTTGACCGACAGGGGACGATGCGCCAGGACGGTGCGGCCGCGCCACCGGAGCGCCCGCGGCGCTCCGAGCCGTTCGGTCGTTCGTCTCGCTCACGCCCGAAGACCTCCCCAGCCGAGTCGCTCACTCGCTCACGCCGTTCACTCGTCCACTCATCCCTCACGCGTCCGTCGCCAGGCGAGACCACGGCCTCGCTGGCTCCCGTTCGGATGCCTCACGGGAACGACCACAGAGGCCGCGACGACACGCGCCACCACACCGCTCGCGGCGGTCGACGCGCGGGAGCGAACGCAGTGAGCGACTCGCGCGAGGGGCGAGTGAGCGAGTGAAACGAGCGAACGAGTCGGCTGGGGAGGGCGAGGCGTCACCGCCCTATGGACTGACGCAGTTGTCTCGCTCGGAGAGCCTGATTGCTCACGGAACGCGACCACTCACGGAACGCGAAGAGCCCACCCCATCCACCACCCGATGGCCGAGCACTACCGATCGTCGGTGAACACGTCGTCGAGGTCGACGCCGGAGTCGCGGGTCGCGTCGTCGGCGAACCCCGCGGTCCGGTCCGCCTCGGGGACCGACCGCTCAGCGCGGCGCATCAGCCGCCGGTGGGTGTTCCGGACCGGGTCGTCGCCCGGCGTGACCTGTTCGTAGCTCCCGTCCGAATCCATCACCCAGCGCTTGCGGTTGTCCTCGCGCATGGCGTCGAGGACGAACTGGAGCTCCGCCCGCAGGGCGGGGTTCTCGACGGGCGTGACGGCTTCGACGCGGCGGTCGAGGTTGCGCGTCATCCAGTCCGCCGAGCCGATGTAGTACTCGGGGCCGCTCCCGTCGCCGGCCTCACCGGCTGCCTGGGGGGTCTCCGACTGCCCCCCGTTTTCGAAGTAGAAGATCCGCGAGTGTTCGAGGAAGCGCCCGACGACCGACGAGACGGAGACGGTGTCGCTCACGCCGTCGATGCCGGGGCGGAGCCGGCAGATGCCGCGGACGAGAAGATCGATGTCGACGCCGGCGATCGACGCACGGTACAGCTCTTTCACCATCTCCGGATCCTCCAGCGAGTTCATCTTCAAGACGATCTTCGCCTCGCGACCCGCGCGAGCGTGGTCGGCCTCCCGACGGACGAGCCGGGTGAACTCCCGGCGCATGTTCTCCGGGGCGACGAGCAGCTTGCGGTACGACTCGTGCAGGGAGTGGCCCGTGAAGAAGTTGAACAGCTTCACCAGGTCCTGGCCAACGTCGCGGTCGGTCGTCAGGAGCCCGAGGTCGGTGTACGTCTTCGCCGTCTCGGAGTGGTAGTTGCCCGTGGCGACGTGGGAGTACAGCCGGACGCCGTCGTCTTCCTCGCGGACGACTAGCGCCGTCTTGGAGTGGGTCTTCAGGCCGATCGTGCCGTAGGCGACGTGGATGCCTTCCTCCTCGAGGCGTTTGACCCACCGGAGGTTGTTCTCCTCGTCGAACCGCGCTTTGAGTTCGACCATCACCGCCACCTGCTTGCCGTTCTTCGCCGCCTCGATGAGGCGCTCGATGACCTTCGAGTCCGACGCCGTGCGGTAGATCGCCGCCTTGATCGCGAGCACGTCCGGGTCCGACGCCGCGGCGTCGAGAAACGACTGGACGGTCGTCGTAAACGAGTGGTACGGGTGGTGGACGAGCACGTCCTCGCGGCCGATCTCGGCGAACAGCGCCGCCGGGTCGTCGGAGTCGACGCCGGCGAAACGGGGGTGGACCTGCGGCGTCCACGGTTCGAGCTTGAGCTCGGGCCGGTCGACGTCGACGAGCGAGAACAGCGCCGTGAAGTCGAGCGGACCGTCGTGTTCGAACACCTCGCGCTCGGCGACCCCCAACTGTTCGACCAGCAGTTCCCGCACGCGGTCCGGCGCGTCAGCGGAGAGTTCGAGCCGGACCACGGTCGCAAACCGGCGCTGGCGGAGCACGTCCTCGATCACCCCGATGAGCCCCTCTGCGATCTCCTCGTTCCGCCTGACCTCGGCGTTTCTGGTGACGCGGAACAGCGAGGTGTCGATCACCTCGACGTTCGGGAAGAGGAGGTCGAGGTTCGCCTCGACGACGTGTTCGAGCCGGACGTAGCGGTGGTCGTCGTCGCCGACGCGGACGAGTCGCGGTCGGTTGCGCGGGATCTTCACCCGGGAGAACTTCACGTCGGCGTCGTCGCGCGTGAGCACCGCAAGCGACAGCGAGAGGTTCGAGATGAACGGGAACGGATGGGCGGGGTCGAACGTCAGCGGCGTCAGCGTCGGAAGGACGGACTGCTCGAAGTAGTCCCGCAGGTCGGCGCGTTCGGCGTCGGAGAGGCCGTCCCAGTCGACGATGCGGATCCCCTCGGCGGCGAGTTCCGACCGGACGGCGTCGTAACAGTCGGCCTGTCGGCCGAAGAGGTCGCGCGACTCCTCTAAGATCGCTTCCCACTGTTCCTCGGGCGTCCGGCCGTCGGGCGTCAGCTCGGTGACGCCGGCGTCCATCTGCTGTTTGAGTCCCCCCACCCGTTTCATGAAGAACTCGTCCATGTTGCGCGTGAAGATGGCGAGGAACTTCACGCGCTCCAACAGCGGGTTGCGCTCGTCGACGGCTTCGTGGAGGACGCGGCGCTGGAAGGCCAACTCGGACAGTTCGCGGTTGAGATACAGCGCGGGATCGTCGAGGTCGACCCGATCGGCGTCGACGGCCGCATCCGACGAGGGAGCTGTCTCCGCGGCATCAACGACGCCCGATCCGTCCGACAGCTCGTCGCGGTCGGCGTCGCCGGGCAGTTCGTCCTGCGACATCCTCGACGTTAGGCTCCGGCGGGTCTTGAGTTCACTGGCGAACCGGGTGCCGCGGCGTGACGAACTTCGAGGCGGGACGGTGCTCGACGACCCGGTCGGTCGCCAGTTCGATCACGGCCTCGTCGTACCAGCTGTACGCCGTCAGCGACCCGCCGTACACGCAGCCGGTGTCGAGTCCGACCGCGTGCTCGCGGAGGACAGGCGAGTTGATCGGAGTGTGGCCGAAAAAGACCGTCTGCGGGCCGTCGTGTCGTTCCCACCAGAAGGGGCGCTCGTAGCCGCTCGATAGCGACCGCATCTCCAAGAGGTCGTCGACGTCGTGCTCCGCCAGAGACTTCCGTGGATCGACGCCGCCGTGGACGACGAGCGCGTCCTCGAAGGAGATCGCCACGGGGAGCGAGCGGATCCACGCGAGGTCGTCGTGGGTGAGTTCCGGCAGTTCCTTGGTCCCCCGGAGGAGCTTCTCCTCGTTGTTGCCGCGGATCGTGACCATGTTGTCCGCCTCGCGGACGTAGTCGACGACGCCCTTGCTGTCGGGACCTTTCCGGACGAGGTCGCCGACGAAGACGAGGAGGTCGTCGTCCGAGGGACCGATGCGGTCGACGAGCGTCCGGAGTTCGCGCAGACAGCCGTGGACGTCGCCGACGACGTAGATGTCGTCCCACTCGTCCGCGTCGATGCGGTGGTGCTGGGCCGCGACGCTGTGGTTGAACTGAGGGACAGTCATAGGGGAGGCAGTCGTTGTAAGGGATCTAGACGGATCGTATCTAAAGGGTTGCTAAGTCATCTATATAGATGGATAGAGACATGGTGGCGAGGCGGATGCGGTCCCAACGGTCCGGATCGAGACGGGGACACACCACGGTCGGCGGCGGATGGACGGCCCGCAACCTCTTTCCGCGCCTCCCGCAAAGCGGGGGCATGGCAATCGGACCCCTCGACGACGGGACGGTCGAGAAGTACCGCGAGGCCGGCGAGATCCTCCGGACGGTGATGGACGAGGCGCGCGAGATGGTCGAACCGGGGGTGACCCACCTCGAAGTGGCCGAGCACGCAGAAGCGCGTATCGACGAACTCGCCGACGGCCCCGCCTTTCCCGCCAACATCTCCGTCAACGAGGAGGCGTCGCACTCGACGCCCGCCCGCGACGACGACACCGCGTTCGGCGAGGACCTCGTCTGCTTGGATCTGGGCGTCCACGTCGACGGCTACATCGCCGACGCCGCCGTCACCGTCGACCTCGCCGGCGAGGACGAACTGACCGAGGCCGCCGAACAGGCGCTCGACGCCGCGCTCGACGAGGTCGGCCCGGGCGTCGAGACCGGCACGGTTGGCAAGGCCATCGAGGACGTCATCCGCGGCTACGGCTTCACGCCCGTGTTGAACCTCTCGGGCCACGGCGTCGCCCAGTACGACGCCCACACGGGCCCGAACATCCCCAACCGGGGGACGGATCGAGGGGTCGAACTCGAAGTCGGCGACGTGGTCGCTATCGAGCCGTTCGCGACCGACGGTCGCGGGAAGGTAGGCGAGGGCTCGAAAGAGGAGATCTACAGCCTCGAACACGAGCGTTCGGTCCGCAACCGCCAGGCCCGCGAGGTGCTCGACCACGTTACCGAGAACTACCGGACGCTCCCGTTCGCCGCGCGGTGGGTGGACACGCCGCGGGCGGAGATGGCGATCAAGCGGCTCTCCCGCCAGGGCGTCCTCCACGGCTACCCCGTGCTGAAAGAAGAAGACGGCCGGATGGTGAGCCAGGCCGAACACACCGTCATCGTCACCGAGGACGGCTGCGAGATCACGACGGCGTAGCCGTCGCTCGGCGGCGACCACCGAAAAAAGAGCGCCCGTCCGGCTCAGGCGTCGTTCATCCGCCGCGCGGAGGTCACCCCGCAGTCGAGGCAGGTGGACACGCGATACGGCTCGCGCGAGTACTCCGCGTTCTCCGGCTTCGAACTCTCCGTTCGAAGCTCGACCTGAACCCGATGGAGCGTCTCTCGCCCACACTCCTCGCAGGGTTCGGTCATCCCGTCTGTGTCTGATGGTCGCGTAGCCATCGAACGGCGCTAAGGATTCGTCCGTCATTAATTTACTTCTACAACTCCGTGTTTGAAACACGTGCCCAACTAGTTGGGTTTCTACCCGACCACCTCGCCGATGTCCGTCGGTTTTCGCGGCCACGATTCGGGCGACTCGCGGCGGACGAACAGGACTAAGCGGCCGCCGCGACTGGCGGAAACATGGACCAGATCTTCGCCCCCTGGCGCATCCAGTGGGTCGAGCGCGAGGGCGACAACGCCGACGACGGCTGTCCGTTCTGTACCCTCCCCGAGCGCGGCGACGACGCCGACGCGCGCGTCGTCGCACGCTCGGAACACACGTTCGTCCTCTTCAACAACTACCCGTACAACCCGGGGCACGTGATGGTCATCCCGTACCAGCACACGGGCGAGTACGGCGCGCTCACCGAGGCGGAACTGCTCGACCACGCGCGGCTGAAGGCGCGGACGTTCGACGCCCTGGAGGCGGGGCTCGGCCCGGACGCGTTCAACGCCGGGCTGAACCTCGGCGGCCCCGCCGGGGGGTCGATCGCCGACCACCTCCACACCCACGTGGTGCCGCGGTGGAACGGCGACACGAACTTCATGCCCGTCATCGCCGAGACGTCGGTCATCGTCGAGGCGATCGCGGAGACGTACGAGCGGGTCCACGACGCCTTCGCGGCACAGCCCGGTGCGTCGGTGACGGAGACCGGTGCCGTGCGGTTGCGGTTCGACTGAATGCCGGTGCCGTCGGTCGAAGCGTCTTTGACCTCCACGGGCCAACGGGGAGTGATGGACCGGTCGGATGCGGTGCGGCGCGTCGGCGCCGTCATCCTCGCGGTGAACCTCGTGCTCGCGCTCCTGAAGGGTGGGGCGTGGTACCTCACCGGCAGCCTCGCGGTTGGCTCCGAAGCGGTCAACAGCCTGTCCGACGCCGTCTACAGTTTGGTCGTGCTGGCGGGGTTGTATCTCACGACCCAGCCGCCGGACTTCGAGCACCCCCACGGCCACGAGCGCATCGAGCCGTTCGTCTCGCTCGTCATCGCGCTGGGCGTCTTCGCCGCCGGTATCGCCGTGCTCTGGCAGGCCGTCTCGTCGGTCGCGACCGGCGACTACGGCGGCGTCGCCGGCCCGCTCGGGCTAAGCGTGCTCGGCGTGGGCGCGCTCGTGAAGATCGGCCTCTACCGGTACTGCCTCCGGATGGGCGAGCGCTACCACTCGCCCGCGCTGGAGGCGACCGCGCTCGACAACCGCAACGACGTGCTGACCGCCGGGGCGGCGATCGTGGGCGTGCTCGGGGCGTCGGTGGGCTTTCCGATCCTCGACCCCATCGCCGCGGGCGTCGTCTCGTTCGGCATCCTCTACACCGGCTACGAGATCGTCCGCGACAATCTCAACTATCTGGTCGGGGCGGCCCCACCGGAAAGCCTCCGCGTCGAGATCCTCCGGCGGGCGTTCGCCCACCCCGACGTGAAGGGCGCACACGATGTCGTCGCCCACTACGTCGGCCCCGAGATCGACGTCAGCCTCCACATCGAGGTCGAAGGCGAGATGACACTCCTCGAAGCGCACGACATCGAGACCGAGGTCATCGAGTCGATCCGCGAACTACCGCAGGTCGACGACGTCTTCGTCCACGTCGATCCGCGGGAACTCGGGGAGTGGAAGGACGACGAGACGACCGATCTCCTCGACCAGCGACTGTTCGACGAGGAGGACGGACACGACGCGGACCTCGACGCGGACGGCAACTCGACCGTGCCCGACGGCGGTCGCCGCGGCCAGTAGCGCTTTGCCGCCAGCGGCCGCCCACACCGTATGCACCCGTGGTTCCGGACGCTCACCGAGGAGGTGCGCGACCGACGACTCGACGTCGAGGGCACCGTCCCCGCCTGGCTCGACGGCGCGCTCGTCCGCAACGGGCCGGCCCACTTCGAGACGGCGGCGGGGCGCGTCAACCACTGGTTCGACGGCCTCGCCATGCTCCGTCGGTTCGGCTTCGCCGACGGCGAGGTGCGGTACACCAACCGCTTCCTCCGGACTGCGGCGTACCGCTCGCGCGTGAACGGCGACGTCGCCACCACCGAGTTCGGGACCGGTCCGACCTCGCTCCTCAGGCGAGTCGGATCGCTCCTCATGCCGACGGCCACCGACAACGCGAACGTCACCGTCGCGCGCGTCGCCGGGCGGCACGTCGCGCTCACCGAGACGCCGCGGATGGTCGCCTTCGATCCCGAGCGGCTCGTCACGTTCGGCGAGCGGACGTTCGACGACGACCTCCCCGGGCAGTGGACCGCGGCCCACCTCGAACGCGATCGGGAGCGAGCCGAGCAGGTCGGCCTGACCCTCCGGTTCGGCCGGGAGTCGTCGTACCACGTCTACCGGCTCCCCGACGGCGCTCGGAGCCGGACGGAGATCGCCCGAATCCCGGTCGCCGAACCCGCATACGTCCACAGTATCGGGCTCACGGACCGGTACGCCGTCGTCCCGGCGGTGCCGTTCACCGCCGACCCGCGCCGCTTTCTCTCCCCTGGCGTCGAGTCGTTCGTCGACGCCTTCCGCTGGGACGGCGACCGCGGGACCCGTTTTCACCTCGTCGATCGCGCGGACGGCTCCGTCGAGACCGTCACTGGACCGCCGTTCTTCTTCTTCCACACGGTGAACGCGTTCGAGCGCGACGGTGCCGCGGGTCGCGAGGTCGTCGTCGACCTCGTCGCGTTCGCGGACGCGTCGGTCGTCAGGGCGCTCGCGTTCGATCGGGTCGAACAGGGTATCCGGCGGGCGACCGGCGAACTCCGCCGGTACCGGCTCCCGGTCGGCGGCGGACGGGTGACCAGTCGGCCGATCGCGGACGACGTCGCGCTCCCGCGGACCGCACCCACGGTTCGGCGTCGTCCCTACCGGTACGCGTACGCGCAGCGAACCGGTGACGGGGCGGCGACCGGCCTGGTCAAAGTGGACGTCACCGACGGGTCGGAGACCGTGTGGCGCGAACACGACTGTTTCGCCGGCGAGCCGGTGTTCGTGCCGCGTGCCGACGCCAGCGACGATGACGGCGGCGACGGCCGGGACGGCGCCGGAGACGAACGCGCGACCGAGGACGACGGCGTCGTGCTCTCGGTCGTGCTCAACCGCGACCGCGAGCGGTCGTTCCTGCTCGTGCTCGACGCCCGAACGTTCGGAGCGGAGGCGCGGGCGTGGCTCCCACACGCCCTGCCGCTGGGCTTTCACGGCGAGTACCTCCGGTAGGGCGGCGTGCACTCATCCGGAAGGGCGGCGTCGCCGACGGCGTCCCGACAACGTCAGGCACCCGCGAGCAACAGTCGAAGGTGTCCGACCCACGGGATCGCGACCTGTGCCTTGCCGCGGAGCCGGGCGTCGCGGACGACGGTGAACCGTCCCGCCTGGTCGTACGCGCCGTTGGCGTCGCCTTTGGTGACGTAACCGGCGTGCGGAGCAGGACAGTGAGCGAGGTCGTCGCAGCCGTTGACCGACGCGGGCAGTGCGTCCGGATCCGCCTCGTCGTACCAGTTCTCGCCGCGCTCGACGCGGAACGCCGCGCGGTGGATGACCGGCGAACCGTCGCGCGACGGCGGAGCGAAGACGATCACGTCGCCGGGGGCACCGAGCCGGCGGTACGTCGACGCCGTGGCGCTGGTGACGACGCCGGCGTCGGTGGCGTGTGGAGGAGCGAACCGGTCGGTCGCCGTCAGCAACACGAGGTCGCCGCGTTCGAGATGCGGTTCCATGCTTCCGCTCTCGACCGCAACGAACGGGGGCCACGCGCCGGCGACCACGACCAAGAGGGCGAACAGCAACAGGACGACCGCTGCGGGGGCGACGGTGCCGAGACGGCCGTCAGATCGGTCTGGAGGGGCCACACAGGACGCGGACGCGGCGGCGACAAGAGGCCACCGGTCGACGGCAGTGTGCGGTGGGTACGAGCGATCGACGCAGAGCGGGTCGTCGGGATCGAGGCGTTCAGATCGGCGTGCCGAAGGCGTACACCGTCTGGTGCCCCGTCACCTCGACCGCGCAGAAGTCGCCGGGTTCGAGCCCGTGGTCGGAGGCATGCTGGACGACGATCTGCCGGTACGCGCCGTCGCGGCACTTCACCGAGTCGCCCGTCCCGTCTTCGACGACGAGCACCTCCTGGGTGGTGCCGACCATCTCGTCGTACGCCTCGCCGACGACCGCCATCTTCAGCTCCGACATCTCCTTCGATCGCTCCTTCTTGATCGTGCCACCGAGTCCCTTCAGCCGCGCGGCGTCGGTGCCGGGGCGCTTCGAGAAGCGGGTGACGTTGATCTTCTCTGGGCGCGTCTCGCGGAGCAGCGCCAGCGACTGCTGGTGATCGGCCTCGTCCTCGGTGGGGAAGCCGACGATGAAGTCCGTCGAGAGCGTCCAGTAGTCCAGGGACGAATCGAGCGTCTCGACCACCTCGACGTACTCCGAGACCTGGTGTTGGCGACGCATCTCTCCGAGGACGGCGTTCGACCCCGACTGGACGGGCGCGTGGATGAAGTTGTAGAGCTTCTCGTTCTCGGCGAACACCCGTGCGAGCTCCTCGCGAATGCCGTGGAGCCCCTTCGGGTTGGCCATCCCCACTCTGACCCTGAAGTCGCCGTCGATGTCGCAGATGCGCTCTAAGAGCTGGGGCAGCTTTCGTTCGCCCTGGTCCCACCCGTAGACGCCCGTGTCCTGGCCCGTGATTCTGAGCTCCTTCGCGCCGGCGTGGACGAGCGCGCGGGCCTTCTCGACGTTCTCCTCGACCGGTGGGGAGTCGATCTTCCCCGTCGCCCGCTTCGTGATGCAGTACGAGCAGTCGCTCATACAGCCGCGGGCGATGGGGAGGATGCCGACGACGCCGTCGAGGACGGGTTCGACACCGGGGCCGGGCGTCGGACACTCGCCGTTCGTCACCGCCGAGGGGACGTCGTCCCAGTGGAGGATCTGAGCGTCGACGTGCTCCTCGCGGAAGAGGTCGCCCTGGGCGAGCGCCATACAGCCGGTGACGATGAGGTCCGCGGTCTCGTCTTCGAGTTCCTTGGCCCGACGGAGCATGTTCCGCTCCGTCTTCTCCACCACGGTGCAGGTGTTCATGATGGCGACGTCGGCCTCGTCCGGACCGTCGACGCGGTAGTGTCCCGCGTCGCGGAGCGCCGACTCGATCTGTCGGCTCTCCCCGCGGTTGGACGTACAGCCGTACGTCTCGATGTGATACCGGGCCATTCGCTTCGCTCGCGCTTGCCGTCGAACGGGCAAAAACACGACGGTCTCGGGTCGGGGTGAGGAACAGAGGTGTGGCGAACGACCGGCACGCTCGCTCGCGCGACGCGGTTGTGCCGGTATGGTCGAGCGCAGGCGCGCTCCGTACCGCGTCGCGGCCGTTGTCAGGTCACACGACGGGTGGCCACGGCTTCGGATATGAACGTCGGGGTGCGAACCCCTCTGGCTTCGCGCCGGCAGGGTTCGCTCGCGGTTACGGCCAGGGTATCGACTGTCAGTCGCGCCACCGCGAGTGTGACGGATTCGAGTGAGTGTCCGACAACGGGATGATTTCCGATACCGTCAGGCAATCCTTGAAAATTGTTTAAATTTTTACGTGTCGCACCGTTACAGCGGAATGAGAATTAACAGCAGAGCGATCGGGGTCGGATTCCTCGTCGCGTTGGTCATCGGCATCGTCGGTGGGTCGACACTGCCGTACTCGGGGGCGACCTACCCGGCCATCGTCCAGGGACTCAGCGGACTCCTCGGCGGGTTTACCGCCGGCTACGTCGCCCGCTTCGGCCCTAGCGACGGCGCGCTCAACGGCTTTCTCGCCACGTCGATCAGTGCGATCGTCGTCTCGCTCGCTTTGATTCTCGTCGGGACGGTCGCGGAGGGGCTGTTCGCAGGGCTGACACTCACGCTCACGCTGTTCGTGCTCGTCGTCGTCGCCGGCGTTCCCGGGATCGTCGGCGGCGCGATCGGCGGGATGGTCGCCGACAGGCGGGAGCGGCCCCAGACGAAGTCCACCGCCTGAGGCTCGACTGTGGGTCTGCGACTCACTCGGGGAAGCCCTCGACGATGGTGACGCCCGACGACGCGCCGATGCGTTCGGCGCCTGCATCGAGCATCGACTTCGCCTCCTCGTAGCTCCCGATGCCGCCGCTGGCCTTCACCGGCAGGTACTCGGCCATGAGTTCGACGTCTTCGACCGTCGCGCCGCCGTCAGCGAAGCCCGTCGAGGTCTTGACGAAGTCGGCGTCGGCGTCGCGGGCGAGTTTGCAGGCGCGGTGTTTCTCTTCTCGGTCCAAGAGCGCCGTCTCGATGATGACCTTCACCGGGATCGGGACCGCGGCGACGATCTCGGTGAGTTCGTCGCGGACCGCGGCGTCCTCGCCCGCGTGGAGGAGACCGACGTTAAGCACGACGTCGAGTTCGTCCGCGCCGTCGCGCCAGGCCGTCGCCGCCTCCTCACGTTTTGCGATCGTAGCGTGCTGGCCGTGGGGGAAGCCGACGACGGTCGCGATGGTGAGGTCGGGCGCGTGCTCGCGGGCCTCCGCGACGTAACAGGGCGGGATGCAGGCGTTCATCCCGTAGCCCTGCGCCTCGTCGACGACGCGCTCGGCGTCCGCCGGCGGGGTCTCGGGGCCGAGGACGGTGTGGTCGATGCGGGCGGCGAACTCGCTGCGGTCCATGCGTCGTGAGACGTGAACTGACGGTAAAAACGCGGGGGTCGATCGGACGCCTGCCCGGCGGGAGCCGGTCACCCCGAGACCAGCCGGTACAGGTTCCCCGCCCGATCCTCGGTCGCCCGTTCGGCGTAGTAGACGGCGTCGTCCGTCACGAGCGCGGCGCTCGTGGCCTGACCCCGGCCGGTCGCGCGCCACGTCTCCTCGCCCGAGGCGGCGTCGACCGCGTACAGCCTGGCGTCGTACGAGCCCACGAGCACGTGGTCGGGGGTCGCCGTCACCGAGCCGATGAGCCAGCCGTCGGTGTCGAACCGCCACCGCTCCCGCCCGGTGGCGGCGTCGAGCGCGTACAGGCGCGTGTCGTGGCTGCCGACGTACACCCGACCGTGGGCGACGGCGGGGCCGGACATCACGTCGGCGTCGGCCGCGAACGACCACACCTCGCTCCCGTCGGCGAGCGAGAGAGCGTACACCCGGTGGTCCCACGAGCCGAAGACCGCCAGCCCATCGACGACCGCGACCGGACCCTTGATCGCCCCGCTCGTCTCGAACGTCCAGGCGCGTTCGAGGCCGGGGAACGACCAGGCGTAACAGGTGCCGTCGTTCGCGCCGACGACCAGCCGGCCGGTGTCGCGCGCGAGCGCGAGCGTCGAGTGCGGGTGGTCCGTCGGCCAGTGGTCGATCCAGCGAACCTCCCCCGAGGCGGCGTGGACCGCGGCGACGCTCCCGCTCGGCTCGGCGTACTCGACGGCGATGTAACAGTGCCCGTTGTAGTAGACGGGGCTGGAGCCGATCGCGTCACCGAGTTTCGTCCGCCACCGGCGGTCGCCGGTCGCGAGGTCGAACGCGTAGAGCGCCCCGTCGTACGCGCCGACGTAGACGTGCCCGTTGGCGACCGCGGGCGTGCCGTGGATGCCACGGGTTGTCGGCTCGACGCGGGCGGTCCACCGGGTCTCCCCATCGGATCCCACGCGCCGCAGTTCGCCGGTGTCGCCGGCGACGACCACGTCGCCCCCGATGGCGACCGGTGTCGACTTCGCGGCGGTGTGTTCACCGCGGTTCACGGGCAGCGACCAGTCGACTCGGACCGCCGAGGGGACGGCCACGTCGACGTACCCGCGGTTGTGGAGCCCGCCGCGGAACGCCGTGACTGCGCGTTCGTCGAGCGGTGTCGGTGCGAGCGGGTCGAACGCCGACCGGTCCGCGGCCCGCGGGGCCGCCGCACAGCCAGCGAGACCGACACCGAAAGCGCCGCCGGCGCGCCGGAGCCACTGTCGTCGTGTTGGCATCTACTCTCTCCTCGCCGTGGGGCACGGACAAAAACCCCGCCGACAGTGAGCGACCACACGAGAGCGTAAGTGGTTTACTCCGAGGTCACGGTCGACACGGCATGACGATCCTGCAGGTCCTGCCCGAGGGGTTCGCCCTGCCGCCGCTGCCGTACCTCGTCGTTCTCGTGGCCGGGGTCGTGGCCGTCAGCGTCGGCGCGACCCGGCGGGACCCCGCGCTCGACGGCCGACACGTGCTCGCGTTCGTCCCCTGGATCCTCGCGGGATCGTGCGTCCACGCGCTGTACGTCGTCGACGCGCTGCCGCCACTTCTCGGGCCCCTCGGGGGGACGCCGGCCGTCTACCTCACCGTCGCCGTCGTCGGCGGCGTCGCCTGGCTCGCGACCGACGCCGGCCTCGACGACGAGACGGCCCCGCGCGCGCTCGGATTCGCCGGCCTCGCGGCGTTCGTCGCCCCGTGCGCGGCGGGCATCGCCGTCGGCCTCGCCCGCGGAACGTTCGCTCCCTTCTGGTCCGCGGTCGCACTCGCCGTGAGCCTCGTGGTCGGGGCGGCCGCGTGGTGGCTCCTGCGACGGGTGGCTCCCGGGGTCGAGGTCGCCGGTTCGGTCGGGGCGCTCGCGGTCGTCGGACACGCGCTCGACGGCGTCTCGACTGCGGTCGGCATCGACATCCTTGGCTTCGGCGAGCGGACCCCGCTGTCGCGCGTCATCATCGAGGTCGCGGCGGCGCTCCCGACCGCCGACGTCATCGGCGCGGGCTGGCTGTTCGTCGTGGTGAAGCTCGTCGTCGCGAGCGTCGTGGTCGTGCTCCTCGCGGACCTAATGCGGGAGGATCCCCGGGAAGGGTCGCTCCTCCTGGGGTTCGTCGCCGCGGTCGGACTGGGGCCGGGGGCGCACAACCTGCTGTTGTTCGCGATCGCGTGACCTCGGTCGGGAGCCGGGTCGGAGTCGGCCGAGGACGGACGCACGTACGCTGAACGTGTCCCGTAGGCCGATGAACAGTCAAAAATACCAGACACCGATCGGCGGGCCGTTCGAACCCCGACCCCGAGACGGCGGAGGTGTTTTGAAGACGGGCGCTGACTGGTACGAGAGATGCCGCGCGTCATCTGTGTGGGCCACGTCAACTGGGACGTGACGCTCCACGTCGACGACCTGCCCGGACCCGACGGGGAGGCGCAGGTCCGCGAACTGCAGGCCGGCGGCGGCGGGAGCGCCGCGAACGTCGCCTGCGGCCTCGTCGGCCTCGACGTGGAGACGGCGCTGCTCGGAAGCGTCGGCGGCGACAGCAACGGGACCGAGGCGCGCCACGAACTGGCCGCCGCGGGCGTCGATACGACCCACATCCAGACGGCCCCCGACCGGCCGACCGCGGTCAAGTACATCGCCGTCGACGACGTCGGCGAGGTGATGGTGTTCGGCGTTCCGGGGGCGAACGAGGCGTTCGACGCCGCGGGGGTCCCCGAGGCGGCGCTGGCCCCGGCGGAGCACCTCCACCTCACCGGTCAGGCCCCGGCGACGGCGACCCGCCTCGCCGAGCGGGCACAGGCGGCCGGCCTCACGGTAAGCGTCGACCCGGGACGGCAGGTCGAGGCCCGCGACTTCGAGCCGGTGCTCGCGCGGGCTGACGTCGTCTTCCTGAACGACCGCGAGGCGCGCTGTGTCACCGACGTCGGCGGCGTCGTGGTCAGGAAGCGCGGCCACGAGGGGGCCGAGGTCGTCGGCGACGACGAGCGGCACACACACCGTGGGTTCGCGGCCGCGGCCGTCGACACGACCGGCGCGGGTGACGCCTTCGCGGCGGGCTTCATCGCCGCGTCGCTCGACGGCGCGGACCACGGGGAGGCGCTCGTCGTGGCGAACGCCTGCGGCGCACTGGCGTCGGAGATCCGCGGGGCCCGCGCGGACCTCTCGTGGGCGGCGGTCGAGGCGCTTCGGTCGCGCGGGCTGGAGTGAGAGTAAGCACGCCCGCGGAGCCGAGAGCGACCGTTACCGGCCGCGACCGAGGACGGCGAGGCCGCCCGCGGCCACGAGTACCGCGACGAACAGGCCGGTTCCGACGGCGAAGGCCGTGTCGACGCCGGCGACGAAGGCGACGAGGCCGACGACGGCACCCGCGAGGACGCCGCCGCCGAACAACCGATTGACCGAGAGGTCGTCCGCGGTGTCAGCGGTCATACTCCGTCTCCGGTTGCCGTCGACAAGAGTCGTCCGGCCGATTCCGGGGCGGGCGGGACGCCGACCCCCGGCGCACCCGCGCGTTTTTTCACCCTCCGCTGCGCGACGCCGGGTATGGGCAAGCAACCGCACCTCCTGGTCGAGGAGGGCGACGTCGCGGACCTCGCGCTCGTCCCGGGCGACCCGGGGCGCGTCGAACGCATCGCCGGCCACTGCGACGACGTCGAGCACGTCTCCACGAACCGGGAGTACACCGTCGTCAACGCCACCTACGAGGGCCGTCCCCTCACGATCTGCTCGACGGGCATCGGCTGTCCGTCGGCGGCCATCGCGGTGGAGGAACTCTCGCGCGTCGGCGTCGAGACGTTCGTCCGCGTCGGGACCACCGGTGCACTGCAGGAGGGAATCGAGATCGGCGACATGATCGTCGCCTCGGGCGCGGCGAAGAACGAGGGCACCTCCAAGCGGTACGAACCGGCCGAGTTCCCCGCCGTCCCCGACTTCGAGGTGCTCCGAGCGCTGGTCGACAGCGCCGAAGCCCGAGACGAGGACGTCCACGTCGGCCCCATCGTCTCCGACGACGCCTACTACGCCGAGACCGAGGCGTACGTCAGCGAGTGGGAGGCGGCCGGCATCCTCTCGGTCGAGATGGAAGCCGCCACGGTGTTCACCCTCGCGCGGCGGAAGGGGCTCCGAGCGGGGGCGATCTGTACCGTCGACGGCAACCTCGTCGAGGGCACGCAAAAGGGGGCCGACTCCGAGGACGAACTCCCCGAGAAGGCGAAGGACAACGTCGAGCGCGCCATCGCGCTGACGCTCGACGCCGTCGTCGACCTGTAATCGGGTCACAGCCGTGGCACTCGACTCTCTCGTCGCCCGACTCGTCGCGATCGGCCGGCGGCTCCGCCGGATCGAGCGCCGCGAACTCACGGAGTTCCGTCGGTGGATCGAGAACACGAACAACCTGATCCACCTCACGATCCTGCTGTTCGTCCCCCTGTTGATCGGCGGCGTCACGGTCGTCGCGAACGCCCTGACCGAACTGTCGTTCCTCCTGTTCCCGCCGCTCGCATCGGGCACCTACACCCTCTTCGCCGACCCCGAGGGGCAGTACGCGTCGCCCGTGAAGTTCGTCGGCGGCCTCACGCTGGGGGCGCTCGCGGGCTGGGCCGCGCTCGAACTCACGCTTCTCGTCTCGGGGTCGCCCACGGGCAGGTTCGGCGTTCTGCCGGCGAGCGCGGCGCTGTCGATCCTCCTCACCGGCGGGGTGACGTGGGCACTGCAGGTCGAGGAGCCGGCGGCGTTCTCGACCGCACTGCTCGTCCTCGTGACCGACCGGGCGACGCCGCAGGCGTACGTCCTCTCGGTCGCCGTCTTCGGCACGCTCGTCGCGGGCGTCTTCTACGTCTGGCGCGGGCGGTTCTACGAGAAGCGGGCGCGCTACCTCTACAGCACCGTCGCCGCCGACGACCGCGTCCTCGTCCCGATGCGCGGCCCCGACTGGGCCGCCGAGGCGACCGCCGTCTTCGGCTCGCGGCTCGCCGCGGCCCACGACGCGGGGAAGGTCGTCCTCCTCGGCTTCGTCGACGCGACCGACGAGGCGACCGCGCCAGCCGTCCGGGAGCGTCTCGACCGGGTCGCCGACACGGTCGCCGACGGCGTCGCCTGCGAGGTCGTCGTGACCGAGGGCGACCCGATCACGGCGACGCTCCGGTCCGTCCGCGACACCGGCTGTGACCTGGTCGTCACGCCGTACGAGGCCGACGACGGCACGCTCACCGAGTACGTCCGTGGCGTCTTCGGCGGCCCGGAGGACGCCATCGCGTTCCGCTCGGCGACCGGGCGACGCGACTGGCGTCGCGTGCTGGTGATGGTCGCCCGGCCCGGCGACTCGGCACACGCGATGATCGACTTCGCGGCGCGGCTCACCGGCGACGGCGGGGACCTGAGCGTCTGTACCTGCATCAGTCGCGAGGTCGAACGGCGACCCGCCGAGACCCGACTGGCGAACCTCGTCGAGACCGTCGAACGGCCGGCCGAGACCCGCGTCGCCCGCTCGGCCGTGACGGAGTACCTCACGGCGAACGCCGGCGCCTACGACTTAGTGGTCATCGGCTCCAGCGGCGACCGGTCGGCGGCCTCACGGTTCATCTCCCCCCCAACGTTCGAGCGGATCGGCGAGATCGAGACGGACGTCGCCGTCTTCGATCGCGGGAACCCCTGAGGTGAGTTTTCGTCGAACTCCTCGGTGGGTGATACGACCCGTGCGCTGAATTCAGCGGTGATAGTGTTTATTGTGACTGTTTACCGTTGGGTCGCCGGGACGGGGCGGCGACCCAGCGGAAGTGACTCACGGTAAACACGATGAGTCCGGCAGCTGGTGCCAGTCCGACGCAGAGCCTGAGACGAGCGAGCTTCCATTTTATACACGTCCTGACCGTAGTCTGGATGTGATATCACGGATTCTCGTCCCGATGGACGATTCGGAGATGGCCCAGCGAGCGCTCGAGTACGCTCTCGAGAACCATCCCGAGGCGGAGATCACGGTCTTACATGTCGTGGGCGAACCGTCACTGATGGCGGGAGCAGCCACGGCACTCGCTCTCGAGGAGGATCCGGAAGAGGCCGCTGAAGAGCGCTCTGAGGCGGTATTCGAGGACGCCCGGAAACTCGCCGCCGAGTACGATGTCGAGATCGCCACCGACGTTCAGATGGGTCATCCGGCCCGGGCGATTTTGAACAGAGCCGACGACTTCGATGCGATCGTACTCGGTAGCCACAGCGGTTCGTTAGTCGATCGGCTGGTCGTCGGGAACGTCGCCCAGAAGGTGGTCCGCCAGTCGCCCATCCCGGTAATCGTCACCCGGTGAGTGGCGGCGAGTAAGGCCTTAGACAGACGTGCCTCGGAGTCCTCAGCGAACGAATACAGACCTGCCTACCGCTATCTGTACCAACTCAATTCAGCGTCCGGCAAAAGCGAATTCGTTGGTCGATACGTGCTCTGTATGCAGCAGTGCCCTCGGTGAACTCCCCCGACCTACCGCGCTCGGACCTGCTCGGCCCTCGCTTGTTGAGGTCGGGACTTCCTGTTTCTGTGTCGGAGCTTGCATCCGCCGTGGACACAGCGGCTCTAGACTCCGCAGGCGGCTTCCCTTCGGTCGGCGATCGCTGAAGAAGGGGGCTTAGCGCCTCAGTTCAGCTAACTGAACGATTCCCATCAATAACAGCGTGCCCGAGACAGAGGGTATGTCATCATCGACAGACAGGAACGGTGTCATGAGAGATCGATGACCTCAATACTGAAATATCGAAGATAGTAGTGTGTGAGAGTACAGGAGAGGTCGGGAGAACGTCAGTCCACCTCGATGATGCCGAGTTGTTGGAGCATGCCGAGATCGTCCTGTCGGTACCTCTTTTCGGCGATCTTCCCGCCTTCCATTCGGAAGAGCGCAAGGGCTGTAATCTCGAAGGCCCGATTCGTCGCAGGAATCTCAAAGAGGTCCTTTTCGTGAGTTCCGGTGAAGGTCCAGCGTGCAGCAGCCCTTTCCCCGGACTGCAAGTAATCGTCTATTTCGATATGGGCATCCGGGAGACCAGACAACGTCTCTCTCCACCATTCGCCATACTCCTCGATACCGTTCACATCCCCATCGGCACCGATCAACCCCTGAGCAAGAACATCCTCAGTCACTAACTCGGGTGAAGCGTCCACGTCTTGCTCGTTGAACGCCGTAAGATACCGCTCGATCATCTGTTTGTGCTCAAGCGGTCTTGTTTCGGCCATGGGACACCTCGACCATGTTACTACGTGTCGCTGTATCATAGTCTTACTCGGTGCAAATCTGCAAGGAGTGAAAGGAAACCAGTCGGTGAACGATTCGCGCCCTGTATGCAGCACGACCGCTCGAGACTGTCACCGGTCGAGAGAGACGACGAAACGGGCCGAGTCGACAGTCCAACGACGCGTCAGCGGTCGGGGTCGCCGTCGGCGTCGGGTTCAACGTTCGGCTCCTCGACGGGGTCGTCCTCCGAGGGGTGGACCTCCATCACCTGCTCTTCGACCTTCTCGGAGTCGCCGCCGAGGGCGGACTCGGCCATCAGGTGCCCGCCCAGGGTGGTCGGGCTGATGACCGTGTTCGCGCCCGCGCGCTTGAGCTTCTCGACGTTCTCCCGGTTGGAGGCCGCCGCGACGATCCTGATGTCGGGGTTCAACTGCCGCGCGGTGAGGATGGCGAGCGCGTCCTCGGCGTCGTTGTTCGTGGCGACGACGACCGCGCGGGCGGTGTCGACGCGGGCGCGTTCGAGCGACTCGACGTCGCTCGGATCCGCGGTGAAGACGTCGAGATCGCGCTCCGTGAGGAGTCGCGCCCGTTCCGTGTCCTGGGTGAGGATGACGTACCGCGCCTTGCCGGAGAGTTCTTCGAGGATCGGTTCCGTTAGGTCCCCGTAGCCGAGCACGAGGACGTGGTTTTCGAGGAGGTCGAGCTGTGTCTCTGTCATGCGTCCGAGTGCCTTGGAGAGCTGTGCTTCGATGGCGGGCGTGAGCAACACCCCGAGCGCCACCGCAAAGGAGGAGACCGTCACGAGCAGGACGGACATCCCGAACAGTCGAGCGATCGGGGTCGCCGGGGTGATGTCGCCGTAGCCGACCGTCGAGCCCGTGACGAGCGCGAAATAGAACGCGTCGACGAGGTTGTTCAGCCCGGTGAACTCGTCGCGGAGCGCGTACGCGCCGACGGTGCCGTACGTCTGCGCGCCGACGATGGCGGCGAGCGCGGCCAGTTCGGTCGCCGACACGTCGAGGTCGCGGTGGAACCGCTTCCGATTGAACGCGAGGACGACGAACGCGACCGCCGACAGCGCGACCAGCGGTACCGCCCGCTCGTTCGACTGCAACGCCCCCTGGAGCGCCGTCACGGGGAGCAGAACCAGCGTCGCGTACCACGCGGCGCGGAGCCCCCGCCGGAGGCCGAACGCGCTCGCGAGGAGCACGAACCCCGTGAGCGCGCCCGTGAAGCCGGCGATCGTCGGGACGAAGGCGGGGACGACCGTCGCGATCGGCCCGATCGGGCGGGGCGGGGCACCGATGTTGGCGATGCCGGTGACGATCGACGCGAGTGCGACCGCGAAGGTCAACAGGACTGCGGCCCGTCCCCCGATCCACTCGCGGCTGACCATACCCGTCGTTGGGTGGACTGGATGTATTAAACGGCTCGGTCGGGTAGCGCGGTCGCAGGGGAATCCGACGGGACGGAACTTGTATACCGGCCCCGCGAGTGAGCGAGAGTATGGCTTCGCTCCCGATCGAGGTGCTGTTCGGGCTCTACCTCGGACTCCTCACCGGCATCATCCCGGCGCTGGTCTCCGGGGCGCTCGGCTTCGTCTTCAAGTACGTCACGGGGGTGACAATCCCCGGGCTCGGGGTCGTCGTCCTCTCGCTCGCCATCGCGGGGGCCAACGGGGGGCTCATGGCGCTGTACGACCCGGCGCTCGTCGGCTCGGGCGAGCGGTTCATCGTCGCCGTGCTCGTCGTGTTGATGCTCTCGCTGTACGCCCACAGCCAGGGCGACAAGCTCGGCACGGCGGTCCCGAAGCGGCTGAACCTCCGCAAGCTGACCGAACGAACGCTCAACACCGACGTCGTCGAACTCGTCGGTGGGCGCGGACAGGTCCGTGTCACCGTCGCCGGCGACGTGGGCGACATGGAGGGGTATCCGGCGCTCCCGGCCGACCTCCGGGCGAGCGTCCGCGACGGGGAGTGGACGTTTCCGGCCGACATCCCGCTCGTGGAACTCGAAACCAGGTTCGCCGACCGGCTCCGCTCGGAGTTCGACCTCGCCGACGTCTCGGTCCGCCTCGACGAGGACGCACGTGCGACGGTGAACGCCGCACCGCCCGTGGGCGCGCTCTCGAAACGCATCCCGGCCGGGCGACGGGCCGTCTCTGTGACGGCGCTGATCCCGACCGGGTTAGCGGTAGGCGACCGGGTCGAGGTCACCGCCGACGGTCGGACCGTCTCGGGAACCGTCCTCAGCGCGAAGAGCGACGCGAAAGCCGAACCGTCGGACGCGGCCGCGACCGACGGCGGGACCGACGCGTCGACGCCGGCACCGGCGACGCCGACCGCGACCGGTGGCGAGGGGCGCGTCACCGTCTCGGTCAGCCGGGCCGACGCGGAGTTCCTCCTCGGGGCGTCGACGATCGACCGGCTCGTCGTGAACTCCCGCGGCGTCCGGCGCGAGTTCGAGCTCATCTCGCTGCTCCGGCGGGGCGGACACCGCTTCCGCAAGCTCACGGTCAGGGAGGGTGGGGTGCTCGACGGCGTCACCCTGGGGGAAGTGAGCGTCCGCGATAGCTACGCCGTGGTGGTCCTCGCGGTCCGCCACGAGGGTGTGTGGCGGATCACCCCGCGCGGGTCACAGTCGGTCGCGGCCGGCGACGACCTCTTCGTCGTCGGGCGGCGCGACGCGCTCGCCGCGTTCGCGGAGGTGGCCGCGTGACACCCCTCGCACTCATCCAGGCGACCCCGCTCGACGATCCGACACTCGCGCAGAACGCCGGTCGACTCCTCGCGTTCGTCCTCGCCGCGGGCGGGGTGTCGGGGGTCGCCGCGCTCGTCTTCCGGTGGTACACCCGCGAGCCGGTCCCGCTCGGCGTGTCGACCCTGCTCGGCCTCTCGGTCGTCGCGCTGTATCTCAACACGGTCGGGCTGTTCAGCCAGCTCGTCGGCGGGGCGTCGAGCGGGATCTTCGCGCTCGACGCGGTCGTGTTCAACGTCGTCGCCATCGTGCTCGCGGGGCTCGCGACGCCCGTCGGCCGGCGCGCCGGTGACCGCGTGGCGACCGACGTCTTCGCCGTCACCGGCGCGAAGGAACTCGACGCGGAGGTGTCACGGATCGTCCGCACCGTCGGGCGGGTCACGACGGTCACCCTCCCCGAGGCGGACGAGATCGGCGACATGGATAGCTACGACCCGGTGTCGGCGGAGTTGAAAGCGGAGATGGGCGAGAAGACCCTGCTGTTCCCGAACCGGCTCTCGGTCGACGAACTCCGCGACCGGCTGGTCGCCCGACTGAAAGACGACTACCGCATCGGCTACGTCGACGTCGAGATCACCGACCGCGGCGTGATCGAGTATCTCGCCGTTGGCAGTCGGGCTGCGGGCCTGGGGCCGACGCTCGGTCACGGCACCGTCGCCGTCTCGGTCCGGGCGGACCCCGCACACGCCGCGAGTCCGGGCGACGTGGTGCAGGTGTGGCGACCCGCGCGCGTCGATCCGGGCGCGGGCGACGACGAGGAGGGGACGCGTCACCCGCCTGAACGGCTCCTCACGGGCGAGTTGCGGGCCCGATCCGGCGACGTCGTCACCCTCGCGGTCGACGCCGTCGACGCCGGCCTGCTCGACGCGGCGACGAGCTACCGGCTCGTCTCGCTCCCGGCCGAGCCGCAGGCCGACCGGGAGTTCGCCTCCCTGCTCCGCGCGGCCGACGAGACGATGGCCGCCGTGGCCGTCACCGACGCGTCGGCGGTCGTCGGCGAGACGCTCGGTTCGCTCGACGTGACGGTCGCCGCGGTCCGCACCGCGTCGGGGTCGGTCGAGGCGATCCCGACGCGCTCGCGGACGATCGACGCGGGCGACACCCTGTACGTCGTCGCCCGTCCCGAGATGCTCCGCCGACTCGAAGCGCGCGCCAGCGTCGTCGTCGAAGTGCCACCGTCGGCCGAGTCGGCGGTCGGGGCGACGACGAACTGAGCCGGGGAGAAACGTTTTTCTCCGATTCGATCCGGAAAAACGCTTTACTGCGAGCTCTCCGTACCGACGGCTGCCGATGTCCTCAGGCACCGACCGGCTGCAGACCAACGACGACCGGCGACTCGCTGCGGAGTCGGCTCCCACGCCCGACCGTCTCTCGACGACCGTCGGCCGGTGGCTCTGGACCAGCGGCTACCAGGGGCTCGCCCAGGTGTTCCTCCTCTCCGCGCCGGTCCTGTGGCTGATCTTCCGGTCGCCGCGGGCCGCCTCACACCTCAAGCCGACCGTGCTCGTGCTCGCGGTCGTGACGCCGCTCGTCGTCGGCGCGCTCCGCGAGGGGCACCTCTCGGCGGGCCGTCCGTGGCCGGCAATCACGAGCGACCGCCTGTCGTTCGCCGGCGGCTACTGGGCGGTGTTCAGGCGGGGCGTCCTGCTCAACCACGCCCTCGGCGTCGCGACGTACGGGGGCGCGGCCGTCGGGCTCCTCGTCGGGTCGCTGTCGGCCACGATCGGCGTCGCGGTGGCGCTCGCGTTCGGCGGCGTCGCGCTGATCCCCTGGCTGACCCCCGAGACGACCCGAGCGACCCTCGGGCGGCTCTGTTACGCCGCTTCCTCGCTGACGCTCGCGCTCTTCGTCGGCGCTCCCTTCGCCGGCGATCCCCGGTTCCGAACGGCCCCCGCTGGCTTCGCCCTCCTCGTCGGCCTCTCGGTGATCGACCTCCGGCCGTGGGCCGCCCTCGGCGTCGGCCGACCGGAGTGAGGGTGGCCGCGCCGTCGTCCGCACGGCGTTGGCCTCCGATCGCGGCCGCGACCTGCGACGGATCGGACCGCCGTCGTCGCAACCCTCTTTGAGTCGCGGCCTCCGAGAGGGGAGTATGGAACTCGAGTGGAAGCTGTTCGCCGACCTGAAAGAGCGCGCCGGCGACGGTCGCGTGACCGTCGAACTCGACGCGGGAGCCACGGTCGGGGAGGCGCTCACGGCGCTCGTCGAGGCGCGGCCGGGGCTCGACGGGCGCGTCTTCGACGACGACGGCCGGCTCTACGACCACGTGAACGTGCTGAAGAACGGATCGAACGTCGAGACGAGCGACGAGGGGCTCGACGCGCCGGTCGACGAGCAGGACGAACTGGCGCTGTTCCCGCCGGTGAGCGGCGGTTAGTCGGGACGCGGCAGTGCGGTGAACAGCGTCTGGACGACCGAGAACGGGTCGTAGATCGACTGGTGGCACTGGCAGTAGACGCCATCGGCGTCGCCGAACTTGGCGGCGTCGCCCGACTGCTTCCAGCCCGGAACGCAACAGAAGTGCGTACACTTGTTGAGCCAGGCGATGAACCCCTCCTGGGTCGCGGCCTCGAAGAAGCCGCCGACCTCCGGCGCTCGCTGCTCGACGATGTCGCTCTTGATGACCTGAATGGGCATGGTGTCGTCGGAGTCGGTCGAGCGCCAGGTGCCGGTGGCGGGCTTGCCGATGCCGGCCGTCCCGAACTCGTTCCCCCACTCCTGGTAATCGGAGAAGTCGTCGACGTGGAGCTGATCGCCGGCCTCGTACGTCTCCTGCTGCCACGTGTACGCCCCGGAGTCGGACCGGAAGAAGTTGTCACCGTCGTAGGAGGGCGCGAGCTGCGGGTACGACTGGACGCCACAGTACTGGAACCACTCCGACGAGTAGGTGACGCCGCTGCCGCGGAAGTCCTCGGTCGCCGCGATCTCGATCTCGATCCCGTTCTGGGTCTCCGTCCGCACCTCGGGCCAGACGCCCTTGAGGTACCCCTCCGAGTCGATCTCGACGGGAATGAGCGGCATCCCGCGCGGGGCGGGCCCCGCGGTGTTCTCGATGGCGTACGCCTCGGTGGGGCCACCGCCCGCGCCGGGGGAGGTCGTCGCGGAGTTGATGGCCGCCGAACCGGCAGCGCCGACGCCCGCCAACGCTGCCCCCCCGACGACGCCCTTGACGAACCGGCGTCGTCCGGATTCTGTGGGGTACTTGTCGTCGCTCTCGCTCATGTCTGAACCTTGGAGCCGCCGGTAAAAAGGGTGACGAAGTACGGGACCCGGTCGCCGCTCGGCCGACCGGGACGGTCCGATCTCTGTCTGGTCGAACCGCCGTCGCACACGTCCGCTCGCTGGCGTTTCGGCGGATCTCTCTCCCGGAACCGTCGGACGGGAAGAGCTACTCGCCCCCGAGGCAATTTTTCGAGGAAAACTCGTGGGTTTTACACGAGCGACTACGTATCCGGTCACATGGAACTGCACACGAGGGACGTCAGACAGGACGTCCGCGAGCTCGGGGCGCTCCTCGGAGACGTCCTCGAGGACCAGTCGTCGACCGAGGCGTTCGAGACGGTAGAGGGGCTTCGAACGAGCGCGATCGCGTACCGGGCGGGCGAGGTCGACTCGCGCCAGGGTCTCCACGACGTCTTCGACCGGCTCGATCCCGGCGGCGCGAGCGTCGTTGCCCGCGCGTTCACCACGTACTTCGAGCTCATCAACCTCGCCGAGGAGCGCGAGCGGGTCCGCGCCAACCGGGAGGCCTCGCAGGCACGGACGCTCGAGGACGGACTCGAGGAGACGGTCCAGGGGCTGATCGAGGCCGACGCCGACGCCGAGACTGTCCAGGGGATCCTCGACGACGTGCTCATCGAGCCGACGTTTACTGCACACCCGACCGAGGCCCGCCGGAAGACGGTGAAGGCCAAGCTCCGCTCCATCGCGACGGACCTCGAAGAGATCGACGAGCGCCGGCTGACCGACAAGGAGTTCGAGCACGTCTGGAACGAGGTCGACGCCGAGGTGACGAGCCTCTGGCAGACGTCGCAGGTCCGTGACCGCCGGCCCGAGCCACAGGACGAGGCGCGGAACGTCCAGTACTACATCGAGAACATCCTCTTCGACGTCGTCGGCGAGGTGTACCAGGAGTTCGAGGACGTCGTTCACGAGGAGTATCCCGACATCGACGTTCCCAAGCTGTTCGAGTTCCGCTCGTGGGCCGGCTCGGATCGCGACGGCAACCCGTTCGTCACGCCCGAGGTGACCGCCGACACGCTCGAACGCCAGCGCGCGGTCGTCATCGAGAAGTATCTCGACGCGCTGAAGCGGCTCTCCGGCGTGTTGAGTCAGGACGGCCGCCGGGTCGACGTCGGCGACGCGCTCCGGGAGTCGATCACGGCCGACCGCGAACACCTGCCGGTGGTCGGCAAGGAGGTCGAAGCGCGGTACCCCGACGAACCGTACCGACAGAAGCTGAAGCTGATGCGCGAGCGACTCCGTCGCATCTCGGACGTCCGGCCCAACGGCTACCCCGACGTCGAGGCGTTCATCGAGGACCTCGACGTGATCCACGACAGCCTCTGTGCGACCGGTGCCGAACAGGTCGCGTCGACGTACGTCGAGCCCCTGCGCCGCCAGGCCGACACGTTCGGCTTCACGCTCGCGAGCCTCGACCTCCGCGACCACCGCCAAAACCACACCGAAGCGGTGCGCGAGGTGTTCGCCGGGGCCGGCGTCGACTACGACGGGATGAGCGAGGACGAGCGCGTCGATCTCCTGACCGAGGCCATCCTCCAGGAGGAGGCGATCGTCGATCTCGACGAACCGGGCGACGTGACGGACACCGCCGCGCGCGTTCTCGAACTGTTCGACAGGCTCGGCGACTGGCAGCGGGAGTACGGCGTCGGCGCGATCGACACGTACTGCATCTCGATGACCGAAGAGCCCTCGCACGTCCTCGAGGTGCTCTTCCTCGCCGACCAGGCGGGCGTCGTCTCCCTGCCCGACCACTGCGGGATCGACGTCGTCCCGCTCCTCGAGACCGAGAGCGCGCTCAACGGTGCCCGGCGCATCATGGGCACGCTGTTCGAGAACGAGGCGTACGGGCAGGCCCTGAGCGCGAGGAAGAACGTCCAGGAGATCATGCTGGGCTACTCCGACTCCAACAAGGAGAACGGCTTCCTGGCGGCGAACTGGGACCTCTACAAGAACCAACGCCGCCTCGCGAACATCACCGACGACTTCGACGTGACGATGCGGCTGTTCCACGGCCGCGGCGGTTCGATCTCTCGGGGGGGCGGCCCGATGAACCGCGCGATGCTCGCGCTGCCGAACGAGACCGTCACGGGACAGATCAAGTTCACCGAACAGGGCGAGGCGATCGCCGAAAAGTACGCCAACCCCCGGATCGCGGAGCGCAACCTCGAACAGATGCTCAACGCGCAGGTCCGTGCGCGACACATCGCTATCCGCGAACCGAAAGAGCAGGTGCCCGACGAGTGGGCCGACGCGATGGAGACGATGGCGACCGCCGCCCGCGAGGAGTACCGCGACCTCCTCGAATCGGAGGGGTTCGTCGCCTACTTCGAGCAGGCCACCCCGATCACCGTCATCGAGAACCTCAACCTCGGCTCCCGGCCCGCCTCCAGGACCGGCGAACGCACCGTCGAGGACCTCCGGGCGATCCCGTGGGTGTTCTCGTGGACGCAGTCGCGCTGTATCCTCCCCGGCTGGTACGCGCTGGCGACGGGCGTCGACACCTTCCTCGAGGAGGGCGACGTCGAGATGCTCCAGGAGATGTACGAGGAGTGGCCGTTCTTCCGGACGACGGTCGACCGAGCCACGGTGTCGCTAGCCGAGACCGACCTCGAGATTGCCGCGGAGTACGCCGACCTCGCCGACACCGACCTCCGCGAGTCGTTCTTCCCGCGGCTCAGCGACGAGTACGAACGCGCGGTCGGTCACGCGCTCGCCATCTGCGGTCGTGACACGCTCCTCAAGCGCGAGTGGCTCGACGAGAGTCTCTCGCGGCGCAACCCCTACGTCGACCCGCTGAACCTGCTCCAGACCCACCTCATGGCGCAGACGCACCGGACTCCCGACGAGGAACAGACCCTCCGGCTGACGGTCAAAGGCATCGCGGCCGGGATGAAGAACACGGGCTGATCCGCGTCGGTCGGAGACAGTACTTCGAATCGAAAAGCCTCTACGGAGATACCGGAGCGAAAGAACGGACGAGCCTCAGGCGCGGCGGACGTCGTACTCGTGGCCGCACTCGGGACAGGTGTTGCGCGTGAGGCGGTACTCCTGTTTCAGCCGCCGGCGAACACCGCCGACTCGCGCTGACTCCGTTGTCGGTGCCTCGACCCCCTGTCCGCAGTACGGACAGGCCAGCATAGCAGTCCCCATGGTAGTGTATCGTCGAATACACGAAATATAATTTTTGCAGTCGATCGCTGACTGTCTTTCCACGTGATGTTCGGAGCGTGAGACCAATCCCGACGATCGGTGAGAATTACCGTCCGTCGCCGCCATCGGCCGCGCCGCCCGCGAACCCGCGACGACGGCAGTCGCCTCCAGGATCAGGTGGGCGTCGTGTGTGGGATTTCGTCCATCTATTCCGCAGTTTTCGGCCGCTTCGGCCGATTTCTGTCTTGGCTTCGATCGGTGGATCTGGGGGCTCGTCCGCTACCGGTTCCAGGGTGCCGCCTCGAAGTCGACGACGCGTTCGTG
Organism: Salinigranum marinum; assembly: GCF_024228675.1. Taxonomy (NCBI): domain Archaea; kingdom Methanobacteriati; phylum Methanobacteriota; class Halobacteria; order Halobacteriales; family Haloferacaceae; genus Salinigranum; species Salinigranum marinum. Next base: position 3,912,720 of record NZ_CP100461.1, on the reverse strand, counting down.
GTGGTCGTCGGCCAGCGCGTCGATGCGGGCGATCTCGTCGGAGGAGAGGGTGAGTTCCAGCGCCGCGAGGTTCTCGCGGATGTGCGCCGGGGTCGACGACTTCGGGATGGGGACGACCTGCTCTTTGGTCGCGAGCCACGCGAGCGACACCTGCGCCGGCGTGGCGTCGTGGGCGGCGGCGATCGCTTCGAGGACGGGGATGTCTGTGACCCGGTTGCGGGCGATAGGACAGTACGCGACGAGGTAGTGGTCGTGTTCGCGCGCGAGGTCGTGGAGTTCGCGCTGTTGGAGCAGCGGGTGCATCTCGACCTGGTGGGCGAACAGGTCGTGGTCGAGGCGGTCGATCGCGTGCTCCAGTTGGGCGGGTGTGAAGTTCGACAGCCCGACCTCCCTCGTGACGCCGTCGTCGACGAGTTCGTCGAGCGCCGGCAGCGTCTCCTCGGGATCGTACGTCCCGATGGGCCAGTGGACGTACAGGAGGTCGATCGCGTCGAGTCCGAGGCGCGCGCGACTCTCGCGGGCGGTCGAGACCGCGTCGTCGAAGCCGGTGTTGTCGGTGTCGAGTTTCGTGGCCACGACGACGTCCTCGCGGTCGACGCCGGCGTCGCTCTCGAAGGCCGTTTCGAGCGCCTCGCCGACGAACGACTCGTTGTCGTACATCTGGGCGGTGTCGACGTGGCGGTAGCCGGCGTCGAGGGCGGCTTCGACGGCGGTGACGCACTCGTCGCGGTCGGTCATGCGGTAGGTGCCGAGGCCGATGTCGGGGAACGGGAGATCCATGAGGGTCGGTCGTTCCCGTCTGGACGGCCCCTGGTGTCAAAGCTTGTGGGTTCGTCGCGAGCGTGGCCGCGAGTGCCGTGCTGGGGAACGGAGACGGGACGGGCGGTGCGAGGGAGGCGGCAGAGCCCGGGGAGAGTGGATCAGAGTCCCGTTGTGAGCGGGTCGAGGGAGCGTCGAGTACCGCGTATCGCCAGGGCGGGGAAACCACGAGCCTCCCCAGCCGATTCGTTCGTGCCCTCGTTCCACTCGGCCACTCACTTCATCCCTCGCGCGCTTGGGCGCGACCGCAGTCGCGCCAGCGCGCGCCACCGCACCGCGTCGTCGATGAAGTAGTCGACGCGCGTCACACGCGGAGAGAACTCACAGCACCCGGGTCGGTTCGACGCCGACCTCCCCCACGACTCGTTCGAGTTCCCGGGCCCGCGGGGCCAACTCCGCGGGCGCGTGCGAGTCCGTCCCGAGCGTCACGTCGACCCCGTGGTCCAAGAGCACGGTCAGGAACTCGCCCGTGGGGTGGAAGTCGCCGTAGTCGTCGAGGACGCGACCGGCGTTGATCTCGGGGACCGTCCGGGAGTTCGAGAAGGCCTCGGCGAGTTCGACGTAGTGGTCGCGCGTGAGCAGTCCGCGGAAGGCGGGGTTGCGTTCGAGGAGATCCGGGTGGGCGGCGATCTCGAACAGCTCCGACTCGACGAGCGCCACCAGTTTCTCGACGTAGCGGTCGACGAGCGCTCGGCGTTCGGCGTCGGACTTCGGGGCGAAGTGTCCCTCGAAGTGGACGTTGACGCCGTCGAGGTAATGGACACTGCCGACAGCGTAGTCGAAGCCGGCGCGCGTGAGAAACGCCTCGATCGCCGCCTCGTCGCGGGGGTCGTAGTCCATCTCGACGGCGTCGTACACGTCGAGGTCGAACCGGTCGTCGAGCGACGCGATCGCCTCCCGGCGGCGCTCGTACGTCCGGTCGAGGTTGAACCCCATCCGAGCGCGGGTCCGGCGCATCGCGTCGCGCTCGGAGACGGTACAGTGGTCGGCGACGCCGACGGCGTCGAAATCCGCGTCGGCGGCGGCGCGAACCATCGACCAGAGGAAGCGACCGTCGGAGTAGTTCGAGTGGACGTGGTAGTCGGCGATAGGCACGGACGGCGGTACGACCCGGGCGGCCGAGAAGCTGTCGGGTGAGCGCCGAGAGTCGCTCGAAACTGAACGTTCGTCCATCGTTATCTGTCAATCCCTAACGAAGTGAGGCTCGTGAGCCGGTGTCACGGGTCGTCGGTCCCGAAACGATTTTGAAGAGCGGTTGCGGATGGTCGGTATGCCGAAGGAACCCGAGACAGGGTACGACCCGACGCTGGGTCGGAAATTCGTTTTCGTGACAGGGGGCGTGATGTCCGGGCTCGGAAAGGGGATCACCGCGGCGAGTACCGGCCGACTGCTCGCCAACGCCGGCTTCGACGTGACCGCGGTCAAGATCGACCCGTATCTCAACGTCGACGCGGGGACGATGAACCCCTACGAGCACGGCGAGGTGTACGTGTTGAAGGACGGCGGCGAGGTCGACCTCGACCTGGGGAACTACGAGCGTTTCCTGGGCGTGGACATGACCTCGGACCACAACGTGACGACGGGGAAGGTGTACAAACACGTCATCGAGCGCGAGCGCGCCGGCGACTACCTGGGCAAGACGGTCCAGATCATCCCGCACATCACCGACGACATCAAGCGGCGTATCCGCGAGGCTGCGGAGGGGTCGGACGTCTGTATCGTCGAGGTCGGCGGCACGGTCGGCGACATCGAGGGGATGGCCTTCCTCGAGGCGCTCCGGCAGTTCGCCAGCGAGCAGAACGACGAGGACCTCCTGTTCATGCACGTGACGCTCGTCCCGTACTCGAAGAACGGCGAGCAGAAGACCAAGCCGACCCAGCACTCGGTGAAGGAACTCCGCTCGATCGGCCTGCATCCGGACGTCATCATCGGCCGCAACGAGCAGCGACTCGACGCCGAGACGAAAGAGAAGATCGCGCTGTTCTGTGACATCCCGACCGAGGCCGTCTTCTCGAACCCCGACGTCGACGACATCTACCACGTCCCGCTGATGGTCGAAGACGAGGGGCTCGACGAGTACGTGATGGAGCGGTTGGGCCTCGACGGCGAGGCGCTTCCCGGCCCGGAGCGGGACAACCGCTGGCGCGAACTCGTGACGCGGCCACGCGAGGGGGAGGTCGACGTCGCGCTCGTCGGCAAGTACGGCCTCGAGGACGCCTACATGAGCATCCACGAGTCGCTGAAACACGCCGGGATCGAACTCGGCGTCGAGGTGAACGTCCTGTGGGTCGACGCCGAAAAGATGCGGACGACCCACCGCGACCGCCTCCATCAGGCGGACGGCATCGTCGTCCCCGGCGGGTTCGGCTCGCGCGGGACCGAGGGGAAGGTCGACGCGACGCGGTACGCCCGCGAGAACGCCGTCCCGTTCCTCGGGCTCTGTCTGGGCTTCCAGATGGCCGTCGTCGACCACGCGCGGAACGTCCTCGGGCTCGACGGCGCACACTCGGCCGAACTCGACGCCGACACGCCCCACCCCGTCATCGACATCCTCCCCGAGCAGAAGGAGCTCGACGACATGGGCGGGACGATGCGGCTGGGCGCACACGAGACCGAGATCGAGTCGGGGACCCTCGCTCAAGAGCTGTACGGCGACTCCTGTACGGAGCGCCACCGCCACCGCTACGAGGTCAACCCCGCGTACATCGACCGACTGCAGTCCGAGGGCCTGCGCTTTTCGGGAACGGCCGGCCCCCGCATGGAGATCCTCGAACGGACGGACCACCCGTTCTTCTTCGGGACGCAGTTCCACCCCGAGTTCCGGTCGCGGCCCGACCGCGCCTCGCCGGCGTTCGTCGGCTTCCTCGACGCAGTCCTCGAACGGGCGGACGTCGAACGCGAGCGCGACGACGCGGCCGAGGGCGAGGAGGTGACCGCCTGATGGTCGACACAGAGGCGTTCGTCGAGGAGGCGGTCGCCGAGATCGAGGCGGCGGTCGGCGACGCACACGCCATCATCGCCCTCTCGGGCGGCGTCGACTCGTCGGTCGCCGCCACGCTCGCGTACGAGGCGCTCGGCGAGAACCTCACGCCGGTGTACGTCGACACGGGGCTAATGCGGAAGGGTGAGACCGAGGGGATCCGCGAGACGTTCGCGTTCATGGACTCCCTCGAAGTCGTCGAGGCCCAGGACAGGTTCCTCGACGCGCTCTCCGGCGTGACCGACCCGGAGGAGAAACGCCACGCCATCGGCGAGCAGTTCATCCGGGAGTTCGAGACGATGGCGAGAGAGAGCGACGCCGACTACCTCGTCCAGGGGACGATCTACCCCGACCGGATCGAGAGCGAGGGCAACATCAAATCGCACCACAACGTCGGTGGCCTTCCCGACGTGGTGGACTTCGAGGGGATCGTCGAACCCGTCCGCGATCTCTACAAGGACGAGGTGCGCGCGGTGGCCCGGGCACTGGGGTTAGAGGAGATCATCTCCGAGCGGATGCCGTTCCCGGGGCCCGGTCTCGCGGTGCGGATCATCGGCGAGATCACCGAGGAGAAGCTAGAGGTGGCCCGCGAGTCGTGTCACATCGTCGAAGAGGAAGTCGCCGAGCACGAGCCGTGGCAGGCCTTCGCGGCCGTGATCGGCAAGGCGACCGGGGTGAAAGGTGACAACCGCGTCCACGGCTGGGTCGTCTCCGTGCGCTCGGTCGAGTCCCGGGACGGGATGACCGCCCGGGCGCAGGAACTCCCGTGGGAGACCCTCCAGCGCATCCAGTCGCGGATCACCGGCACGCTCCCGAACGTCGCCCGGGTCGTCTACGACGTCACCCACAAACCGCCCGCGACCATCGAGTACGAATGAGCGTCCGGATCGTGCTCGCGGGGGGCGACGACGAAGGGGTCGCGGCGGCGCTCGACGCCGCCGGGGCCGACGTCAGCCGCATCGACGGGATCGCCACCCGCAACTCCCTCGCCGCGGCAGGGATCGACGACGCCGACGTGTTCGTCCTCACCGACATGACCGACGCGACCGCCATCTCGGTGGCGAAGGACCTGAACCCGGACGTGCGCGTGGTGACGTACGCGACGGACTCGCTGCCCGAGTTCGCCCGGGCACAGGCGGATCTGGCGCTCGATCCGGCGCTTTTCAGTCCCGACCTCGTCGCCGAGGAACTGGCGTAGGCGGGGCGGAACCGGCGCGACGGCGACCGAGGGGTACTTTCTTGAACGCCGTCGGCGAACCCTGAGGCGATGACACTTCTCGTCCCGTTCGACGACTCACCGCTCTCCCGCGCCGCGCTGAAACGCGCGGGCGAGTTCGCGGCGTTCATGGACCGCGAGGTGGTCGCGCTCACCGTCGTCCCCGACGACCCCGACTACGCCGAATCACGTGGCTGGCTGACCGAACGGACGCCTTCGACCGTCGACGCCATCGTCGAGCGCCTCGAGCGGCGAGTCGACGAGATCGCCCCCAACGCGCGGTTCCGGTACGAACCCCTCGACGACGAGGACGACCCCGTCGCGACGACGACGCTCGACGTGGTCCGGAAGGTCCGCGAGGTCGCTCACGAGGAGGGGACGACGATCCTGTTCCTCGGGAGCGAGAACGCCGGTCGGGTCGCGAGCCCGCTGTCGAGCGTCGGCAACCCGCTCTCGGAGGACGCGACGTACGACGTCCACATCGTCCGGCAGGCCGACTGAGCGCGCGAGTCGCCTTTCCTGCGGTCTTAGGCACGGATTAATCCCGTGAATCGGCGTTAATCGGTGTACAACCGGGGACAACTCGGGTTCGGCGTCGGGACGGTTCAAGCCCCTTCGGTCCCGACGACCACGTGCGACGGACACGACGCGAGTCGTCGCAGCCACGTGCGGTGGGCGTCCGGTCGCTGCTCGGCACTTCCGAGGGCCCGTTCGTCGCACGCCGTGCCCGAGCGAGAACGAGTATCGATGTCGCATCCACCCGAAGGGGAGGAGAGGGAGAGCGTTCGGGCCACAGGGGACGCGAACGAGCGCTCCCCCCGGTCGGGCGCACGCGTCCGATCGGAGATGCACGACGGGCGGGCCGGATCGAGCGCCGAGCACTGGCCGACGGAGCGCCCACCCGCACGCTTTTTTTCGACCGCGACGAGAGGGCAGTCGTGACGCTCGACAGACTCGACCTCGCCTCGTTCGACCCCGGCGACGGTGAGGTCCAGACGGGAGAACTGGTCGTGACCGACGACGTGCTGGTGAAGGCGTTCGCGCTCGGACCCGGCGCGACGCTGGATCCACACGAACACGGTGACAGCACGAACGTCTTCCACGTGCTCGACGGGGAAGTGACGGTCCTGCAGGGCGACGACGAGGAACGGGTTGCGGCTCCCGGCGTCGTCCTCCACGAACGCGGCGTCCCCCACGGCGCGCGCAACGACACGGACGACGCCGTGGTGTTCACCGCGAGTCTCTGCCCGCTTCCGGGCTCCGGCTAGACGCCGGCGACGAGGGGGGAACCAACCGAGGCGCAAGGCACAGGGCGCAGGTCGCGTCGTCGCGGGGCGCGAATCCGAACCGACTTACCGCCGCCGTCGAAGGGAAGCGTATGACCGTGCGTGTCTCGACTGGTGGGCGGCTCCACTTCGGCTTCACCAATCTGAGCCTGTCGCACGAGCGACTCTACGGGGGGCTGGGCCTGGCGCTCCGCGAGCCGCGAACCGTCGTCACCGCCGCCCCGACCGACGGCGTCGACTGTGACGACCCTGGCGCCGCCGCGTACGCCCGTCGGGCCGTCTCGCTGCTCGGCGTGCCGGGCGCTCGTCTCACCGTCGAGCGATCGCTCCCGCGACACGTCGGCGTGGGCAGCGGGACGCAGTTGGCGCTCGCCACGCTGACGGCCGTCGCGCGGGCCAACGGCGTCGAACCGGCGGTCAGAGAACTGGCCCCCGACCTCGGGCGCGGCGGTCGCTCCGGCGTCGGCGTGGCGACGTTCGAGTCCGGCGGGTTCGTCCTCGACGCGGGCCACCCGACCGTTCGGTTCACCACGTCGCGGCCGGCGGACGGCGACTGGACGGTCCCCCCAGTGGCGGCGAGCCATCCCGTCCCCGCCGGGTGGCGCTTCCTGCTCGTCCTCCCCGAACTCGACGAGGGCCGGAGCGGGGAGGTGGAGGACGCGAGCATGCGCACCGCCGTCGAACGGGCCGATCCCGTGATCTCGAACCGGATCGCGGGCGTGTTGACGCGGCGCGTGCTCCCCGCCGTCGCGACCGGGAACGCCGAGCGCTTCGGCTCGGCCGTCGAGGAGGTCGGCCGGCTGAACGGCGCGTGGTACGCCGACGAACAGGGCGGGACGTACCGCCCGCCGGTCGGCAAAATCGTGGCGACGCTGTCGGAGACGCCCGCGGTGTTCGGTGCGGGGCAGTCGTCGTGGGGGCCGGCGGTGTACGGCGTGACCGACGCGGCGAACGCCGACGCGGCGGGCGCGGCGGGCGAGGAGGCGCTGGCGGCGGCGGGCGTCGCGGGGCAGGTCCGGATCGTCCGCGGGCGGAACCGCGGCGCGCAGGTCGAGACCGACGACTGACGCGACAGCAGAATCAGATGAGATAGCGCCGGGCGCAGCCTCTTGTACCCTCGATTCGCAGGGGGCGTATGAACACCGTTCCGTTCGGCGTCTCCCGGTTGGACTCGCTCGTCGACGGAGGCGCACCGCAGGGGTCGGTGGTGCTCCTCGCGAGCGAGTCGGGTGCCGGGGGACGGGAGTTTCTCTACACCAGCGCGGTGATGAACACGATCGCCCGGATCGACGAGGAACTGTTCGAGTTGCACTACGGCGAGTTGGCCGGGGACGCGACGCCACCGCCGGAGGTCCACTACGTCTCCTTTACCGCCGACGAGGCGTACCTCACCCGGCAGATGGGCTTTACGATGGACCCCGAACTGGTCGACCGCGCCGCCGAACAGATCCGGTTCGCCGACCTCTCTCGGGAGTACTTCCACCCAAGCCCGGTCCCCAGGGAGTGGTATCTGGGGGAAACGAGCGCGCTCCGTGACCTAGGGACGCGCCAGGAGCACGACGACGTGCTGGAGGCGTTCGGGACGTATCTGTCCGAGCACGCCACCGACAGCCTCGTCGTCATCGACTCAGTGACGGACCTCGTGGCTGCCGTCTCCGACGAGACGACGTGGAGCGACATCGCACTCGTCCTCAAGGGGTTGAGCAAGGCCGCCCACCAGTGGGGCGGCCTGATCCTCCTGTTGGTGAACCGCGAGACGCTCGAGGACGGCGAACTCGGGCTGTTGAAAGACGCCGTCGACGGGACGTTCTGCTTCGAGTGGGAGTCCGGGGGATCCAAGCGCGCGCGGACGATGGTCGTCCAGGAGTTCCGCGGCGTGCTGTCGAGACTCGAAGACGAGAACATCGTGCAGTTCGAGACGGAGATCCACGACGGCGGCTTCGACATCAGTGACATCCGAAAGATCCGGTGATCCAAGATTCGATAATCGGCGACCAACGTTTAAGCACACCGCGGTGAACCGACACACAGATGGCTGGAAAACAGGGGGACGTGCTACCCGAGACACTCAGAACGTGGGTGGACGAACAGGCGGCGGTGTCCGGCGAGGACACCGACGAACTCCTCTCTCGGGCCGTCACTCTGTATCGCCTCGTCGAGGAACACGCGGCGTCGGCGGACGCCGACATCCCCCCCGGCGACGGGTTCGACGACCAACTGACGGGGTTCGACGACCGACTGACGGAGTTCGACGACCGGCTGAGGAGCGTCGATCGCCGCGTCGAGACGGTGGAGGCGGACCTCGACGAGAAGGTCACGGATCTCCGCGAGCGCGTCATTCAGGTCAAGCGTGAGGTCGACGGGAAGGCACCCGCCGACCACGACCACGCCGAACTCCGCGAGCGAGTCGACCGGGCGGGGGCGTCCGCGACGCGGGCGAGCGAGCGGATCGACGAACTCGAAGCGCACGTCGACAGCGGGTTCGAGAACTACGAGGAGATCGCAGAACACCTCACCGACACGACCGACGACCTCGACGAGAAGCTCACCCGACTCGCGTCGGTCGTCGTCGATCTCAGACGGCGGACCGCCGAGGCAGAGCGCGCGCTCGCGACACGCGAGGCCGTGGACGACCTCAAGACGGCCGCCGCCCGACACGGCGAGACGACCGCGAACTGCGACGGCTGTGGGAGCCGGGTCGCGATCGGGCTGTTGACCGAGCCGCGCTGCCCGCACTGCGATGTCCGGTTCGCCGGGGTCGAGCCGTCGCCGCGGTTCTTCGGGTCGGCCACCCTGACGGTCGACGACACCCCGGCGCTGACGGCCGGCGAGCGGCCGACGGAGAACGGCGTGGATCAGGGGAATCAAAACACGACGACCGAGAACGACGCCGGGCGGGACGGCCCGGTCGTCGACACGGCCGAACTGTTCACGGAGACGAGAGATGAGTGAGGGGGGATCCGACGACGGACCGACGGGCGACGGGGGCCGCGACGAGCCGTTCGGCGATCTGAAGCGGCGGCTCCAGGCGCGAAGCGAGTCCGGCGACGGCGCGACCGACCGTGTGGAGCACGCGGGCGTTGCCGACCGTGATGGGATCACCGACACCGACCGCGGTGGGGTCACCGACGCCGACGATACCCGCGAGGGTAGCGGCGCGCGAGGGGCGGACGCCGGCGTCGGCGGGGGAGCCGACGAACTGTTCGAGGAGATGGACGTCACCGACGTCGACGCCGACCGGGTGTGGGAGTCGGTGCTCGACGACGCCGACGACGGGGACGGAGCCTCGATCGACCCCGCGGCGGTCGGGGCCGACAAGAGGGTCGGCACGGACGACACGGCCGACGCGGCCGACGCCGACGAGGGGCACGTCGTCCGGAAGCGCGACCACTGCGAGTCGTGTGAGTTCTTCACCGCGCCGCCGGAGGTGGCCTGCACCGACGAGGACGGCGAGATCGTCGAAGTCGTCGACAGCGAACGGTTCCGCGTCCGCAACTGCCCCGTCGTGGCGGGCCGGATCGACACGGACGGGACCGCCCTCGACGCGAGCGACGGGAACGGAAGCGTCGTCGATGGCTTCGAGTGACTGATGTACGCCGAGTGAAAAGGGTCGGGCATGCAGTTCTGCGACGACTGTGGCTCGATGATGGTCTCGCGGGACGGCGAGATGGTCTGTACCAGCGACGACTGTGAGGCCACGTCCGAGAAGGACGCCGATCTCGCCGCCCAGTACACCTCCACCGAGGCGCAGACCGACTCGGAAGTGATCGAGACGAGCGAGGAGGCGAACTTCGAGGGGAAACCCACGGCCACGGACGTCACCTGCGACGAGTGCGGACACAGCGTGGCGTGGTACACGATCAAACAGACCGCCTCCGCCGACGAACCGCCGACGCGCTTTTTCAAATGCAAGGAGTGCGGCTATCGGTGGCGCGAGTACAACTAACCCCGTTCACCGCCCCCGCCGACTCCACCCGCTTTGCCGCTCGCACGCCGTATCGAGCGCGCGGGCGAGTTCACCGACGTCCGAGAACCAGAGTTCGATCGTCCGACCCTCGTCACGACTGATCCGAACCCCCTCGTCACCGAGCACGTACCGAACCTCGTCGTCGGTCCAGTCGACCCAGCCGCGGCCGAGGTTGACACGGCGGAGGCCTGGCGTGGAGTCGGGCCGGCGGGAGCGCCGCTCGACGGCCGTGATCGAGTCGAGGGGCAGAACGCGCGGGCGGAGGTGCCACGGCCGGACGCGGTACCGGAGTTCGCGCTTTCCGAGTTCGACCTCGAACCGGAGCCGGTTCAAGAGGGGAATCGGCCCGAACAGGAGGAGGGCGGCCAGGGCGGCGACCCACCACGGATCGTTCTCGACGTAGGTGAGCGCGGCCACGAGCAACAAGACCGGGACGGACGAGAGCCCGACGAAGAGCGCGAGCGCCCGGGAGACGAGCGGGACGGTCGTCGCGTATTCGTGTCCAGGGTCGCTCCGGGCCGCGGTCGAGTTCACGGGTACGGATTGACGGTCCGTCGGCTGGGATACAACGTTTTCGCCCGACCAGCGCTCACTCGGGAGTGAACGCGTAGCCGTACGCGGCGAGCGGGAGCGACCCGAGCCAGCCCACGAACAGGAGCGGGAGGGCGAACAGCGCGGCGAACCCGCCGACCGCGACGACCGGCGCGCCCACGCCGACGACGCTCGCGGCGACCGACGCGACGGCCAGCCGCCCCCACGACCGCGAGCGGAGACAGGAGCCGGCGAACAGCCCGAGCGCGGCGACCGTGGCAACGAACGGGACGAGCGTCAGCCGGAGTGCGAGCGACCCGCTCCCCGTGAGCCCCGCGAGCGCCAGCGAGACGACCAGGGTGGCAGCGACGACCGCGAGCGCGTCCCGGTCGCCGATCGGTCGCGCCGTGTCGCGCGAGCGCAACAGCGCGAAGAGCCCGACCGCGGCGACGGTGTACGCCCGGCCGACCGGCGTGAGGACGAAGCCGCCGAACGCCGCGAGGAGACGGCCCGCGAGCGCGCCCTCCGTCCGTGTCTGCACGAGGAAGTACCTCCCGTCGCGGACGACCAGCCCCGGTTCGACGAGCTCCCGCGACCGCACCGTCCCCTCGTCGACGACGCGCTGGGCCGCCGGCGGAGCCGCGGCGTACGGCGTCGCGGCCGCGTCGGCGACCGCCGCGCCCGTCGTCGGATCGAGCCGGATCGTCGCGTGGGTCCGCTCCGCGGAGACGTTCAGTCCGAGTCGGTAGTACCGGCCGTCGTACACCGCGTACGGGGCGTCCATGTCGTCGAGTTGGATGTGCAGTTCGGGCGGGACCTCCCCCGCGAACCGCCCGGTTCGGGCGGCTGTCGCGACCGGCTCCCGGACGGCCGCCGGGTCGTCCGCGAGGCGGGCGTCGAGGTTCACCACGTCCGGTTCGGCGTCGGCGACCACCGCGGGGGCGGCCCCGGGGTCGACCTCGCGGGCGACGTACTCGGTTCGGAGCGAGGTCGCCGTCCCGAAACTCGCGCCGAGGAGGAGGCCGGCGACCAGGAGCGTTAGGGCTGCCGCGTACCGCCGTCTGGGGACCATGCGGGGACGTACCGGTGCGTCGCGGTATCATCGTGTCGGTCGACAGGTACGCGAACGGGCGGCTGGGCGAGGGAGACGACAGGAGACGACGGGAGAGTGGGGGCGTCAGCAGAGCGCCGCGGCCAGAAACGGTGCCACCGCGTCGGCCACCGACTCCGCTTGCCCGACGAAGAAGTGATCCGCGGGCAGTTCGACCACGTCACCGCCCCGCTCCCGAACCGCGTCGACGACCGGTTCCCACTCGACGGTCGTGTCGCGCGCGCCGGCGACGACCTGCGTCGGGACCGCGAGCGACCCCGCCGCCGTCGCCGCGTCAAGGTCGGCGGCGAGCCGGTGTGCGGGTGCGAGCGCGCTCACGGCCGCGAGTTCGGCCCCGCCTTCGGCGGCCGCGAGCAACGCGACGGCCCCGCCGAAGCTGTAGCCGAACAGTCCGACGCGGTCGTATCCCAGTACCTCGCGACAGTGACGGATCGATGCACGGGCGTCGCGGACTTCTCCTGCGCCGTCGGTCCAGGGGCCGTAGTCGATACGGAGGCAGTCGAGTTCTCGCTCGACCAGCGCGTCGCTCACGGCGCGGAGGCGCCCGTCGCTCCGCGAGCCCCCGTGCTGGGGATGGGGCGGGCAGGCGACGACGCACGCCGCGCCCGCGCCGCCGTCGAGCGTCGCGCGAACGTCCCGGACACCGCCGACGACCACGTCCATACGCGGAGGAGGCGGGGAGGGTAGAAAGCTCCTGTGAGCGTGACCCGTGTCGGTGCGCGCACGAGCGACGGGGAGGAATCGGCCGGGCGGGTCGTACCCGGGTGAGCAGAGCGGCGTTCGCCCGACGCCGCCGCGGATCCGTACATTCCCGTCACGCCGCCGAACGCCGCACCGTTCACCCACGTGAGGTTTTAACCCGGGCGTGCCCAAGAGGGGGCATATGGGAATCCTCTCACGCACGTCGTACGTCATCCGGTCGAAGCTCAACGCCATCCTCAACCGAGCCGAAGACCCCTCCGAGACGCTCGACTACTCCTACGAGAAGATGCGGGACGAGCTCCAGCAGGTCAAACAGGGGATCGCGGATCTGACGACCCAGAAGAAGCGACTGGAGATCCAGAAGCGCCGCCTGGAGGAGAACGTCGAGAAGCACAACGAGCAGGCCCGCGAGGCGGTCCGCCAAGACAGGGAGGACCTCGCCCGGAAGGCCTTAGAGAAGAAGCAGTCGAAGATGGAGCAGATCGAGGAGTTGGAGACGCAGATCGCCGGCCTGCAGGAGACACAGGACGGCCTCGTCGAGAAGAAGGACAAGCTCCAGTCGCGCATCGAGGAGTTCCGGACCAAGAAGGAGACGATGAAGGCTCGCTACGATGCCGCCGAGGCCTCCTCGCGGGTGTCGGAGGCGATGACCGGGGCGGGCGACGAGATGGCCGACGTGGGCCGCGCTATCGAGCGCGCCGAGGAACGGACCGACGAGATGGAGGCGCGGGCGGCGGCGATGGACGAACTCGAGGACACCGGCGCGTTCGAGGACGCGCTCTCCGACAAGGACTCGATCGACCGCGAACTGCAGGCCGGCCGCACCTCCAGCGAGGTCGACACCGAGCTGGAGACGCTGAAGGCCGAACTCGGGAAGTCCTCGCCGGGCGAGGAGACCGAAGCCGAGACCGAAGGCGAGACCGAGACGGAGGCCGACACCGCGGCCGACGATCCCGCCGTCGAGGCTGAACTCGAGGAACTGAAGAACGAGGACGACGCCTGAGCGGACGAGCAGATGACACGTGACCCGGCCGGAGGCGGCGACGGTGGCGGCGACGCGGTGACCGAGAGGGAACGAGGCGGCGACGGCGCGACGCGGGAGGCGACGGCGGCGACGGACGACCTCGTCGAGACGGTCCGTCGGTCGCTCGCGTCGGACACGCGGGTGGAGTTCGACCGCCGGGTGGCAGACCAGGCGCTCCGACTGGCGCGCGACTGTCGGACCGGGCGGATCGACACCGGCGATTACGCCGTCGGGCTCGAACTGGAGGCGTACGCCGTCGACGGCGACGGGCGACCGATGGCAGTGCCCCAAGCGGTGTTCGAGGAGGCCGGGTGCGGGAAGGAACTCGGCGTCCACAACGTCGAACTGCACACCGATCCGGACCGGCTGACGGAGACGGGCCTCCGACGGCAGGACGACTCGCTCCGCGAACAGTTCGAGCGGACGCGTGACTCCCTGGCGGCACGCGGCGGCGGGCTCGTCCTCGACGCGATGTGGACCGTCCCCCCGCGGGAGGGGACCGCGGCGTATCTCGGCGGGGCCGACGAACGCGACGGCGTGACGGTCGCACGGAACATGCGGACCGACGCGCGGTACCACGCGCTGGACAACGAGACGCTCCGGCGGGCCGGCGGCGCGGTGAACATCAGCGTCCCCGGCGTCGACCACGACTTCCCGTCGATCCTCGTCGAGTCACTCGCGACGTCGATGCAGCCGCACCTGCAGGTGCCCTCCGGCGAGTCGTTTCCGGCGTACTTCAACGCGGCCATCCGGACGCTCGGGCCCGTGCTCGCGCTGGCGACGAACTCCCCGTTCCTGCCCGCCGACCTCTACGACGCACACGACGGAGACGCCGAACGGATCGTCGACGAGACGCCGCACGAACTCAGAGTGGCGGTGTTCGAGGGATCGATGAACGCCGCCGCACCGCCCGGCGCGGGCAAGGTCCGCGTCCCCCCGGACATCGAGACGCTCGAAGAGGTCGTGACGCGGCTGGTGGCCGACGAGACGTACGCCCCGTTCCTCGACGACCCCGACCCCGACGAGGAGTACCCCGACCCCTACCCCGAGTTGAGCCACAAGCGCGGGACGTACTGGCGGTGGGTCCGGGCGGTGATCGGCGGACAGATCCCGCGCGGGGCCGACGGCGATGACCTCCGGGCCTCCGTCCGAATCGAGTACCGACCCCTCCCGACCCAGCCCACGATCGGGGAGACCGTGTCGCTGTTCGCGCTCGTCGTCGGCTTGCTCCATGGGCTCGTCACGACCGACCACCCCCTCGGGACGCTCCCGTGGGACGAGGCCGAGTCGACGTTCTACCGCGCGGTCGACGACGGCCTCGACGCGGAACTCACGTGGGTCACCGCCGACCGTGACCGGACGACCGACGCCGAACGGATCTACGCCGAGGTGTTCGATCACGCCCGCCGTGGCCTCCGCGACGCCGGCTTCGGCGCGGACGGCGTCGATGAGTTCCTCCGGCCCGTCGAGCGGCGGTACGAGACGGGTCGGACGCCGAGCCGGTGGAAGAAGGCGGCCGTCCGCGCGCGACTCGCGGACGGCGCGTCCCTCCCCGAGGCCATCGTCGGGATGCAACGCGAGTACGTCGAGCGGGCCGGCGGCGACCCGGTCGTCGAGTGGCCGTGGCCGACCGGCGGCGACGGGATCGACCACGGGCGCGGCTCGTGACCACGGACTCCGACGCGACGGACGCGGACGGGACCGCCGACGCCGACCTCGGCGTCCACCTCCCAGTCGCCGCCCAGCCCTCACTCGACGACCTCGTCGGCGTCGGCGTCCACGCGGAAGCGCTCGGCTACGAGCGCGCGTGGCTCCCGGAGACGTGGGGCCGGGACGCGGTGACGACGCTCGCACTCCTGGCCGAGCGCACGGCCGAGATCGGGATCGGATCGAGCCTGCTCAACGTCTACTCGCGGTCGCCGGCGCTGCTCGGGGAGACCGCCGCCACCCTCCAAGAAGCGTCCGGCGGACGGTTCAGGCTTGGCCTCGGACCGAGCGGGCCGGCCGTGATCGAGGGGTGGCACGGTGTCGACTTCGACCGCCCGCTCAGGCGGACCCGCGAGTCCGTCGAGATCGTCAGGCAGGTGCTCGCCGGTGACGTCGTCCGGTACGACGGCGACTGCTTCGAACTCGACGGCTTCCGACTGCGGTGTGCCCCGCCCGAGACGCCACCGCCGATCGACGTCGGCGGGATGGGACCGAAGGCGGTCGAACTCGCCGGCCGGTTCGCCGACGGCTGGCACGCGCTCATGTGCTCGCCCGACGGGCTTCAAAGCAGGGCCGAGGACCTCGAACGCGGGGCCTCGCTTGGTGACCGGTCGGCCGACGACGTACGCGTGACCCTCGTGCTCCCCTGTGCGGTCAGCGAGGGCGACGGGGGCGACCGGGCGCACGAACTCGTGACGGAACACGTCGCGTTCTACGTCGGTGGGATGGGGACGTTCTACCGCGACGCGCTCGTCCGGCAGGGGTACGACGCGGCGCACGATGCGCACGTGGCGTGGGGTGCGGGCGACCGAGAACACGCCGTCGAGATCGTCCGGGGGTTCGTCGACGACCTCGCCGTGTGGGGAACACCCGAGGCGGCGCGGGCGGCGCTCGACCGGTTCTGCGCGGTCGGCGTGGTCGACGAGGTGGCGGTGGCGCTCCCGCGCGGAGCCACCGACGACGACGTCGCGGCGACGGTGGACGCGCTGGCCCCGCGAGCGTAGTCTCGAAAGCAGGAGCGTTTTCACCCGGCCGTGAGAGGTGTGCGCATGGGCACGGACGACGAAGAGGGTGGGGAGACGCCGAGCGACACGCTTCGGGAACGAGCCGGCTCGAACCAGGTGAAGCTCTGGATCCTCCTCGACGCGGACCGCTACCTTGTCGCGGGGATTCCCCTGTGTCTGCTCTTCGTCGTTCTGCTGGTGTTAGGTGCAGTCGACCCTGCCCCTCTTCGCGCGGCGGCGAACAGCAAGGACCCGATCGAGACACTGTTTCAGGCGCTCACGACCGCGATCATCACCGGCGTGACGCTCGTCGTCTCGCTCAACCAGCTCGTCCTCTCGCAGGAACTCGGCCCGCTCGGGGATCAGCGCGAACGGATGGAGGGGACGGTCCAGTTCCGCAACGACGTGGCCGAGGCGCTCGACGTCCCCGCGGCCCCGCCGGAGCCGTCGGCGTTCCTCCGGTCGCTCGTCGACGGCGTCGGCAACCGGGCCCGGCGGCTGGGCGACCTCGCCGACGCGTGCGACGACGAGGAGATCCGCGACCGCGTCTCGGAGTTCGCCGACAGCCTCGCCACGAACGCCGACGGGGTGACCAGAGCGCTCGAGGGCGAGCAGTTCGGGACGTTCGACGTCCTCAGCGCCGCGCTGAACTTCAACTACTCGTGGAAGATCTACGAGGCCCGGCGGATCGAGAACGAGTACGAGTCGGCACTCTCCGAGGAGGCGCTCGACGCGCTCGACGCGCTCGTGGAGACGCTCCGCTTCTTCGGCCCCGCCCGCGAACATATCAAGACACTGTACTTCCAGTGGGAACTGGTCAACCTCTCGCGAGGTATCCTCCTGTCGGCCGTTCCCGCGCTGATCGTGAGCATCGCCGGCGTGCTCTACCTCGACAACCCCGGGACGATCACCGGGACGTTTCTCGGGGTCGACACGCTCGTCTGGGTTGTCGTCGCCGCCGCCGCGGTGTCGCTCGTCCCGTTCATGCTGCTGTTCGCGTACGTCCTGCGGATCGCGACGGTCGCAAAACAGACGCTCTCGATCGGACCCTTTATTTTGCGGCCAACGGAGCGCGACGAGACGCTCGACTGGGAGTGACCGGCGTCGCTCCGCTCGGCCCGCTCACTCTGCGCCCTCCTCGTCTCCCACCCGACGTGCCCACGTCTCACAATGATTCGCGGGAGTATTCGTACTCTCGAACTGATAGATCAGCGACCGATAGAAAGCAGCGTGACCGATTCAGAGGGTGAGTTCTGAGGGGATCAGGTTGATAGGCCAAATATCGTGATAGAAAGCGTCGCCAGACCAACCAGAGTGATACCCACAGCTTGCCCCCATCTCTTGACGCGCACTGCGAGAATCAGAGCTACGAGGCACTGAATCGTAAAGAACGCCGCGAACACACGAGAAGCCGCCGCAACGGCCGAGTTGACGTCGGTGAAGAGCACGACTGCGCCGGCACCTGCGGCGAGAAGTGGGTACGTGATACGACGGGGGATTCGATTGCTCGAGAGCTCTTCGAGAACGTCAGATCGAGACGAGATAGCGTTGATGGACGCTGATGCTTGGCTCCCGATACCCAACAAGATTCTTGTCTGCAACCGGCTCGTACCGCTTGATGTTGAGACGCATAACCCACCCCATCGCAAACCCGAGTGCGCAGAGGCCGAGCATGGTGAAGGGTGTCATGATTCCTGAGATCTCCAGAATGAACGGCGTCATCGCCACGAACCCGATATCGATAATATTGGCGAGCGGAACGACTGTCGCCTGATATTGCTCTGATTGTTGCATGCGACTCGAATAGAGTACGTAAGACAAGCCGACGAGGACCACGAGAGAGGCAAGGGAAAGGATAGTGGTTGCAGTCGATGAAATCACCGTCATTAGCGGTCTCGTCCATCCGTATCACACGCCGATATCGTCACCGTACGCACTCGTTTCACTGATTCGTTTCTCGGGAACATTGGTACCAGCGATAGCAGAGACGAGTTATATTAATATGAATATATTTTAGAGCAGATATGAATGTTCAAGCACTAGCTAAGGAGTCGCCTCGAAATCACTTGTTTCGAGAGACAGGCGACCTGTCTTCGCCTCGTAGGGGTCTCTGCTGCACTCGCGCTATCTATACAGCACGGGCCCCGAAGTCTGTTCGATACTCGATACCGAGACGACGATACCACTGATACGTGTCCCTCAGGCGTTCCGGTCGATCAACTCGCAGAACGCGTCGAAACCGTTTGCCCCGGCGCTCTCGGCGATGTCGCGGATCTCCCCGGTCCGGAGTTCGTCGTGCAGCGGGACCGTCACCTGTCGGCGATCGGTCTCATTCGTTGGGTGTTCGTAGTACAGTTGGGCGTCGTCTCCGGTCGTTCGACGCCACTCGAACCCGCCCGTGTTCACCAGCACCTTCACGACTGCCATCCCAGAGAACGTTCGCCGACCCATCGATCAGTCGAGGACGTCCGGCGATTCGCGCTCGTCCGTGGTGTTGTGAGCGGGATCGATTCTCGCCGTGCGGAGTTCCTCGTCGGTCGGCGCGCGCCCACGCTCACCGTCGCGCAGCGCCACTGCGTCGTCGAGGTTCTCTAGCGCTGCCGCTCTGGACTCGCCCTGTGTCGTAACGCCCGTTTCCACGTCCTTTGCGATCCACCAGTCGTCCTCCTGCCAGAGACGGATCTCACCGTCGTGACCGTTGCCGTCCCGAGTCGAACTGGCCATCGTACTCAGTGTTGGGCTACTGGTCGTATGGCCATTCGGCGGCACCCGACGAAGCTGGACAACAACGGCGAGGACTGGCTGGCCTCGTGACCGACTCGCGCTTTGTGTCTCGCACGCTACATCTACCAACTACTGGGGATGAATCGCACGAACCTATCGATTGCTCCGGTACTCACGATCGGGTATCGCGCTCGCCGAGGAGGGTGACGGCGTAGACAGCCGGGACGGCGACGACGAACGCCCCGGCGGCGGACAGCCCACCCGTGATCGGGTCCGGTGGGGCGACGACCGCCGCGAGCAGAACGCGTTGAGGCCGCCGACCCAGACCGCGAGCGCGACGCGTTCGGTCGTGGTTCGATGATACGTTCGCGTGCCGATCCGACCCCGGACGAACAGCTAGGCGGTCGCGCCGAGTCCGACGAGCGCGGTCAGCATCGCCCACCCGAGCGCGCGGTCGCTCCCGCGGGCGGTGGCATCGCGGTGGACCCAGACCGCGAATCCGATCGTCGCGACGAGCGGGACGACCAAGAGGACGACAGCGACGCCGGCGGACGGCAGGAGGGGAGCCATGGTCGGCCGACCCCGTCAGATCGGTTCCGCGCCAGTCCCGCTCCGGTCGTCCGGCAGGCGGATCACGCCGTCGGAGAGGTCGAGACCGTCGTATGCGTCCCCCTCGTCGGCGAGGAGAAGCGCGCCGTCGAGGTCGGCGTAGTCGAGCAGCGGGGCGAGGTGACAGGCGGGGGCGATGGCGGCGTTCGTCTCGACCATACAGCCGAGCATCACCTCCAGCCCGTGCGCGCGGGCCGTGTGGATCATCCGGCGGGCCTCGCGGAGGCCACCACACTTCATCAGCTTGAGGTTCACCACGTCACACCGGTCGGCGACCCGGGGGACGTCGGCGAGGGTCACGACCGACTCGTCGACCGCCACCGGGACCGCCGAGCGCTCGTGGACGAACCGCAACCGGTCGTGGTGGTCGGCCGGGATCGGCTGCTCGACGAACTCGACGCCGTGGTCGGCCAGGAGCCGTGACTTTTCGACGGCCTCGTGGGGCGTCCACGCCTCGTTGGCGTCGACGCGGAGGGTGGCGTCGGGGGCGGCCTCGCGTACCGCGTCGAGGAGTTCCGCGTCGCGGTCGGTACCGAGTTTGAGTTTCAGGGTCGAATAGCCCGCCTCGACGGCGTCGGCCGTCTTCTCCCGGACTCGTTCCGTGGTATCGAGGCCGATCGTGAAGGACGTCGGCGGGCACTCAGCGGCGTCGAGGCCCCACATGCGGTAGAGCGGGACGCCGAGCCGCTTGGCCGCCAGGTCGTGGAGGGCGACCGAGACGGCGGCGCGTGCGGCAGGGTTGCCGCGGACACGGTGGTGCATGCGGCGCTCAATGCGATCGAGCGCGTGCGGGTCGCCGACGGATTCGGCGACGTCAAGGAGGTCGGGGAGGACCGCCTCGACGGTGTCGGCCGTCTCGCCGTAGTGCGGCGACGGCGCGGCCGCGCCGTGGCCGGTCATGCCGCCCTCGTCGGTGAGGCGGACGAGGACGTTCTCGGCGACGTCCTGGGTGCCGCGGGAGATGGTAAAGGCGTCGGCCAGCGGCAGGGAGACACGCTCGAACTCGCCCGTGATCATGCGTCCAACACGGCGTCGAGGAGTTCGTCGGCGTCGAAGCGGATAGGGTCGGTCGCCGGCCCCCCGACCTGCGAGCCGAACGCGTCGAGCGCCTCACGCGCGGCCGCGTCGGAGTCGATCGACGACGTGTTGACCGCGCCCGCGACCACCTCGCCGGGGTGGACCGGCCCGGCGAGGTCTTCGTAGAGGTCGACGTACGTCCCGGGGTCGGGAATCGCCGTGGACTCGTAGCCGTGGATCGCCTCGCGGCCCGCGACGTGACAGAGCACAATCGCGTCGGGCATCGCGCCGTGGAGGATGCCGCAGGTCACGGCGGAGTACGCCGGGTGGACGATGCTACCCTGCCCCTCGACGAACAGCACGTCGTGTGTGTCGCCCATCTCGAGGATCATCTCCTCGACGGCACCCGCGGTGAAGTCGCTCACGACGCGGTCGATGGGGTTGCCCCACCCGGCGATCATGATACCGGTCTGTCCCGTTGGAACGAACCCGGCGTCGATCCCCCGCTCGCGGGCCGCCCGGGTGAGTTCGAGCGAGACGGTCATCTTCCCGACGGAGCAGTCCGTTCCGACGGTGAGGACGACGTCGGCGTCGACTTCGCTCGCGCGCCCCTCGCTCACCGTCAGGTCGGGGTGTGGCTTGCGGACGTCGTGGATGGTCGCGCCGTGTGCCTCGGCCAGGGCGGCGAACTCGTCGTCCTCGGCGAGGAAGTAGTGCAACCCGGAGATCACGTCGAGACCGGCTTCGAGCGCGCGTTCGACGTCCCCCCGCCACGACTCGTCGAAGCCGCCGCCGATGGGGGCGATGCCGACGACGAGCGCGTCGATTTCTCCCTCCGAGAGCGCGTCGGCCATCGATTCGACGATCGGTGCGTCCCGCCCGTCGGGGAGCGAGAGGTGGTCGCTGGCTCGGGTGCCGGGGTTCGAGCGGTCGAGGACCGCGGCGACGTCGTAGTCGGCGTAGCGGAGGACGCCCGTCGCGGTCTTCGCACGGTGGGGAAAGAGGTCGTGGGCGAGGACGGCCACGCGCGTCGGCTGGGCGTTCATACCATTTCCACAGCGAGGCCGTTCTTAAAAACCGGTCATCGCTCTCGCCCGGTCGTGGCAGTCGGTGCGGTGAGAGCGTCTCGGAGGTGGTGAGTACGAGTCGTCGGGAACGGGTCGAGCGCCACGTCGGTCGTCGGAGGCGAGCAGTCGAGACGGGACGAAGGCAGTCGCTAGGGCGGCGATACGCCACGGCCTCCCCAGCCGATTCGCTCGCGTGGCTTGGATACGAAGACCTCGGGCGGCGGGGCGACGTGGCGTCGCCCCGGCCGCGCCACCGCACCGTGTTCCGATGCGGGGGCGCGCGAAAGCGAAGCGAAGCGAGTGAACGCGCGAGGGGCGAGTGGGCGATCGACCGGAGAGAGAGAGAGAGCGAACGAGTCGGCTGGGGAGGGAGAGGCATTTCGCTGCGCACCGGCTACCGCCGCGCGCTCGGTCTCGTCGGCGACCCCGGCGACGTCCGAACGCACACGCCACTCACAGCAGCGACAGCCGGGTGGTGAAGAAGTCCTCGACGGCGGCCTCGAACGCCGCCTCGGGGTCGCCGCTGGCGTCGACGCGGGCGACGTGATCCGCGCGCGCCTCGAACGCACCGAGGACCGTCCGCTCGCCGGCGACCAGCAGCCGATCGCGGTCGACCCCGTCCAGAGCGGAACGCGCCCGGTCGACGTGCTCGGCGACCTGCGCGTCGCGGCGGCGCTCGAACCGTCCCTGCGAGAAGCCGCCCTTCGAGTGGGCGCTCTTGACGTCGCTCTCGACCGTCTCGGCGATGGTCCACTCCCCCTCGTCGTAGGTGCCGACGACGAACAGGTCCGACCGGAGGAGCGCGAGCGCGTCGCCGTCCTGGGGGAGAACCCACGCATCGTCGATCCGAAACCCCGCGTCCCACGCGACGAACGGGGCGGGAGGACAGGGCGGGTCGAGCGCGACCGCGACGAGGCCGGCGTCGTCGGCGCAGACGAGACAGGGGGCGGCGCGACGGACGAGCGGCGCGCGGTCGCCGACCGCCGCGGCGACCGGGTCGGGGAGGCCGTCGTCGACGAACGCCGTGAGCGCCCCCTCGGCGTCGGTGTCGAGCGAGCGGAGCCGCGACCACACCTCGCGGAGTCGACCCCCAGCGAGCGCCTCCCGGCCGCGGAACGCGACCTCTGTTCCGTCCTCGTCGCGGTCGAGTCGGCCTTCGAGGTCGGCGATGCGGTCTTCGAGACGGTTGACCCGCTCTTCGGCCTCCTGTCGCGCTCGGACCGCGTCGGCACGCCGTTCGGACTCGGCCTCGTAGCGGGCCTCGTAGCTGTCGAGTTCCGCTTCGAGGGCGTCGATGCGCTCTTTCAGCTCGGCGCGGCCGAGCAACTCGTCGAGCATGGGTTCGAGACCGTGGGGAGGGAACTTATACGATCGGTCCCGAGTATCAGGATCGACCCTCGTGCGCGTCAGCGACCCTCGGGCGGCGTCCAACCGGCGTACCGGAGGAGTTCTGTCGCCCGGTCGGCCTTCGCGAGGAGCACCTCGCGGCGGTCGGGGAGGTCCCCCGGCGCGAGCGGTGTGGGAAGGGCGAGTGTGCCTGTCGGGACGGCGTCGTCGCCGAGAACCGGGAAGTGTCCACCGCTGTCCAGTTTCATCACCAGCGGGGCGTCCGTCCGCTCGACACCCTCGCCCGTGGTGTAGAGGTGCTCGTTCACCCGTACGTGGTCGTCTCCGTGGATGACAGCGTGGTCGCCGTCGTACGGCTCGACGTACAGGCGGCCGAGGTAGTAGCCGCTTGAGAACTGTTCGAACATGCCGTGCAATACGGTACCAACACACGATCAGTCAAAAGCGTTGCCGCGATCTTTTTTATAGAACCGCTCGTCGATCGCACTCGAATCTCGGTATCGAGAACCGGACGGTCGAGAAACCGGACGGATCGGGGGAGAACGCGGCGGTCCGTGAGGCGCTTCCGGGCGTCAGCGTCGCCGACTGGCACGCATCGACCAGACCGCCGTCAGGCCCAGCATGACGGCCGGGACGAGCGGGAGTATCAGCATCGCGACGACGAACGACAGGCCGGCCTCTCCCGGGAGTGCCGGGCGGAGGTAGATGACCCCGGGGACGACGAGGAACGCGAGGACGACCGTGGCGACGAGCACCCACCCGCGGTCGCCGAAGCCGGTCGGCTTCGGGCCGGGAAGTGGTGCCGCCTCCTCGTCGTCGGCCCGGTCGACCCGGTCGACCCGGTCGGTCCCGGGGGCGTGTTCGGCGTCGGCCGCATCCGGCCGGTGGACGTAGCCCTCGTCGGTCTCAGAGCTCACTGTCTGGCCTTACGACCACGCTCCCAAAGCCCTCACGGTTCTCCAGCATCTCGTGGGCGCGGGCGGCCTCGCTCATCGGCAGGCTGGC
This sequence comes from Salinigranum marinum, assembly GCF_024228675.1. Lineage (NCBI taxonomy): Archaea > Methanobacteriati > Methanobacteriota > Halobacteria > Halobacteriales > Haloferacaceae > Salinigranum > Salinigranum marinum. Next base: position 3,888,604 of record NZ_CP100461.1, on the reverse strand, counting down.
GCGGACGTGCGACTCGAACGTCCCGTCCCACACCAGCGGGAGGACGTCGTCGATCTCGCCGGGCGTGGCCATGGTCGACCCGATGACCGAGAGCTGGTTCCAGAAGATCCGGTTCAGCCCCGCCCCTGGGTTGCCACCGGTCGTCGCGCCGCAGGTGACGATCCGACCGCCCTTCGCCAGCGACTTCAGCGAGTCGGGGTAGGTGGCCTCGCCGATGTGGTCGACGACCATGTCGACGCCGCGCTTGCCCGTGTGTTCGCGGATCTCGGCGGCGAAATCGTCGTCCTCGTAGTTGATGACGTGGTCGGCACCGCACTGTTCGGCGTAGCCGAGTTTCTCGTCCGTCGAGGCCGTCGCGTACACCTCCGCGCCGACGTGGTCGGCGATCTGGACGGCCGCGTGGCCCACGCCCCCGGACGCGCCGAGGACGAGCACCGACTCGCTCGGGCCGAGTTCCCCCCGGCTGATGAGCATCCGCCAGGCGGTCTGGAAGACGAGCGACGCCGACGCCGCGGTCTCCCAGTCGACGTGGTCAGGGACGGAAATCAGGTTCTCCTCGGGGACGGCGGCCAGTTCGGAGTGGACGCCGCGGATGTGTTCCCCGATCAGGTGGTAGGAGACGCACATCGACTCCTCGCCGTCGCGGCAGAACTCACACTTCCCGCAGTACTTCCCGGGTGCGACCGCGACGTGGTCGCCGACCTCGAACCGGGTGACGCTCTCGCCGACCTCGCTCACGACCCCCGCCCCGTCGCTCCCGGGGATGTGCGGGAACTCGAGGTCGAGGATGGGCATGCCGCGGCGAGTCCAGACGTCGAGATAGTTCAGCCCGCCGGCCTTGATGTCGACGAGCACCTCGTCGCGGTCGATTTCGGGGTCGGGGAAGTCGCCGTACTCGATGACGTCACGGTCGCCGTGCTCCGAGAACTGGACGGCTTTCATACTCGGGAGTCCGAGCGAAATGATAAAACAGTATGGTTAGCGGGTGATAACTATCCCGGCAGTGACGAGTGGCCGCGACGGTCGAACCTCGACCGAGAGAGACACCCCGGGTTGACGTGCCCGGAGTCCTCCACAGCAACCGAATGCCGCCACTGTTCACCGTCACCGGGCGGGACGTGCTGTTCGCCCACTGGCCGATGGATTCCGAGGCCCTCTCCAGGCACGTCCCGGACGCGCTCACGCTGGAGACGTTCGACGGCACCGCGTGGGTGAGCGTCCTCGCACTGGAGAACGGTGCCGTCGGGGTCGGTCCGACGACGCCACCGACGTCGGTCGGGGCGACGCCACAGCTCAACCTCCGGACGTACGTGACGATGGACGGCGACTCCGGTGTCTACTTCCTCTCGCTCGACACCGGCCGTCGGGTCGCCGCCCTCGCGGGTCAGCGCGGGTTCGGCCTCCCGTTTCACCACGCGACGATGCGGCTGACGCGACGCGACGGCCGGATCACGTTCCGGAGTCGTCGCCGGGGCGGGGCGACGCCGGCGGCCCGCTTCGGGGCGCGGTACCGCCCGACCGGGCCGGTGTTCGAGGCCGACCGGGAGACAATCGAATCGTTCTGCGTCGAGCGATTCCGCTTTTTCTTCCCCGCCGGCGAGGATCGCCGGGTCGACGCCCTCCAGGTCGGGGACGGGAACCACGGCGGGGTACGGGTCGGCACCATCTCCCGAGAGCCGTGGGAACTCCGGCCGGTGGAGGCGGAGATCCGGCGGAACACGCTGTTCGAGGCGGCCGACCTCCCGCGTCCGACGACGGAGCCGGTCGTCCAGTACAGCCCGGGGTTCCGGATGGGTATCGACCCGCTCGAGACGCGTGACGCCGCCGGGCGACGGTCGGAGTGAGGACGTCACCGGAGACGACGTCGCCGCACCGTCGACTCGCCACGGCCGTTTCGGACGGGACGCCTGCCGGCGGCTGTCCGTGCGCCGATCGGGGTGAGAGTTTTGCCCCGTCGACCGAAACGGGCGTGCATGAGCGACGAGCAGGACCACCACGCGCACGGGGCAGGCGAGCACGACCACGGTCACGGTGACGACGACGAGGAGGGTCACGGCCACGGTGACGACGGCGGAGAGGGTCATCATCACGGACACGGTCACGATCACGAGCACGGTCACGGTCACCACCACCACGACGTCGAGACGCTCGGGGTCGCGGTGCTCACGGTCTCGTCGTCGCGGTCGCTCGACGACGACCCCGCTGGCGACGCCGTCTCCCACGCCTTCGAGTCCGCGGGCCACGAGGTCGTGACGCGCGACCTCGTCGGGGACGACTACGACGGCGTACAGTCGGCGCTGGGGAGCCTCGCGAAGCGGGACGACGTCGACGCGGTCGTGACCTCCGGCGGGACGGGCGTGACGCCCGACGACGTGACCGTCGAGGCCGCCGAACGGCTGTTCGCCAAACGGCTCCCGGGGTTCGGCGAACTCTTCCGGCGGGAGTCGTACGACGAGGTGGGCGTCATGATCGTGGCGACGCGCGCGACGGCGGGCATCGTCGAGAACGTCCCCGTGTTCTGCCTCCCGGGGAGCGAGAACGCGGCCCGCCTCGGCGGGGAGATCGCCGTCAAGGCGGCCGGGCACCTCGCGGGGCTGGCGCGGCGCGACGAGGACGAAGACGAGGAGTGAGGCGCGCGACACGGACGTTGCCGGCAGTGACGGTCATTTAAGCGTCCGCGGCGCAACTCCCGGATATGAGCCAGCAGGAACCTCCCGAACGAGACGACGCCGAACAGTTCTCCGGTCGGAAGGAGGCGGCCCTCCCGAGCCGGGACGTGACGGAGGGGGCCGAGCGTGCGCCCCACCGCGCGATGTTCCGCGCGATGGGCTTCGACGACGAGGACCTCTCCTCGCCGATGGTCGGCGTGGCCAACCCCGCCGCGGACATCACGCCGTGTAACGTCCACCTCGACGACGTCGCCGACGCGGCCATCGGCGGCGTCGACGGCGCGGGTGGGATGCCCATCGAGTTCGGCACGATCACCATCTCGGACGCCATCTCGATGGGGACCGAGGGGATGAAGGCGTCGCTCATCTCCCGCGAAGTCATCGCCGACTCGGTCGAACTCGTCGCCTTCGGCGAGCGGATGGACGGCCTCGTCACCGTCGCCGGCTGTGACAAGAACCTCCCCGGGATGATGATGGCCGCCATCCGGACCGATCTCCCGAGCGTGTTCCTGTACGGCGGGTCGATCATGCCCGGCCAGCACGACGGCCGTGACGTCACCATCGTCCAGGTGTTCGAAGGAGTTGGCGGCTACGCCCAGGGCGAGATGAGCGCCGAGGAACTCGACGACCTCGAACGGCACGCCTGTCCCGGTGCGGGGTCCTGCGGTGGGATGTTCACCGCGAACACCATGGCTTCGATTTCCGAAGCGTTAGGGCTGGCCCCGCTGGGGAGCGCCGGGGCGCCCGCCGAGCACGAGTCGCGGTACGACGTCGCTCGTGAGGCCGGCGAGCTCGTCCTCGACTGCATCGAAGCGGATCGCCGGCCCTCGGACATCCTCACGCGGGAGTCGTTCGAGAACGCGATCGCCCTGCAGACGGCCATCGGCGGCTCGACGAACGGCGTCCTGCACCTCCTGGCGCTCGCCCGGGAGGCGGGGGTCGATCTCGAACTCGCCGATTTCGACGCGATCAGTCGACGGACGCCGAAGATCGCCGACCTCCAGCCGGGCGGCCAGCGCGTGATGAACGACCTCTTCGAGATCGGCGGCGTCCCGATCGTCATCCGCCGCCTCCTCGACGCGGGGCTGTTCCACGGCGACGCCATGACCGTCACCGGCCGCACCGTCGCAGAGGAACTGGCGACGCTCAATCTCCCCGCGGACGACGAGATCGACGCGGACTTCCTCTACGCTGTCGAGGAGCCCAAGCAGGCCGAGGGCGCGATCAAGATCCTCGAGGGGAACCTCGCGCCCGACGGTGCCGTGCTGAAGGTGACGGGCGACGATGCCTTCCACCACGCGGGGCCCGCCCGATTGTTCGAGAACGAGGAGGACGCGATGGAGTACGTCCAGGAGGGCGAGATCGAGTCGGGCGACGTCATCATCATCCGAAACGAAGGCCCACAGGGCGGCCCCGGGATGCGCGAGATGCTCGGCGTCACCGCCGCGGTCGTCGGCCAGGGCCACGAGGACGACGTCGCGCTCATTACCGACGGGCGGTTCTCGGGAGCGACGCGCGGCCCGATGATCGGGCACGTCGCGCCCGAAGCGTCCGTCGGCGGCCCGATCGCGCTGCTCGAAGACGGCGACGAGATCACGGTCGACATCCCCAGCCGCGAGCTCTCGGTCGATGTGAGCGACAAGGAGATGAAGCGTCGGCGCGAGGCGTGGGAGCCGAGCGAGCCGAACTACGCGACGGGTGTCCTCGCGAAGTACGGCCAGGCGTTCGACTCCGCGGCGAACGGTGCCGTCACGAACCCCGGTGTGAAGCGCGACTGAGCCGTTCAGCTCGGCCGGCCAGGGACTCCGGTCGGCGCACACCCGACCGGTACTTTTCGCGAACCGCCATCCACTCCGGGCTCTGTCACGAACACGTGTCTTCGCCCGTGCAGCCGTGGACGGGACCGCGAACCGCGAGAGGACCAGCGGAGTTCGCGTGAGCGTCCGGATGACACACCGGGACACGACGGGACTCGCACGGGGTCGATCGGACAAGAGCGCACGCAGTGGGCGTCATCTCCTGGAAAGAGGACGAAAGTTCAAGAGCGCCCGGGATGTAGGGTCACCTTGGACTATGGATATCTCTGAGATCACCCTTCCTGACTTCATCGAGGTCGACGCGGACAAACGGCTGGGCAAGATCCGGTCGATCTTCGACCGCGAGAACCCCAAGGGCCTCATCGTGACGAACGACGGGGGCTACGTAGGGATCATCAGCGAGAAACAGCTCGTCAAATCGCACGTCGAGGATAACACGAAGGCGGCCGCGCTGGTCCGGTCGGCCCCCAAGATCGACCGGTACGAGGACGTCCGCGAGGTGGCGCGGATGCTCGTCGAGGGTGACGTAAAGATCGCACCGGTGTACGAGGGCGAGAAGCTCGCCGGCGTCATCACCGAGGACGCGATCCTCGACGCGGTCATCGAGAACCTCGACGCACTGGTCGTCGAGCAGATATTCACAGCGGAGGTCGTGACCATCGGCGAAAAGGACCGCATCGGGCGCGCGATCAACCTGCTGCGCGAACACGGTATCTCCCGGCTCCCGGTCACCGACGACGGCGGCCGGCTCGCGGGCGTCATCACGACCCACGACATCGTCGACTTCGTCATCCGCGACGACCGTCGACAGGGTCGACACGACCGCCGGGGCGACATCGACCGGATGCTCGATCTGCCGGTGTACGACCTGATGACGAGCCCCGTGCTGACGGCGACCCCCGACGAATCCGTCCGCGAGACGGTGTCGCGGATGCTCGAAAACGACGTCGCCGGCCTGGTCGTCACGGGTGAGGACGACGGGATCGCGGGCGTCGTGACCAAGACGGACGTTCTGCGCGCGCTCACGTTCACCGAAGAAGAGCGGATGGACGTCCAGATCACGAACGTCTCGCTGCTCGATACGATCTCCCGCGAGGAGATCACGAGCTCGATCACCAGCGTGGTCGACAAGTACCAGGAGATGCAGGTCCACCACGCCCACGTTCGCTTCCACGAGCACAAAGAGAAGCTCCGCGGCACGCCCCTGATCCAGTGTCAGATCCGCCTCCGAACGAGCCACGGTCAGGTCGCGGGGTCGGGCGAGGGGTACGGGGCCGAACACGGCTTCCACGTCGCGCTCGACAAACTCGAACGGAACGTCCTCGAGGTGAAAGGGATCAACGCCGACGAGAAGTACCGCGGACAGCTCCTCCGCAAGCTCGGCGACCTGTAGTCGGTCCACGACCCTCCCCCGGTCGGTTCAGAACTCCTCGACCGCCTCCAGCCCCCGGTCGGAAATCTGGAACGTCGCGGTCTCGCCCGCCGGTTTCGACCCGTGTTTTTCGAGCGTCGCCCGTCGTTTCCCCCCGCGGAACCGGTCCAGGCGGACGACGACGCCCGTCCAGTGTTCGAGCGTGTGCCCGCCGAGCGGCCGCGTACGGTCGGCGTCGGGGTCGGTGAACACCTGGTTCGTCAGGACGACCGCGAGGTCGTGTCGACGGGCGAGCGACAGGAGGTGGGTGACCTGTCTGGCGACGCGTCGGAGCGTCTCGCCCTCGTCGCCGTCGGTCCGTTCCAGTCGATAAAAGCCCGTGACCGAGTCCACGACGACGAGGTCCGCCCGTTCGGCGAAGTCGGCGACGTCCCGGACCGCCTGCTCTTGCTCTTCGAAGTCGTGGGCGTCCGAGACCACGACGCGGGAGGCGAGGTCGTCGACGTCGCCGACCGCCGATGCGACCTGCTCGAACCGCGACGGCGACAGCCCCTCGGTGTCGACGTAGACGGCGACGCCGTCGGCGGCGGCGCGGACGGCGGCACACAGCGCGAAGTTCGTCTTGCCGGCGGCGGGCGGGCCGTACACCTGCGTGACGGCACCGCGCTCGACGCCGCCGCCGAGGAGGTCGTCGAGCGGCTCACAGCCGGTCGGGAGAGGGTCGCTCACGGGTGGACGTAGCGGCGCACCGTGATTTAAACTCTCGTTTCGACCGGGCCGACGGCAGACGTCGAGCGGTGTCCGTCGCCGGGTGCGGTGGCTCGACGGGCCGATGTCAAAAGAACGCGAGTCTGACGCGGCCGGAACGGACCGCCCGGTCTCAGTCGTCGCTCTCGGCGGCTTCGGCCGCACTGCCGGGACTGGTGAGTCCGTCGAGGCCGTGTTGGATCGCCTCGCCGGTCTCACGATCGAACAGGTGGACCTTCGAGCGGTCGAGGACGACCTCGATGGTCTGGTCCTCCTCGATTGGCGTGTCGGGCGAGACGCTCATGAGCAACTGCCCGCTGCCGGAGCCCTCTTCGAGGTCGATCTGGGCGTCCTCCGAGAGGAGGAGGTAGACGAACGTCTCGTCGCCCATCGGCTCCATGACGTCCGTGTCGGCGCTGATGACCTTCGTCTGGCTCTCGAGGCTGCCCGCCTTGTCGACCGGGTAGACGTCTTCGGGCCGGATCCCCATCGCGACCTCGTCGCCGGGCGTGACGCCGTACTGCGAGGGGTCGAAGTCGACCGAGATGTTGTCGTTGCTCCAGCCGTCCTCGGTGATGCGCCCGTCGACCATGTTCATCGCCGGCGAGCCGATGAACGTCGCGACGAACATGTTCGCCGGTTCGTTGTAACAGACCAGCGGCGGATCGATCTGCTGGAGGTTGCCCGAGTCGATGACCGCGATCCGGTCGCTCATCGTCATCGCCTCGGCCTGGTCGTGCGTCACGTAGATAATCGTCGTCTGCAGCTCCTTGTGGAGGCGCTGCAGCTCCGTGCGCATGTGGACGCGGAGCTTGGCGTCGAGGTTGGCCAGCGGCTCGTCCATCAGGAACACTTCGGGGTTCCGGACGATCGCGCGGGCGATAGCGACGCGCTGACGCTGCCCGCCGGACATCTCGTCGGGCATGCGCTCGAGCATGTTAGTGATCTGGACGATCTCCGCGGCGCGCTCGACGCGGCGGTCGATCTCCTCCTTGTCGAAGTCCCGCAGTCGGAGCCCGAAGGAGATGTTGTCGTAGACGTCCATGTGCGGGAACAGCGCGATGTTCTGGAACACCATCGCGATGCCGCGGTCCTTCGGCGGGAGGTTCGTCACCTCACGCCCGCCGATGAACACCTTCCCCTCCGAGGGGATGGTGAGTCCGGCGACCATCTCCATCGTCGTGGACTTCCCACACCCTGAGGGACCGACGAGACAGACGAATTCGCCGTCCCTGATGTGGATGTTCATGTCGTCGACTGCCGTTACGTCTTCGTACCGCTTGTACACGTTCTCGAGTTTGACGTCTCCCATTGTATTACTCCTTGAGTGCTCCGGCGGTCAGTCCGCTCACGATCCGCTCCTGAGCGATGATGACCAGGATTGCCACGGGCAGAACCCCGACGATACTCGCAGCCGCCATCAGGTTGTACGGCGTGTCGAACTGGCCCTGATACTTCAGGATACCGGCGACGATCGGTGCCCACGACGAGGCCTCGCCGTTGTTCATCAGGAACGAGAAGAAGAACTCGTTGTACACCGAGATGAACGTCAGCACGCCGGCGGTCGCGACACCGGGTGCCGACAGCGGGATGATGACGCGGAACAGCGCGCCGAGTCTGGTGGTACCTTCCACCCGCGCGGCGTCCTCCAGACCGTCGGGGATCTGGCCGTAGAACGTCGTGAGGATGAATATCGACAGCGGCAGGAACAGCGCGCTGAACGGCATCACCATCGGGATCGGCGTGTTGAACGTGTCCGGTGACGCGACTGTGATCTCGGGCAAGCCCGGTATCATGAACGTCAAAGCCACGTTCCCAGTGAACAACTGGAACAGCGGGATGAGGAACGCCGCCGGCGGGAAGTACGAGATCGCCAGGATGGCGAGCATCAGTACGTTCTTCCCGGGGAACCGGAGGCGTCCGAACACGTAGCCGGCGAGCGACGCCAGCAGCAGCACGATGACGGTCGTTGAGATGCCGAGAACGAAGCTGTTGAACATGTAGAGGTGGAACGGCACCCGCTCGAACATCGTGACGAAGACGCCGGGGTTGAACCCCTTGGGGACGAGCCCCATGTTCGAGATGGCCTGGTTCGGCGTGAGCGCGAGCACGAGCAGCCAGTAGAAGGGAAACAGCGTCGTGATCAGGAAGAAGATGGTGAGCACGTAGAACATCGCGCGGTACGCGCGCTCGGGGTTCTTGATGACCTTGCTCACCCAGGTGGCGAGCGGCCCGCGCGAGATCGGCGCGTCCTCCATCTGGCCCATCTCTTTCGCCGGGTTGTCGGTCGCCATCTAGAACGCACCTCCCTCGGCGTCGGCGAACTTGACGATGTAGATCGAGACCACGACCGCGATGATGGCCGCGGTCACGAACGCGACGGTCGCCGAGGTGCCGTACAGCCGTGAGTTGAACGTCGTCACGACGAGACACGACAGCGACGGCACCGTCGAACAGCCCGCCATCGTCTCGATGATCCCGTAGACGCGCATCGCGGCGATGGTCCGGAACAGCATCGCGACGAGGATGGTCGGCAGGATCAGCGGGAGCGTGATCATCTTGAAACGCTGCCACGGCGACGCACCGGAGACCTTGGCGACGTTGTACAGCGAGCGGTCGATGCTCTGCATCCCCGCGAGGATCAAAAGCGCCATGAACGCCGTGGTCTTCCAGACGTCGGCGATGATGATGAGCGTCAGCGAGTCGACCGTGTTCCGCAGCGGTGTCGTGCTGATGCCCAGTTGGTTGAGCAGTGTCGGGTTCTCCGCCGAGCCGATGAGGAAGCCGATGTTCGGCTGGAACATCAGGAAGAAGATCATCCCCTGGATAACGATCGGCACCGCCCACGGGATGATGATGGCGACGCGGACCCACCGCCGGCCGCGGAACTCCTGGTCGAGAACGAGCGCCTGGCCGAAGCCGATGATCGTCTCGAACAGCACGCTGAGAGCGGTGAAGACGAGCGTCACGCCCAGTGCGCTCTGGATGAACGCCGTCCCGCCACTGGGCAGGAACGGCGCGGGGAGTTTGAAGTCGATCTGTCCGGTCAGCAGCTGTACGTAGTTCTGGAAGCCGACGAACTCACCGAGCCGAGCGGAGCCGGTGAGGGCGTCCGCCGACAACGACATCAGGAACGTCGACGCCAACGGGTAGATGGCGATGACGAGAAGCAGCACCAACGCTGGGATCAACAGGAGATACGCGTACTGCGCCTCCGAGAGGTTCTCCATCCAGCGGGTGATACCCACAAGCGGCCCCGACCGCGTGCGGACGCCTTCCTCGGTTCGTTGTTCAGTTGCCATGTGTGTGCGTGTGTGACAGTGTCCCGTGGGTACTTAGGCGCTGTTCTCGATCTGCTGGAGCTGCGACTTGAGATCCGACATCGCCTGTTCGGGCGACTTTTCCCGCGCGTACGTGGCGTTGACCTGCGTGGAGATCCGGCCGGACTGCTGTGGCCAGACGACGGTGACGGGCCGCGGGATAGCGTTCTCGCCGGCGACTTTCAGCTGCTGGGTGTACCGGCCGATCACGTCGACCTCGGCGGCCTCGCTGGAGTCGAGCAGGGACGGCTCCGGCGGGATCCAGCCGATGATGCGGAAGATCTCGAGCTTGAACGAGTCCTGCATCATCGTGCGCAGGACCTGCACTGCCGCCTGCTTCTTCGCCGACGACGAGTTCGGGTTCATCGTCATGTGCCAGCCGCCGAGGGCGGCGACCGGGCCGCCGGTCATCGGGTACTGCGCCTCGCTCTCGGGGACACCGTACGGGATCGGCATAACGCCGAGGTCCTCGCCGAAGACGTCCTCCGCGCCGTTGATGACGATCGAGTACGGCCAGTTGCGGTGCATCACCGTCGCGCCGTTCGTGAAGGGCGACCGCGAGGGCTCCTCGGTCCACTGGAGCACCGCCTCGGGGGCGATGTTGCCCGCGTACTCCTCGCCGAGCGCCTCGGGGTCGTCCGAGCCGTGGATGAACTTCCGGACCATCCGGATCGACTGCAGGACGGCCTCCTCGTCGATGGTGATCGGGCGGTCTCCGACCGGGCCGAAGAGGTTCTGGGAGGGGTCGCCGAAGTACGCGCCGCCCCAGGAGGTCATGAACTCGTTGAAGTCACAGCACGACAGCCCCTCGTAGGCGTTCGCCTGGAACGTGTAGCCGTACTGCTGGTCGGCGTTCCCGTAGGAGTTGTCCGCGTCGGCGTTGGCGTCCATCGCCTCTCGGGTGACCTGCGAGAACTCCGCCCACGACATGGACTCGGTGGCCCAGGTTTCGAAGTCGGAGTCGCCGTAGCCGGCCTCACGAAGCAGGTCTTTGCGGTACTGCATCGTCGGGAAGTCCGGGAACAGCGGGATGCCGTACAGGTCACCGTCCGCCCCCTGTGCGGTGTTGACCGACGCCTCGAAGTAGTTCTCCTCGATCTGGCTCACCATCTCGTTCGGGAGCGACTGGCTCAGGTTCTGGAGCTGTTCGCGGGCGATGAACGGGATCGTCCACCCGCTGTCCATCATGAGGAGAGTGGGGTCCTCGCGACCCGAACTCAGCCACTGCTGATACTGCGACTGCCGGTTGTCGGTGACCTGCGACCCCGCGAGGATCTCGACGTTGATGTTGTCCGGAAGCCCCGCCTCCCGCATCGCCTGGATCACCTCGTCGGAGGAGTCCGCGACGCGCGTGTCCGCCGCCCACTGGATCGTGATCTCCTCGGTCGGTGCGTCGGTGTTGATCGGCGTGTCGGTCGAGCCACCGGAGCCGCCGTCGCCGCTCCCCCCGTCACCGCCGCCGGTGCTCACACAGCCGGCGAGCCCGACTGCGACGCCCGACGCCCCGGCCGCCTTGACGAAACTTCGACGCGACACACCCGATCCACCGTCGTGTGGCTCAGTATCAACCATTACAGTTCGATGTGTTAGTATAGGGATTATTTATACTTTCGGTAATGGTTACTACCGTAGTTGTAGTAAATTCGCCGTCATCACTAGCAGCGGCGAACGGCGTCACTCCGCGCGGTCTCGTCGTTGGCCCCCCGAGTTCAATGGACGACGTTTGTGAGTAAGTGACTTAACCGTCTCGCCGTGAGGAGGGTCGTCGAGTCGAGGTCGTCCACGGCGGAGACACAACGATTTTACCGGCCCCTCGACAACCTCAGCCGTCATGGACCCCACGACCCGCGACTACCTTCGCCGTCGGTTCCGCGCGTACTACGCGTCGACCGACGTCGACCTCCCTCCCGGTGCGGAGTCACGGGAGTGGGGCTACATCCCCTGGACCGCCGGCGGGACCACGATGGTCCGACACAAGTCGCTGTTCGACCTCGGCGACGTGGGCACCTTCCTCGGCGACGAAGGGCCGCGGCACGTCTACTTCTCGGCCGCGGAGTACCACGATCCCGGCGCGGGAACGATGGACGAGAAAGGGTGGCAGGGCGCCGACCTCGTCTTCGACCTCGACGGCGACCACCTCGACGGGGTCGACGAGTCGACGCCGTACCCGGAGATGCTCGGCGAGTGCAAGCAGGCACTCGTGCGGTTGCTCGACCTCCTGACCGACGATCTCGGCTTCGCCGACGAGGCGTTGCAGGTGGTGTTCTCGGGCGGGCGGGGCTATCACGTCCACGTGCGCGACGACCGGGTTCGAAGCCTGGATTCGGCGGCGCGGCGCGAGATCGTCGACTACCTCCGCGCGATCGACCTCGATCTCGAAGGGCTGGTTCGGACCGAGTCGAACCGGGGGACGACCCGCCGCGTGCTGAAGACCGAGGGCGGGTGGGGCCGACGGACCCACCGTCGACTCCTCTCGTTCGTCGACGAACTCTGCGGGATGGACGAGGCGGACGCCGTCGACCGCCTGCGGGAGTTCGACGGCATCGGGGAGAAGCGCGCGCGGACGGTGCTCGGGGCGGTCGAGTCGACGCCGGAGGCGATCAGGACGGGTAACCTCGAAGCGGGTGGTCCCGGCGTCCGCACCCTGGTCGAGGCGCTCGCCCGCGAGACGGTGACCGCCGAGACCGCACCCATCGACGAACCGGTGACGACGGACCTCCGGCGGCTCATTCGCTTCCCCGGGAGCCTCCACGGCGGAACCGGCCTCGTGGTCCAACGCGTGCCTGTCGACGGGGTCGACTCGTTCGACCCACTCGTCGACGCGGTCGCCGAACCGTTCACCGACCGCGAGATCGAGATCGAGGTGACCGAGCCCGGCCCCGTTTGGATGGACGGCGACAGGTTTAGGATGGAGGAGGGTGTCGTCTCGGTTCGTGAGTGCGTGGGCGTGTTCCTCCTCGCACGCGAGCGCGCGGAGAAACCCCGACCCGACGTGACCCCCGAACGCGAACACGACCGACGATGAACCTCGAAGAACTACGCAGCGTCCAGCGGGCTGAGCGTCAGAAGGACAGCCTCCAGCACCTGCGCGACGAGTTCTACGAGAACGTCGCCGCCTACATCGCCCAGTTGAAAGACGAACGCGAGCGCGCGGTGGCGGCGGCCGACGACCCCTTCGCCTCCGACGACGTCCGCCGCCTGACCGACGAGATCGAGTCCACGAAGGAGACCGCGAACGCGCTGTACGAGCGCCGCGTGGGCAAGGTGGTCAAGCACGCCTCGTTCGCCGCCGCGGACATGGCGACGGACGAGGACGGGATGACGGTCGAGGAACGCGACCTCTTCGACGACCTCGTCGGGCGCATCCGCGAGAACCGACGGACCGTCCTCGCAACGCTCGAGCGGAACGCCGACGACACGGCGGCGGAACCAGCGTCCGACGAGCCGTCCCCGGCGGCCGCCGAGTCGACCGATTCGACCGAGTCGACCGGGGAGGCCGACGCGGGCAGCGGTGACCGGACCGGGGCGGACGTGGTCGATCCGCCCGACGCACCCGAACCCGCGGCCGACGGCCTGCTGTCGGACGCGCTCGGCGGCGGAGAGTCCGAGGAGAGCCTCGCGGCCGTCGCGTCCGGCGACTCCTCGCCCGAGTCGACGCCCGGAGCGGAGGCCAGTCCTGACGAGTCGACGCCGGTCGGTGGCGAGACGGTCGGTGAGGACCGCCCCGTCGGCGAGGCGGCGACGGTGTCCGACGACTCTGTCCAGGCGCGTTCCGACGACGCCGACACGACCGACACGACCGACACAGAGCGGACGGTGCTCCGGATCACGGCCGACGTCGGGACCGTCTACGGCGTCGACGACCGCGAGTACGACCTCGCGCGCGAGGACGTCGTGACGCTCCCCACGACCAACGCCGAGCCCCTCCTGCAGAAGGACGCCGCCGAGCGCATCGACTGATTCTTGCCCCCGGCGGTCCCGGATCCAAGCATGCTCGACACGGGAACGGCCGCGCCGGACTTCGAGTTGCAGAACCAACACGGCGAACCAGTCGGACTCGCCGATTTCGACGGCTGGGTCGTCGTTTACTTCTACCCGCGTGCGGACACGCCCGGCTGTACCACGGAGGCGTGTGGCTTCCGCGACGCCGTCGACGAGTTCTCCGAGCGAGGGATCTCGGTCGTCGGCATCAGCGACGACCCGGTCTCCGACCTCGCGACGTTCGCCGAGAAACACGACCTGTCGTTCGATCTGCTCTCCGACGAGGACGGCGCGGTCGCCGAGGCGTACGACTCTTACGGCGAGAAGAAGATGTTCGGGAAGACGTTCGACGGCGTCTTCCGCAACACGTACGTCGTCGATCCCGAGGGGACGATCGTCCGAGCCTACGAGGACGTCTCGCCCGAGAACCACGCGGAGGGGATCCTGCTCGACCTCGAAGATAGCATATAAATCGTGACGAACGCGCCGCTGTCGTCTGGTGGTTTGACACACCAGCGTTCCGGTGAAACGAAGCCGCCACGTCGCGGCTTACGACGAGGCGTTCCGACCTGCCATTCGGGGAAGGGTGTATAAGAACCTGTCGGGCGCGGCGGAGCCGCCGCGTCAGCCGCGGACGGTGAACGCGACGGTGTCGACGGGAGCGGCGTAGTACGACCGCACGAGGTCGGCTTCGGTGCCCGAGTCGACCGCGTCCCGGGGGACCGTCCGGGTCCGAACCGGGACCGAGAGCGGCGACTCGTCGAACGGGAACGGATCGATCGCGAACGTCGTCTCGTCGACGGGCCGCACCGAGAGTTCGACGTCGGGTTCCCCGGGGGCGACCGGGACGCCGCCGAGCCGCGTCGCCTCGTGGTCGATCGTCGTACAGCAGTACAGCGAGAGCCGGTCCCACGTCTGGAGGAGTCGGTAGTTGCAGACGAGCTCGCTCTCGACGCTGGGATCTCGTCCGTCGTGGAGCGCCTCCAGCGCTCGCCGGTCGGCCCCGTCGACGTGGTCGGCGTACCGGCCGTCGGCGGCGAGGCGGGCGACGAGCGACAGCTGGCGCGACTCCTGTGCGCGGACGAACGCGGCGAACTCGTCGGACGTGTCCGGGAGGTCGGAGTGGGTGCCGTACCGACGCCGGCGGACCCCCGCGCCGTGCATCGCACACAGCAGTCCCGCGTAGGGGTCCCGCGCCGTCACCGCGTCGATCCCGTTGTCGTAGAACGCGACCCACTCCTCGCGCGTCGTGTCGAGGACGCTCGCGGGCGCCCCGTCGACGAGGTGTGGTGCGAGGTCATAGTCGTGCCAGCCGGCGTCGTGGAGCGCGGCGGCCATCACGACTGGCGCTCGGGGTGAAGGTTCGGCGAACACGCCGCCGCCCCACGCCTCGGCGAAGCGGCCCACCTGTGCTGCGTGCTCTGGCTGGGTGACGAACCGGTACGCGTCGGCGGTCTCGGCGACGATCATACCCGGGGTTCGGCGGCGAGCGGTATGGTCCTTGGTACGAGGTGTGGACGGAAACAGAAACGTCGTGATGACCGACTACGACGTCCGTCGGCGGGCAGTCGAGGGGGAAAGACGGACCGAGTTAGGGTTACTGGAACGTCCGGCCCATTTCGGTCTCGGCGTCGCGTTCGACCTCGCTCTTCTTGAAGCGCTCTTCGATCTCCTCGTAGCGCTTTCTGGTGTCGGCGGTGACCGACGGCGTGACCTCGTCAAGGGCGTCCTCGAAGTGCGCCATCGTGATGCGGACGTTACCGATCGACTCGCCGATCTCCTCCTTCGAGACGCTGTGGATGAACTCCCGGGAGGCGGTCATCGCGGCCTCGCGGGCGACGGCCTCGATGTCGGCACCGACGTACCCTTCGGTCTTCCGCGCGAGGGCGTCGAGGTCGACGTCGTCGGCGAGCGGTTTGCTCCGCGTGTGGACGTCGAAGATCGCCCGGCGGGCCTCCTCGTCGGGGACGGGCACGTGGACGTGTCTGTCTAAGCGCCCCGGCCGGAGGAGCGCCGAGTCGATGAGATCGGGCCGGTTCGAGGTGGCGATGACGACGACGTCTTCGAGTGCTTCGAGCCCGTCGAGTTCCGTCAGCAGCTGGCTCACGACCCGTTCGCTCACGCCGGAGTCGCCGGTGTTGCGGCCGCGCTCGGTGGCGATCGAGTCGATCTCGTCGAAGAACACCACCGTCGGCGCGTTCCCGCGGGCCTTCTTGAACACCTCTCTCACCCCTTTTTCGGACTCCCCGACGTACTTGTTCAGCAGTTCGGGGCCCTTGATGGAGATGAAGTTCGAGTCGGCCTCGTTGGCGACGGCCTTCGCGAGGAGCGTCTTGCCCGTCCCTGGCGGGCCGTACAGCATGACGCCCTTGGCGGCCTCCATGTCCAACTGCTGGAACACCTCGGGGTATTCGAGCGGCCACTGGATGGTCTCGCGGAGGCGTTCTTTCGTCCCTTCGAGGCCGCCGACGTCGTCCCAGGTGACGTCCGGCACCTCGACGAACACCTCGCGGAGCGCGGAGGGTTCGATTCCCTTCAGCGCCTCCTTGAAGTCGTCGAGCGTCACCTGCAGGCGTTCGAGCACCTCGGCGTCGATCTCCTCGGATTCGAGGTCAAGTTCGGGGCGAATTCGTCTGAGCGCGTTCATCGCCGACTCCTTCGCCAGCGATTCGAGGTCGGCACCGACGAAGCCGTGGGTGTTGTCGGCGAACTCGTCGAGGTTCACCTCGTCGGACAGCGGCATGTTGCGGGTGTGAACCTGCAGGATCTCCTTGCGGCCCTCGCGGTCGGGGACGCCGATCTCGATCTCGCGGTCGAACCGGCCCCCTCTCCGAAGAGCGGGGTCGATGGCGTCGACGCGGTTCGTCGCGCCGATGACGACGACCTGCCCACGGGATTCGAGCCCGTCCATCAGCGAGAGGAGCTGGGCGACGACGCGGCGTTCGACGTCGCCGGAGGTCTCCTCGCGCTTGGGCGCGATCGAGTCGAGTTCGTCCATGAAGACGATGGCCGGGGCCTCCTCCTCGGCCTCCTCGAACACCTCTCTGAGCTGTTCTTCGCTCTCACCGTAGTACTTCGACATGATCTCGGGGCCCGAGATCGTGTGGAACGAGGCGTCGATCTCGTTGGCGACGGCCTTCGCGATGAGCGTCTTCCCCGTACCCGGCGGGCCGTGTAACAGCACGCCCTTCGGCGGGTCGATACCTAGCCGCGAGAACAGCTCGGGGTGGCGCATCGGCAGCTCGATCATCTCGCGGACCTGCTCTAACTCCCCGTCGAGGCCGCCGATGTCCTCGTAGGTGATCGACGGACCCTCGTCACCGCCGGGAGAGCTCTCGCGGATCTGTTCGGCGGGCTTCTGGGAGATCTCGACGTTCGTCGAGTCGTTGACGACGACCGTCCCGGAGGGTTGGGTCGACGCGATTCGGAGGGGGACGGACTGGTTCGACGAGGCCATGAAGCCGAAGCCCAGCGGGAGCTGGACGGTCTGGCCTTTCGTCACCGGCTGACCGGCGAGCTTGTCGCGGATGTACGTCCCGATGTTGCCACCGATACGGAGGTTCTGCGGGAGCGCGACCGTCACGCGGGCGGCCGGCTTGACGTCGGCCTTCTCGACCTCGACGCGGTCGTCGATGCCGACGTTGGCTTGCTGTCTGAGCCGGCCGTCGATGCGGATCACGCCGGTGCCGTGGTCCTCGGGGTAGCCGGGCCAGACGCGAGCGATAGTCGAGCCGTTCTGTCCATTGAGGCGGATGAAGTCGCCCCCTTCGAGTCCGAGCTCTTCGGCTGCCTGGCGGTCGATGGCAGCGAGGCCGCGGCCCGCGTCCTTCTGTTTCAGCGGTCTGACGATGAGTTTCATGACGAGATCTGTTGGAGGGTCGTGGTCTGGTTACTTCGCGATGGTGATGGTCAGGATGCCGTTCTGCACGGCGACGTCCGCGTCGGTGCCGGGGAGTTCGAACTCCGTCTCGGCGACCTGGTCGCCGGCGTCGATCACGACGATCGCGGTCGTCCCGACGATGTCGACGTCGACGTCGTCGTCGGAGACGCCGAGGTCGGCCGCGATGACCCAGCTGTCGTCGTACTCGTAGCGGCGCAGGAACCGGTCGTTTGAGCCGGCGAACTGTTGTACACTCATGATACTGACTAACTCCAAGTTAGCTTTCTAAGTATATAAAAGTTTCGTATACGAATCGGGAGACAGCGCAGGGTTCATCGATGAAGAGTCGTCTCGCGGTTCCACCACTCGAAGGGGATGGACGGACACCGGAGCTTTATCTCATCGCACTCGAGACAGTTCCCCTATGGAACGGCTCACACACCACAGGCGGACCACGGCGTACCGCCGGCGTGGCACCGGCGACGGGCCCGGACTGCTCTGTCTCCACGGCAGCGGCGGCTCCCGGGACGTCTGGCGCGCGCAGTTCCGACTCGCGGACGCGACAGGCGTCGCGGCCCTGGACCTGAGCGGCCACGGCGACAGCGGCGACGTCGACAGCGAACCGGGGTACGAGACGCTGGCGGCGTACGCCGACGACGCCGTCGCGGTCGCCCGGGAGGTCGACGCGCGCGTCCTCGTCGGCAACTCCCTCGGCGGGGCGGTCGCGCTCACGGTCGCGCTCGAGCGCGACCTCGATCTCGCGGGCCTCGTGCTCACCGGGACGGGCGCTCGACTGGCCGTGCTCGACGACCTCCTCGACTGGCTCGACGACGACTTCGACCGCGCGGTCGAGTTCCTCCACGCCCCCGACCGACTGTTTCACGACGCTGACGAGGCGCTGGTCGAGGCGTCGACCGCGGCGATGTATGACGTCGGACGAGCCGTTACGCGCCGCGACTTCCGGACGTGCCACGGGTTCGACGTTCGCGACCGGCTCGACGAGGTGACGGTTCCGACCCTCGCCGTCGTCGGCGAGTACGACCAGCTGACCCCGCCGTGGTACCACGAGTACCTCGCCGACGAGCTGCCGGCGTGCAGCTACGCCGAGATCCCCGACGCGGCCCACCTGGCGATGCTCGAACGGCCCGCGGCGTTCAACGAACGCGTGCGGGAGTTCCTCGACGGGCTGTGACGTGCCAGGAGGACGAAGGGGCGAAACCGACACGTCTTAACCGCCGCGTCCGGACCACAGACCGTGCAACCCGTCGAACGCTCGGACCCCGACGGCGTCGACTTCGGGTGGGTGATGCAGACGACGTTCGTCGTCACCATCCTCGTCGGGTCGCCCGTCGTCGCGGCGCTGTCGACCACGACGACGCTCCAGACTTGGGGCGCGCGCGCCTCGTTCGCCATCCGGGTGGGTGCGGTCATCTGGTTTCTGACCGCAGTCGCCGTCTACCTGTACGCCCGGCGGACCGCCGCGGGCGACGGCTCGCTCGAACGCGAACCGGACGTCGGGGCTGACACCGAGGACTGACTCGATGGATCGGTGGCGGGTGTGGGTGTACCCAGAGTCTGACGCGGGACGATCGAAGCCGAGACGCGAGGGGCGAGTGAGCGAAGCGAACGAGGCGGTTGGGGAAGGAACGAGGCGTAGCGTCGCGCCCGGTTACTGTACGTCCACCTCCCACGACACCGACCACTCACGGGACTCACGGCACGCCCGAAGTCCGCTCCGTTCGTAACGATCGGATACGCGCCCCGAAGCCGTTTTCCCCGCGACCCGCACACGTGGGGGTATGATCGACGAGACCATCGAGGAGATCCGGGAGATGCAGACCCACAGTTCCTCGGTCGTCGCCATCAAAGCCGCGCGTGCGCTCGGCGAACTCACGGAGCGGGAGTACGCCACCATCGACGACTTCGAGCGAGCGCTCGAACACAACGCCGGCGCGCTCCGGCGGTCGAACCCCTCGCACGCCTCGCTCCACAACGCCATGCGGGGGATCCTCGACGCGATGATCGGCACGTCGACGACCATCGAGGGGGCCATGTCGGCGCTCGACCAGGCCATCGAGGACGTGATCGAGGAGATCGAGGAAGGCAAACGCCGCGCCGCGGCGAACGCCGCCGAGACCTTCGTCGACGGCGAGACGTTCCTCACCCACGACTACTCGTCGACGGTGCTCGACGCCGTCGAGACCGCCGCCGCGGCGTCGGAGCTCACCGCGTACGTCACCGAGGCGCGCCCCCGGTACCTCGGCCGGAAGACGGCGCGCGAACTCGCCCCGTTCGACACCGTCGACACTCACCTCGTGACCGACGGTGCCTGCGGACACTTCCTCCCGGAGTGCGACCGGGTCGTCATCGGGATGGACTGCATCGTCGAGGACACGCTCTACAACCGCATCGGGACGTTCCCGCTGGTCGCCACCGCGAACCGGGTCGGCGTCCCCGTCACCGTCGTCGGGTCGAGCACGAAGCTCATCGACGAGTTCCGCTTCGAGAACGAGGTCCGGCCAGCGACGGAGGTCATGCTCGAACCCGCCCGCGGTATCACCGTCGAGAACCCCGCCTACGACGCCACCCCCATCGATCTCGTCTCGGAGATCGTCACCGACGAGGGCGTCCACGAGGTCTGACTGCCGACCGCTCAGTCGACGTCGACCCACGCGCCGCGCTCGTCGCTTCGCTCGATCGCATCGAGCACCTGCTGGACCCGGTAGGCGTCCGCGAACGACGGGTGGAACTCCCCGCCCGCGGCCGCCGCGGAGAGGAACTCGTAGTTCTCGTGGACGAACGTGTGCTCCCAGCCGATGACGTGCCCCGGCGGCCACCAGTGGTCGATGTAGGGGTCCGACTCGTCCGTGACGAGGATCGTCTCGTACCCCCGGGAGTCGCTCGAATTGTACTCGAGTTCGTTCAGCCGTTCGAGCGCGAACCTGACGCTCCCCGCGGAGCCGTGGATCTCGATCGTGTGGTCGTTCTTGTGGCCCGTGGCGAACCGGGAGGCCTCGAACGTCCCAACCGCACCGTTCTCGAACGAGGCCTGGGCGGTGTAGGCGTCGTCGACCGTCACGGGCCGCGTCTCCTCCCCGGCGGGGCGCTCGTCGACGAACGTCCGGAGCTGTCCCGAGAGGCGGGTGATGTCGCCCGCGGCGTCGCCGACGAGAAAGCGCGCGAGGTCGATCGTGTGCGCGCCGAGATCGCCCAACGCGCCGCTCCCGGCCAGTTCCTTCGAGTTGCGCCACGACCACGGCGCGTCGGGGTCGACCAGCCAGTCTTGGAGGTAGCGCCCGCGGACGTGGCGGATCTCGCCCAGTTCGCCGTCGTCGATCAACCCTTTCGCGTAGCGGATCGCCGGGACGAACCGGTAGTTGAACGCACAGCCCGCGACGCCCGGGGCGGCAGCGGCCGCCTCGTGCATCTCGCGGGCCGCCTCGATGGTCGGTGCGAGCGGCTTCTCACAGAAGACGTGTGCGCCCGCGTCGAGCGCCGCGATGGAGGGCTCGGCGTGGACGTGGTTCGGGCCGAGGTTGTAGAAGACGTCCACCTCGTCGACGACGTCGCGCCAGTCCGTCGCGGTGTGGGAGAAGCCGAACCGCTCGGCGGCGTCGGCCAGTGCCGCCTCGTCACGGCCGACGAGAGTGTGTCGCTCGACGCTCGGCGCGTCCGGGAAGAACATCGGGAGGCGCGCGAGCGCGTTCGAGTGCGCCTTGCCCATGAACCGGTAGCCGAGGACGCCGACGGTGAGTTCAGTCATGCGGATCACTCCGCCCAGTAGGCGTCGCCCGGTCGTGTCTCGAACACGGCGCGCTGGAGCAGGTCGACCGCCTTCTCCAGCCCCTCTCGCGAGGAGGTGAGCGAGTCCTCGTGTTCGATCGAGAGCGCGCCGTCGTAGCCGACCATCCGCAGCGTGGAGACGACGTCCTTCCAGTGGGACTCCCCGTGGCCGTACCCGACCGAGCGGAAGAGCCACGACCGCTCCGCTTCGTCGGTGTACGGCGCGGTGTCGAGCACCCCCTTCGTCCGGGCGTTGGCCTCGTACACCTTCGTGTCCTTGGCGTGGACGTGGTGGATCGCGCCTTCCAAAGAGCGAATCGCCGCCGTCGCGTCGATGCCCTGCCAGTAGAGGTGCGATGGGTCGAAGTTCGCGCCGATCCGCTCGTTCGTCGCCTCCCTGAGTCGGAGCAGCGAGTGTGGTTCGTACACCAGCATGTTGGGGTGCATCTCGATCGCGACGTCGACGCCCGCGGCCGCGGCGTGGCCCGCCAGGTCGGTCCAGTAGTCGGTAGCGACCTCCCACTGGTACTCCAGGGCGTCGGCGTGTTCGGTCGGCCACGGCGCTGTGATCCAGTTCGGGACCTCGTCGTTCGGGCCGCCCGCCGGCAGGCCCGAGAAACAGGTCACGGCGTCGACGTCGAGTTCGGCCGCGAGATCGATCGCCTCGCGGAGTTCCTCGTCGGCGCGGGCGGCCGTCTCGTCGTCGGGGTGCAACGGGTTGTTGTGCGTCGCCAGCGCACTCACCCGGAGGCCGTGTTCGTCGAGCGCCGCGGCGAGGTCGCTCCGGGCCTCCGCGTCGTCGAGGAGCGCCCGCCGGTCGACGTGGTCCTGCCCGGGAAAGCCGCCGACGCCGACTTCGACCGCGCCGACGCCGAGCCCCGCGAGGTACGCGAGTGCGTCGTCGAGCGGTTCGTCACCGAGTGGGACCGTGAGTACGCCTACGTCCATGACGCCGCGTACTCCCGAGCCGTGAATAAACCTTCAGGTGGCCGACGGTGTCGGTCGCAGGTCGTCGTGTGCAGGGCGTGGCGAGTTACCGCCGCAGGAACTCGGAGAGCCGCTCGCGGAAGGAGGCGTCCTGTCCGAGACGGAGGTAGTAGGCGTTACCGCCGTCCTCGTAGTAGTTGTCGATCCGGCGTCGGACCTCGAAGCCGACGTGCTCGTAAAACCGGAGGGCGCTCTCGTTGGTCGCCCGCGCGTGGCAGGTCACGGAGCGGTGGTTCTGTGCGACTTCGGCGACGAGGCGGCGACCGAGTCCCTGTCCGCGTGCGTCGGGGGCGACCGCGAGAAAGAGGATGTAGCCGTCGCGACGGACGGAGACGAAGCCGACGAGGTCCTCACCGTCGAAGAGGAGGTGCGTCGTCGAGCGGCGGTAGGCGTCGACGAAGAAGCCGCGTCGCTGTTTCAGGACCCCCTCGGTGCGTCTGATACGCTCTTTGAGCGCCCACGCCTCCTCGACGTGCGTGGCATCGTTGGGCCCGTCGACCCGTTTCTCGATTGTGGCACTCACTGTCGTACAGGTACACGAGTCTGGAATATAACTCCACCGCGTCGTGTCTGCCGAACGAGGCCGAGACGCCGACAGACGGTGGCTGAAGGGCCTTCGTCCGGGAGTCGTCGGTGTCACGACAGCGGAGCGGGGGGGCAGTCGTGCTGGCCTGGCTCCGCCGGTGCGACCGTCTCCGGGATCGGACGTTCCACACCACGACCCGATCCCGACGACAGGCCCGGAAGGCTTTGGTGGACCCCGCGCGCAGTACGCCGTATGTCGCAGTCGCCCGAGACAGCGGCGTCCGCGCACTCCATGAGCGACACCGTCCGTGAGTCGCTCATCACGGGCGTCGCCGTCGTCGTCCCCGTCTTGGTCACGACGTTCGTCTTCGCCGTCCTGTTCAACACCCTCTACCGCTATCTCGCGCTCGTCTCGAACCTGCTTCCGGTCTCGACGCGGGTGACGGTCGTCCCCGAACTGGTGACGTTGCGCGCCGAGACGGTCCTCGAACTCACCATCCCGGTCGTCGTCCTCCTCGTCGTCTTCTGGGTCGGGTTCGTCGTCGATCGGTCGCGCCACGGCGAGCGGGCCGTCGACTACTTCGACGACGCGCTCGCCCGCGTCCCCGGCTTCGGCTCCATCTACGAGAGCTTCCGGCAGATGTCCGACGTCGTCCTGTCGAGCGACACGGAGAGCTTCCGCGAGGTAAAACTCGTCGAGTTCCCCCACGAGGGGTCGTACACGCTCGGCTTCGTCACGACCGAGACGCCCGACTCGCTCGCCGACCCGACGCCGCACGACGAGATGGTGACCATGTTCCTCCCGATGGCCCCGAACCCGGTGATGGGCGGGCATCTCGTCCACCTCCCGGCCGATCGGGTGATGGACGTCGACCTCACGGTCGAAGAGGGGGTCCAGACGATCGTCACGAGCGGGGTCGCCATCGCTGAGTCCGATCTGGACAGCGGCCTCTCCGGTGACGAACTCCGCGGCCTCGCCGACGCGGAGACGGTCGACAGACAGACCGATCCCGGCTCGGCGATCCAGTTCGGTCGTGAGGCGGCGACGACCGAACGCACCGCGCGCTACGACGCAGCCGTCGATCCTGCGTTCGCCGATCGGCCCCAGCACATCGTCGAGCGCGAGCGAGACGACGACGGCGATCCCGACTCGGACCGGCCCGCGCGCGAGGCCGATCGCGCGCCCGACGCCCGCGCCGACACGGAAGGCCGCCCCGCGGAACTCGCGGGTCGCCAGCGCGAGCGCACCGACGGGGCGGACGACGAGGCGGCGACCGACCGCGCTCGGGCCGCGAGGGAGTCGGACCGAGGCCCAGCCGACGGAGGGGACGGCCAGTGACCTTCCACCTCCGCGACCACACGGCCGACGTCGCCGTCGAGGCCGACGCCGCGACGCTGTCGGGTGTCTTCGCCGCCGTCGGCGACGGCCTCACGGCGGCGATGTGCGACGACGTGCCCGCGCCGGCCGACGACGACGAGACGGTCTCGTTCACCGTCGAGGCCGAGTCCCGCGAGGCGCTCCTGTTCGATTACCTCGACCAGCTCATCTACGAGCGTGACGTTCGCGAGGTGCTCCCGGTCGACAACGAGGCGACCGTCTCGTCGGTGCCGACGTCCGATGGAGACGGAGGCTCGTGGCGCGTCGAGGGGCGAACTCGCGGCGTCGCCCTCTCGCGCGTCGACGCCCGCGAGATCAAGGCGGTGACGTACTCGGAGATGCGGCTGGAGGAGGGGGCCGACGGCTGGGAGGCGTACGTCGTCTTCGACGTCTGAGGGTCGCCGGGGCGACGGGCCGCCGGGCCCGACCGGGGCGTCTCGACGAACCGTTCCGGCCCGTCAACCGGGAACCCGCACCGCTTAGGTCGGTCGGGAACTTACTCACGGAAGAGTAATGTCACCCTCACGACTCCGCCGGACGGTGCCGTCGATCGCCGTCGTGAGCCTTACGCTCGCGGCCGCGCTCACCGCACCCGTCCGCGCACACGTGCAGTACGTCACTCCGGGAGGCGACGCGGTCGACGCGATCGGGTTCCTGCTTGCGACGCTCGCCGAGCCCCTGAACGCGGCGCTCCTCGGGGGCGGGGTCGCCGCCGGAACCGTCGGACTCCTCGCGTACCTCCGGATCCGACCGGCCCGTCACGACGTGCTCCGCCTGCGCGAACTCCTCGCGGGATACCGTGACCTCCTGCCGTGGTTGCTCCGGCTCAGCGTCGGTCTCCCGCTCGTGGGGGCGGGCTTCGCAGGCTACCTCTTCACGCCCCTCTTCACCCCCAGCCCGGCCACGTTCGTCCGCCTCGTCGGCATCACGATCGGCTTCCTCCTGCTGTTCGGCTTCGGGACCCGGCT
This sequence comes from Salinigranum marinum, assembly GCF_024228675.1. Lineage (NCBI taxonomy): Archaea > Methanobacteriati > Methanobacteriota > Halobacteria > Halobacteriales > Haloferacaceae > Salinigranum > Salinigranum marinum. The sequence goes on along the minus strand of NZ_CP100461.1, from coordinate 3,863,177 downwards.
CGTGGCCGCAACCGGTCTCGTCGTCTACGGCTGGGCGCTCACGCAGTCGCCCGACCTCCTCCTTGCGTTCGAGTACGTCCCCGGCTTCCTCGCCATCGCGCTCGTCGGCGGCGGGCGGCCGAGCGCCGACCAAGTGATCGCGCGCATGGCTGCCGACGAGCGGACCCTCTACTCCCGTATCGATCCGTTCTACCGGCGCGTGGCGGTGCCGTTCGTCGAGCGGGTCGATTCGTACAGAGAGTACGTCCCGCTCGTCCTCCGCGCGGGGATGGGGCTGGCGTTCGTCTACCTCGGGATCGTCCAGAAGCTCGTGAACCCCGGCGACTCGCTCGCCGTCGTCGCGAAGTACGACCTCACCGCGGTCGTGCCGGTCGACCCCGCCCTCTGGGTCGTCGGCGCGGGCGTCGTCGAGGCCGCCGTCGGCGTGGCGCTCCTCGCGGGCCTCTTCGTCCGTCTGTTCTCCGGCGTCGCCTTCCTGCTTCTGACGACGACGCTGTTCGGCCTCCCGGACGACCCGGTGGTCGCTCACATCTCCATGTTCGGGCTCGTGAGCGCGCTGCTCGTCACCGGCGCTGGCCCGGTCTCGTTCGACGCCTGGGTCGCCCGCGAGGTCCCCGACGCGGTCCCGGACCCGCTGGAGGAGTCGGCGGGGGCGGCGGACTGACCGAGACAGTCCCCGAAGCCGAAGGACGGAACCCTTTCCACCGAACGCGTCGACTGCCTAGTTATGACCACGCGCGAGTTCGGCGACGTCACGCTCGAACAGCTCTCCGACTACGTCTGGGAACTCCCGAAAACGGGCGAGATGCGCGTCCCAGCGCGTGTCTTCGCCAGCGAGATGCTCCTCGAGCAGATCGGCGACGACAAGACCCTCCAGCAGCTGCGAAACGCGACTCACCTGCCCGGCATCGCCGACTACGCCGTCTGCATGCCCGACGGCCACCAGGGCTACGGTTTCCCCGTCGGCGGCGTCGGCGCGACCGACGTCGAGACCGGCTGTATCTCGCCCGGCTCGGTCGGCTACGACATAAATTGTGGCGTCAGAATGTTGAAAACAAACCTCGAATACGACGATCTCGAAGGACGCGAGACGGAACTCGTCGACGCGCTCTTCGACGCCATCCCCTCGGGACTCGGCGGCGGCGGGGTCGTCGAGACCTCGAAAGCGGAGGTCGAGGCGGTGCTCGAACGCGGCGTCGACTGGGCGCTCGAAAAGGGGTACGCCGTCCGCGAGGACCTGACTCACTGCGAGGACGAGGGGTACCGCCCGGAGGCCGACGCGTCGGTCGTCTCGCAGAAAGCCAAGGACAGAGGGAAGAACCAGCTCGGCTCGCTCGGCTCCGGCAACCACTTCCTCGAAGTCCAGCGCGTCACCGACGTCTTCCGCGCCGACGTCGCCGACGCGTACGGCCTCCACGAGAATCAGACCGTCGTCCTGATCCACTGCGGCTCGCGCGGGCTCGGCCACCAGACCTGTACGGACTACCTCCGCCGGGTCGAAAGGGAACACGCCGACCTCCTCGCCGAGTTGCCCGACAGGGAACTGGCGGCCGCCCCTGCGGGCTCGGAACTCGCCGACGAGTACTACCGCGCGATGTGTGCCTGCATCAACTTCGCGTGGGTGAACCGCCAGCTCATCACCCACCGCACCCGTGAGGTGTTCGCCGACGTGTTCGGCGCGTCGTGGAAAGAGTTGGAAATGGACCTGCTGTACGACGTCGCACACAACATCGCCAAGAAGGAAGTCCACGAGGTCGCGGTCGACGCCGATGGCAGACCGACGGCGTACGACGAGGGCGTCCGGCGTGAAGAGCGTGAACTGTACGTCCACCGAAAGGGAGCCACGCGGGCGTTCCCTGCCGGTCGCCCCGAGATCCCACCGGCGTACCGCGACGTCGGACAGCCGGTCATCATCCCCGGGAGCATGGGATCGGGCTCGTACGTTCTCAGAGGAGGAGACCGGTCGCTCGACCGCTCGTTCGGCTCGACCGCCCACGGTGCCGGCCGAGTGATGAGCCGAACACAGGCCAAGAAACAGTTCTGGGGCGGCGACGTGCAGTCCGAACTCCGCGAGGGCCAGCAGATCTACGTGAAAGCACAGTCGGGAGCGACCGTCGCCGAGGAAGCACCCGGCGTCTACAAGGACGTCGACGAGGTCGTGCGGGTGTCGGACGAGCTCGGCATCGGCGAGACCGTCGCGCGGACGTTCCCCGTGTGTAACATCAAGGGCTGAGCCGTCGCGACGCGGTTCGTCAGCAGGAGCCGGATCGTTCCAATCCACTGGGAACCGGCGGAATCCGTTTTCATCACGCTTCCGTATCTACGCCCGGGACGACCCTGCTCGTCGTCGTGCGTCGGCGTCAAGGCGGACCACGGCGACTACAGCGGCCAGGGAACGTCCCACGCGACCCATCGCCTCTAGCTTATGGCCGATCGATTGCGGACGGCCGATGTCTCCCGGTCCGCTTCACTACCAGGTCGGTTCTCGTGTGGGCTCGCTACTCACTGGCCCCCCTGACCTGTCGGACCCGACGGTCCCTGCGGCCCGCGCGGACCGGTGCCCTCGCTCAGTTCGACGTACTCGGCGGGTCGTCGTGGATCGACCTCGCGGCCGTTCTCGTACTTGACGAAACTCAGATAGAACGGCTCGCCACAGCCGTCCTCGTCGTCTTTCAGGGTCCCGTCCTCGCCGCAGACGAACCGAACGCCCTCGGCCGACTCGTACTCCTCGTCGGGCGTCGCGTACGTCCAGCCCTCGAACGGGAACGGCGTAACGGCCTTGTCGGCGAGGTAAGCGTCGCGGTCGAGTTCCGCTAGCGCCCCGCAGTGCGGACAATAGTAGGTGACCGTGACGGTCACCTCCGTGGCATCGTCGTCCACGGTATCCGGAGCCGTCCTGTCGGTCACGCTCGCGTCGTCGAGGACGGTCTTGCGCTCGTCGTGATCCTCGTTACTCATCACTCTCACTAGCGGTGCGAGAGGCATAAGCGGTGCGCGGCGACACGAAGGCGTTCACCGGTGGACGAGAGTTCCGGAGCCGAGTTCGATTCTCGAGACCGCGCATAGGCCGTCCGTGGCTCCGAGCACCGAGACGATCAGCCGACTGCGATCCGTCCGACGGGACCGCGACACGACCGCGAGGGATCGACAGACCGACTCGTTCGTCCTCGGAACGACTCACCTCCGACGTAGTCGGAGTACGATACGTCGGCTCGTGGCAGTCCGATCGACGACGGACGATTAGGAGCGACGTCGATCGCATATCGTCGTCACTGGCGGTGTGAGCGCCCGTCAAAAATGGAACCGCGAACCGCAGTGACCGGTATCGCCGGTCAGTCGTGGTTCAGATTAGTCGCGGCGGATCGCCAGCAGTGCCGCGGCGATGAGCGCGACGAGTGCGACGATCGCACCGAAGCCGGGCGTCGACGTCGACGTCGTCGTCTCCGTCTCAGGTGCCGGCGTCTCCGTCTCCGTGTCCGGAGCCGGCGTCTCCGTCTCCGTGTCCGGAGCCGGCGTCTCCGTCTCCGTGTCCGGAGCCGGCGTCTCCGTCGGCGTGCTCAGTTCGCTCACCAGCTCGAACTCGAGTTCGGCCGATGCTTCGTCGTCGTCAGCGCGCAGCGTGTAGGTCCCCGTCTCGACGTCCGACATGTCGAGCGTGGCTTCCCACTCGCTGTTCGAGCCGTTGACTTCGGCTTCCTGGGATGCAACGACGTTGTCGTTCTGACCCAGGACCTCGATGAAGACGGTCGTCTCGTCTTCGCGGTTCGAGGTGCCCGAGATCGTGACCTCACCCTGGGCGACCTGCCCGTCGGTGGTGAAGTCGTCGATCGTCAGCTGCGGGTTCTGCGCCTGGAGCGTCAGCTCGACGAGCTGGTCGTCCGAGCCCGCGCCAGTGTACTCGTCGTTGATCAGCGCGACCGCCTGCTGCGGCGTCGTGCTGAGTCCGCTCAGGTCAGTCGGGTCGAGACGCTCGTTCCCGTCGTTGAACTGGCCGTCGCGGCCCTGGCCAACGATGATGAACGTGTACGTCCCACGCCGGTTGAAGATCGCGTAGTCCTCTTCGAATTCCTCTTCGTCCACGTCGATCGTGGCGACGCCGTCCGTGGCGTTCAGTGCGAGGAAGTCACCGCGCGGGTCGACAATGTAGACCAGCACTTCGTCGCCCTGGCCGAGCGCCGTGCCCGACAGGGTGACTTCGTCACCGACGTCTGCCGCGATGGCCGACGTCGACAGCTGAGCCGTCAGGTCACCTTCGACCGTCCGGACCGTCGTGGTGGTCGTCGTCTCGAACTCGGAGTAGTCGTCCGAGTCGACCGAGTTGCCCGGGCCCGTAACGCCGAGCGTCGCCGTGGCGACGTCGTCAGTCGGGTCGGCGACGAGCGCGATGCGGTACGAGTCAGGCAGGTCGATGTACTGACCCGAGTCGATGTCGACCGAGAAGCTGCCGTCGGAGTCGACGTTGTCCGTCGAGGCGTCACCGTTGTCGTCCTCGAGCGGGACGTAGTCGTTGTCGATGCGGGCGTACGCCTTCACGTCGTCAGATTCGGGAGCCTGCCCTTCGAGGGTGAACTCCTCGCCGATGCGGACGACGCTCGGGGCGGACGTGATGTTGATCTCTTTGTCCTCGACGGTCAGTTCGGCGTCAGCGTCCGAGTCGTTGGTGAACGCGTTGTCGACCTCACCGATCGTGAGGGGCGTGTTCGCGTTCGAGATGCCGGTCTCGACGAATTCGACGTCGATCGTCGCAGTGTCGAGGTAGTTCGAGTCGACGCGGACCGAAGCTTCGCCGCCGTCGTCGAGGTCGACGAAGGCGCCGACGTACTCGTCACCCGAGTAGCCCGCGACGTCCTGGGTGCCGTTGATGCCGACGACGTCGCCGGTGTTAGCGAAGACGTTCGACGCGTTGGTGTTGTCCGCGGTGCCGTTCGCGTCGTCGAGGTCGTCCTGGGCGATGCGGACGAGGCCGATCTGCCCGGGCGTACCGGTCACCGTGGCGACGACGTTGTCGCCCTTGGTGAGCGTCGACTCGGCGAGGTTGATGGTCTGGTCTTCGTCACGGATCGAGAACGTGGCCGAGCGCGAGGCGCTGTCGAGGTCGTCCTCACCCTCGACCGTGACCGTGTACTCGCCCGTGTCGAGGTCGGTCAGACCAGTGAACGTGACATCGCCACCAGAGGTGGTGATCTGACTGGGCGAGGCGCTCAGCTGGGTCTGGACTTCGAGACCGTCCTCGTCCTCGATGGTAATGTCGAGAGCTTCGGCGTCCTCGAAGTTGAACTCACCCTCGACGGTGATCGTGTCGTCGGAGGTGAGGATGGAGCCGTCGGTGACGTCAGCGCCGGAGTCGTCGCTGCCCCGGTAGATCGTAGCGTCGGTGACTCTAGGCTCGATGACCGAGAGTTCGACGGTGTCGTCACCGCTGGCGGTACTGTACCCGCCGGTGGTGAAGTCGTTGTCTTCGGAGATGTCCGCGTTCGTGATGTCGGAGACCGAGGCGGTCGAGCCGTCGGCCTCACCGGCGACACCGTAGAGGGTCGCCGAGTCGCCCGCCGCGCCCGAGATACCCGAGACGCCACGGAGGTCGACGCCCGACTCACCGAGGTACGCGGTGTCCGTGATGGTGCCACCTGGTCGGTCGTCAGCGACAACATCGAACGTAGTGGTGCCGTCCGTGGCGCCGCCGGCGCCGTCGTTGATATCGATTCCAACGCCGGACGTTGCACCGACAGCCGACAGGTCGTGCGTGACGTCGAAGCTAACAGTGACCGTCTCGGGGTCAGCGTCAGCAGTATCGTCCAGTTCGAACTGGAACGTTGTCGTCCCACTTGCAGGAATGGACGGCGACGAGGAAACACTCACGTCACTCGCGTTAGTACCCCCGTCAGGGTCACTGAGCGAGATAGTACTAACACTGGTGACATTACCAGCGGCGTAGTCGATTTCTACGACGTTGCCCGTACTGCTTGCGGGAATTTCAGTTGTAAACTCTACCGTGTGTGTCGTGCCTGCTGCGTTAGCAGTAACGTCTCCGGCAGATGCACCGGACACGCTGTTAAGAGTCGCAGCCGCTGTACCGGTAAACGCGATGGTCCCCGCGAAAACGGAGAGAACCATCAGCGCTGCGAGTACAACAGCGCGGATCTTATTGTTGTTGTCTGTCATGGGTTATTGATTGCAGTCGGCGACAGCACCTTTCTCGCACGACCACCCTGCGGGTGAGCGGCGATACTCGTTGTTGCCACCATGGGTAGGGGTACACCGCAAACCGGGAGCGGTTCTGTAATAAGTTTTGTGTGATACGTTCGGCGTGCGAACAGGTGCCAAATCGGTCGCCATCCGTGGGTTTTAGTCGGCCCATAAAGCTCTTGTGTCAGACGTGATTTCGGCTCACAGAGAGGTATCGCGACCGAACCGTTCAACTCGAACACCGATTCCGGGTGGATTCGGCCGTCCGCAGGAGTCGCGCCGCGCGCTCGGCGTCGCCCGCGTCGGCCTCGGTCGCTGCTCGTCGAGCGACCGAAGTGGCCTCCACCCCCGCCGTCGCCACGCACGACCGACGGTCCGTGAGGTCGGCGAACGAGCCGTCGGTCCCGAGGCCGCCGTCGAGCAGTCGCTCCGCGGCGCGGTACTCCTCGCGCGCCGTGTCGAAGTTCGCACGGGCGTCGGCGAACGCCGCACGCTCGAACGCCGCCAGCCCCGCGCGCCAGTCGAGCGAAGCGGCGAGTTCGCGCTCGACCACGTCGAGTAAGCGTCCGATAGCCGTCGACTGCGCGTCGAGCGTCGCGGCGAGTGCGCGCGTGCGATCGGTCGTGAGGAACACTGATCGGGGCATCGTCGGGTCGGTCTCGACGACGTCGGTGAGATCGCTCGCGAGCGCCGCGAGGGTCGCCGTCATCGCGCGAGGCGTGTCGAGTCGACCCTGTGGGTCGTCAACGGAATCGTCAGCGAGCGTCGCGAGCGACGAGTGGAGTTCGACGGCGGTGGTGAGCGCGTCGAGGAGGTGCTCGTGGATCGTCACGAGCGTCGAAAGAGAGCGGTACCGCGGTGGGATCTCGTCGACTGCCGCCGAAAACGTCGTCACCGCGTCGCGAGCGTTCGCGAGCGACGTCCGTGCTGCGGACTGGTCGTCTCGCGAGACGTCGTCGAACTCGAACCTCGCGAGCGGTCCGCGGACGACGCGGTACACCTCGTTGAGCGGTCGCGTGACCGCCTGTGCACGCGATTCGACGGGGTCGACCGTCGCAGTCGACGACGACTCAGTCGGCGGTTCGGGGGGGAGCGTTCGTGGGCCCGAGGCGCGGTAGTCCGTCCCTGCACAGCCCGCGACCACCGAGCACGCGACGGCGAGAAAGCGGCGGCGGCGCATCGTGTACTCGGCTGGGGGACCGCCGGGGACATGAAACGTTCCCTCCGACAGCGGCGGGGAGTCGGACCGAGAGGAAGACGGGACGAAAGGGGGCGATCAGATCAGGCTCTCGCGCACGCGAGTGTTGATAACCGAACGACAGGCGCTCGAGACAAATCGAGCCCAGATCGGGCACAAAACGAGCGTAAGCCGTGCCTACTTCCCCCGGTTCAATCGAGGCGTGCGACGGCCAGAGCCGCGACCAGCGCCGCGATCACGGCCACGACGCCGAAGCCGGGGGCGTCGGTCCCGGTCGTGTCGGCCACCGTCGTCGACGGTGGTGCGGCTGTCGGTCGGGTCGTCGCGGGCTCCGTCGTCGAAGTCGCGGTCGGCGTCGGTTCTGGGGTCGGTGTCGCCGTGACAGCCCGTGCGCTCGTCGTCTCGGGGACGGCGACCGAGAACGTCGCCGGCGTCGCCGACGTCGTCTCGAAGACGACCGAGCCGTTCTGCGAGCCGACGACCCGCGTTTCGAGCGCCGCCCACGACGACCCGTTGTGGCGGTAGAGCGTGACGTTCTCCGCCGAGACGTTCCGTGCCGCGAGCGCGCTCTCGGTCGCCACGAAGCGGACGCGGAGTCGATCGATGTCCTCGTTCGGCAGTCCGTTGGCGTCCATGGAGAAGCGGGCGAGCTCACGGGTGCCGTCGAGCGGAGTCGGCCCGTCGTCGGCACGGGGGTACCGAACGTCGACGGTGAACGTCGGGTTCAGGTTCGCCAACGAGACGTTGACCCGTTGCAACTGGACCGTCGCGTTCGGCCGGTCGGGAACCGAGAAGCTCACCCGCTTGTCACGGCCGAGGTTGCGCGCTTCGAGCCGGACGCTGCCGTCCGCGAGCGCCGTGGTCCGGACCTGTTTCGCCCCGCCGGGCTCCTCGGACCGATCGAGCCGACCGCGGATCTCCTCGCGGTACGCCTCGGGGTGGACGACTTTCACGACGTCGAGGACGGCGTTGACGACCCGCGGTGCCGGTTGTGAGATCTCGTTGGCGTCGAGCACGACCGCGTTATCCTCCTCGTACGCCGTCGTCTCGGTGAACGCGCCGTTGGGTCCCGCGGGAACCCGCGCCTCGCGGTATTCGTTGCTGTTGAGGAGGAACCACTCGGGGTCCTCGGCGACGACCGTCTCGGCGTTTACGACAAAGAAGCCACTCGACTGCTCCTCGTTCGCTCCGCCCGCGGCGGCGACGTTCTCGACGCCCGCGGTCGTGATGATCTCGTCGATGAACGTGTCGGAGCCGGCCGTGAAGCTGAAGAAGTAATAAAGCGCCTTCGGGCGCTCCTCGTCGCGAAGCGCGTCGCGGACGATGTCGAGTTCGCGCTCCATCGTGTCGGCGGTGTCGCGTGCACCGTCACACTCGCCGACGAGGCGGCCGATGAGCCGGGTTTTCTCGGTGACCGTCGTTCCCGATGCCGAAGCGTCGCCGTCGATGGAGTCCGCGGGACGGAACTTGAACACCGTCAGCCCCGCGTCGCGAAGTTGCTGGACGGTGGGATCGGGGATCGTGTTCGGGGCGAGCACGAGGTCGGGCGCGAGCGCGACCGTTCGCTCGACCGTCGCGTCCGAGCGACCGTTTCCGACGGTCGTCTTCCCCGCCGTCCCGGGGAGGTACGAGGCGAACTGCGAGACGCCGACGACGCGGTCCCAGGCGGGGTCGTCCGAGGCGGAGATCTCGTAGACAGTCTGGGCGGCGCTGGGATTCAGCGTGACGATGCGGTCAGGTGAACCGGAGAGCGTGACGGTCGTGCCGGTGGCGTCGGTCTCCGAGACGGGGAACGAACAGCCACCGGACTCCTGGGCGGTCGCGGGCCCCGCGCCGAGCGGGACGACCGCCGCCACGAGCACGACCGAGAGCGTGAAGACGACGACGTGTCGTGCGGACATGTAGACACCCACGAAAGAGTGCAATAAGAATTTACCTAATACAAGTCGAGTTACGTTTCGGCACACGACTTGCCCAGGGGACGAACGCTGTCGACCGGTGACGACGAAGTCGAGGGCGGCCGCGGCGGCCGTCGTCGGACCCCGAACGACCGGGTGGCCGACCGGGGCGGAAACGCAACCGGGCGCGTGGTTTAGGTAGATGATAACCGTCGCCCAACACTTATTAGCCAGTCAATAGAGGTGTGGGACAATGTCCACCTCGAACGAAGGAAACAAGGCCACCGACCAGGTCAGGTGTCAGCTTCCCGATACGATAATCGGGCTCGGGATGGCGGGGAAGTCCGTGGTCTACAACATGTTCAGCAGGGACTGGATCCTCGACGAGATCCTCGAGGAGCGGTCGGGGACCGTCCAGGAGGTCAGCGCGTACGTGGTCGACACGGCGGAGGACGAGAAAGAACAGGACCTAGTGACCGTCGACCGACTCAACGACCGGATCGACCGTCGGGGGGAGGAGCTGGGTCGCTCACCGACGAACATCTGGACGGAGATCGAGTACATCAATCCGCTGGAGGACACCGACTCGATCTACACGACGCGTGCGGGGCTGACCGCCGAGGGGACGGTCCGCGAAGTCGCCTCGGGTTCGGGACTGAACGCCTGGTGGATCGGCTCGAACACCAACGAGGCGATGCTGTCGGAGCTGAACGAGTACAAGGAGGGTGTCATCAGGCGACGGGCGCTGTCGAAAGCGCTGTTCGACGCGGGCTGGGCGAACAACTCCCAGCTCAAACAGGTGATCCGGCAGGCCGAAGGCGACGTCTACATCATCGTCGGCATCGGCGGCGGGACGGGGTCGGGGATGTTCCTCGACATCGCCAAGCGACTGTCGACCGAGTCCGACGCGAACCGCATCCACCTGTTCGGTGTGACGCCCGGCCGCGGCGAGTCGACGGACGAACGTGCCAACGCACACGCCGTGCTCTCCGAGCTCGAGTACGTGAACCTGACCGGGTCGAACGGCGAGAAGAACCCGTTCGACAACATCGTCCTCTACCCGTTCGGGCCGGTGATCGCGGATAACCCGGACATGGACGAGTTCTACGACGGCATCATCCAGTCGATCATCGCCCACCAGAACATGGAGTCGAACATGGTGGACACCATGAACACGTCGATGCTCGGCGGGCCGCAGAAACACGCACCGTTCGTGCTCGCAATGCCGCAGATCCTCCGGTACGCCGTCGCCGACACGCAGGACGCGAAGGACGCCGTCGAGGCGTACATCGAGGGGAAGAACGAGGCGCTCGAGACCGAACACGCCCTCTACGACGCCGTCGAGGAGTACGTCCGCCGGGAATTCGACGGCGAGGAGGCGGCGCGGGACCTCGAGGCGGTCTCCTCGGGCGGCGTCCCGCGGAGCGGACTGTTCAACCTCGACACGGACGAGGCGAGCGACCTGCACGGCCGGCTCGAGGAGTTCCGTGACGTGCTCGAGGAGGACGTCTTCGAGCAGTTGGACTACACGCCGGCGCTGGAGTGGCGGCAGACGCTCGCCCAGCGCGAGGAACAGATCCGCGACCGCAACGAGACGATGAAGGACGCCGAGTTGCGCAAGGAGATCGTCACGGAGGTGCCGGCGACGGCGATGAGCGGACTCGAGCCCGTCGAACAGCAGTACTCCGGCGACGAGATCCTCCGCCGGCTCGAACGCACGATCCGTCGGGAGTTGCAGGCGATCAAGCGCCGGAGCGACCTGCTGCGGACGGTCCACCTCGTCGAGGACGAGGACCTCAAGACGGGGCTGCGTGCGGCGCTCGACCAGAACGTCGACTCTGCGATGACCGTCCCCGAGGTCAAACGCACGCAGGGAACGGTCTCGAACGACACCGAGGACCTCGAAGAACAGCTCGCCGGCCTCGATCAGTTCGACAGCGAGGTGCTCGCCCCGCGCATTGAGGCGCGCCAGAGCGAGTGGCGGACGGGCGTCGAAGGGGACATCGAGCGGCTCGTCTCGCTCGACGAGAACGCCGAGCGTATCCAGTCGTTGCTGGCGGGCCTCGACGACGCCGTCGACAAGGCGGTGAGCCACATCAACCAGGCCGAACGGACCGACGACCTCGACCCCACGCCGTTTGCCTTCACCGACTTCGACGAACTCAACAGCCGGCTCCGCGACGTCGGGCTCGACGAGGTCGACGCGAGCAAGCTCAAGAGCAACCTCAACCACGGCCTGCGCGAGGCGAAGGCGTACTGGCTGAAGAAAGAGGAGATCGAGTCCAGCACGTTCACCCGGTTCCTCAAGGGGACGGGCGACCTCGAAGAGGAGTACTCGTACACCGCGGCGTCGCTCGACAACGACCTGGTGGCGCTGACGGACTTCGACGAGGAGTTCGACTGCTCGTTCATCGGCCCCGACTTCGCCGCCCGCGCCGACGACCTGATCGACGAGCGGGCGCGGCTCCTCGACGATATCGAGGAGTCGTACCGCAGCGCGCTCCACGACATCGAGATCAAGGCGTCGACGATGGCGGAGTTCCTCGACGTTGACGTCATCGAGCGGCACCTCCCCGAGTGGACACCGAAGGTGACCTGGCCGGGCGATGTCGCCGAGTTCCCCGGCGACCTCCGGTCGGAGTTGGAGGACGACGTAGCCGACCGGACGGCGTCGGCGCTCCTCGACCGGCTCTGTGCGTCCGCCGACGGTGTCGGCGAGCCGGGGGTCGTGTACGAGGGGTTCGACACGGCCTACCGCGGGCCGGTCGCGGAGGTCGAACGGCGGGTCACCGACCGACTCGACGAACTCCGGGGAGAACAGCAGCGGTACGACGAGCTCCGGACGCTCATCGACGAGGACGGCAAGCGCTTCGCCCACGGGGGGACGGGGCCGACCGAACTGGACACGACGTTCGAGGCACCGACGCGGGACCAGTACACCTACACGAAGCACGTGCCGCCGGCGGGCGACCAGTCCCTCCTGCGGTACGACGACATCGGGGAGGCGAAGCTCTGGGAGTCGAACGAGCGGCGGAACATGCTCCGGTCACTGGAGGAGTTCGCGCGGAACGTCGCCAGCGCCGACGAGCGGCTCCCGCTTTTGACCCGGACGATCCAGGGCGATCCGAACCGCTACGACGGCTCGATGGCCAGCCCACAGTACGACCAACACCGGCTCAAGACCGTCTTCATGAGCCCGATGTTCGAGACGGGCGAGAGTCCGGGCGGCCTCGACCGGGTCGAGGACAAGCTCCGGGCCAACATCTGGACGCCGGCCGGCAGCGACGGCTACCAGCAACACTGCGTCGGCTTCGGCGGGCCGTGGGACCTCTCGATGGTGACGTTCGTCGGCGGGGTCTTCCTCGACAACATCGACGTGGTCACCGGCGACAGCGGCTACCGATCGCGCTACCTCAAGCAGAAGAACTCCCTCGAAGAGGGCGTCATCGTCCGGCACACCCACGGGATCGACGGGAAGGACGCCGATCTCTGTGAGTACGGTCGCGGCGCGTATCTCGTCCGCCGCGACCTGCTCAACATGAACGACGTCCACGACCGGAACCGGCTCATCGCGAGTAACGAGGGCGAACTCCGGCGGTACCTCGTCTCCAACTACGTCGAGGTCACCGACTTCGAGAGCACGATCGACCTCGTCGGCGACCGCGGCGGCGGCCCGGCGAGCGCGTCGACGGCGGGCGATCCCACGGACGGAACCGACGCCGGGGGAGCCGACGGACCCGACGGGTCGACCACCGAACCGGAGCCGGAGCCCGACCCCGACCTCAGCACCGACGGTGACGGATCCGGCGCGACCGACAACCGGTCCTGACAGATGGGGCGTGGAACGGACTCGCTGCTGACAGAACGGCGGCTCGTCGTCGCCTCGGTGGTCGTCACGCTGGTCACCATCGTCCCGGTGACGCGCATGCTCGGCGAGGCGTGGGACGAACAGGAGCTGGTGTTCAACCTCGTCTGGTTCGTCACCACGACGCTCGGCGTCGACATCGACGTCGCGGTGGTGTTCCCCGTCGGGCTCGTCGTCGGCTGGCTGTTGCTGTTCGGCCTCGACGACTACAAGCGCGTCCAGGGCGTCGTCCTGCTGGCCGCGGTGCCCGTCGGCGTCGTCACGCTCGCGGGCATGAACAAGTGGATCGGGACCGTCTCGTGGGTAGCGCTGACGCCGTTTCTCCTCGGCGGGGTCGTCGTCGCGGGCGGGGCCGGCGTGCTCAGCGGGCAGCAGAACAAGAAGACGGGGCGTCGGGAGTTCCCGCTCGCCCCGGGGATGCTGTACGCGACGGCGGTCGTCGCGACCCTCGTCGGCTTCGTCGAGCGGCACCTCCGGTACGACAGCCCGATCGTCGTCGACCGCGCGACGGGCGCGGTCACCGGCGGATCGCTCGGCTCCGTGGGGGTCGTCGTTGACGGGCTCGCCGTCGACCTCGTGGCGTCGGTCGCGTTCCTCGTCGTTTTGAGCTGGTTCGTCCAGTACGACAACCGCTCGGACGTGCTCGTCGTGCGCCCGGACGAGGGTGACGGCCGGCTGGCCGAGACGCGGTTTCTCGCGGCGACGATGCAGGTCGCCTGGCGGGAGTACGACGCGGTCCCGCTCGAAGGGGGGTCGTCGTTCTACCCCAACGTGAAGAACGTGGATTCGGAGGCGGACGTCGTCGAGGTGGACGGGAGCCGCCCGTCGACAGTCAGCTTCCGGTTCACACAGCCGGGACTGCTGTCGCGGCGGACCGTCATCGAGTCGAACAGCTACAGCCCGCCGTCGCGGGGAGACATCAAGCGAATCGAAGCGCGGATCGACCGTGAATCGGGGCCGCTCGGCACGGTTCGGAGCCTGCTGTCGCGACCGCTGTCGCTCCTCGTGCCCGCGGGGCTCCGTGCGCTCGTCGCGTCCGACCCGGCACGGTTCGTCAACCGCGTGGCCAACGCCGACACGCTCGTGCTGTTGGCCCCGGTGCCCGACCGCCTCAACCAGTACGCGCTCGAGGAGGGCGAGACGTCGTTCGCCGCGGTCGTCCGAGACGAACCCGAGTACATCAAGCGGTACAACGAGCTGTGTGCGGCGTACCGCGGCCACCCGCGGACCGACGTGTTCGTGGTGGCAACGGGAGCCAACAGCGTCTCCGGCTTCTACGAGCAGACGACGGAACGACTCCCGCGGCTCGACAGCGACCACTTCGCCGGCTTCGTCGGCCAGAAGATCCTCGGGATCGGCGGGTGTGACGTCGTCCCCGTCGACGATTCGTTCGACAACGAGGAGGGGCCACAGGGAATCGAACGAGTCTTAAAACGGCTGTAATGTCATCCAGACGTGATAGACGGCGGCAAGGATTTATCAACGATGACTAAAGTTGGATAACACATGTTGGCACGAGGACAGGGCGACGGACCGCTCGGGGGGTTGAACCTCTCGCGGCGTCGCCGGAAGAGCCTGCAACGACTGTTTCTCTACGTCGCCTTGGCTGGAGTGGGTGCGTTCCTCTCGATCGATATGCTCGCTCGCGGCTGGGAGTCGTGGGGGCAGGTGCGGCAGTTCTTCCGGGGTGCGATCAACATCTTGGGGGTCGACGTAAAGACGTTCTACTACCTTCCGACGGGGATCGCGCTCGGCCTCGTCGTGACGCTGTTGCTCGACTCGTTCAAGCGCGGCCAGGGACTCATTCTGGTCGGGGGGATCGGGCTCGGAAGCGCCGTCATCCTGCTCGGGCAGGGACTGCTTATTCAACCGCTCATCGCCGGGTTCGGCCCCGCGTCGGCGATCGTCGGCGTCGCGGGAATCGTGCTCGGCCTCCTGCTCGGCGGCATCCGCCCGCAGACGGCCGGCGACGCGGTGACCCCCGGCGTCAGGGCGGAGTTCCCCCGGGCACCGCGGTGGATCTTCAGGCTCGCCCTGCTCATGATCGTCCTCGGCTTCGTGGAGGCGCACGTCGCGTACAGCCCGATCCTGCAGGCCCATCCGGAGGGATGGGTGCTCCAACCCTTCGCGTTCAACGGCTTCGTCGGGGGAGCGCTGTTCGTCGACATCATCGGCTCGGTGCTGTTGCTCGGCGGACTCCTGCGGTTCACGCGCTACGAGAGCCAGAACCGAACGATCGTGCTCGGCCCACAGCGGAGCGGGAAGAGCGCCGCGTTCGGCGGCCTCCACCGCGCGCTGCTCGACTTCGGACACGACGACGTCGCGCTCAACTACGACGGCAACGTCGACAGCCTGAGCCGGATGATCTCGAAGGGCGAGTTCCCGACGGCGACCGGCACCACCACCATCTCCCTGCTCGGGATGAACTACGTCCGCGGCGGGGTGTTCCCCGAGAAGACGTCGATCCAGACCATCGACTACGCGGGCGAGCATCTCGACGACATCGTCGACCGGGTCGCGCCGAAGACCGCCGCGACTGACGGGGGGAGTTCGGCGGGCGATCGCTCGCTGTTCAGCGACGCCGACGAGGTCGACCAGGAGGTCGAGCAGATCCGCGAGGAACTCGACGGCGAGTCGGAGCACGAGGACGAGAGCGACGGGCCGGACGGCGGCGGGCGCGGCTCCCGCGGCGGCTACGGCAGCCCGGAGGTCGATTCGACCGACGGGTGGGCCGAGGCGACCAACGAGGTCAGACGGCTCTCCGAGGAGTCCGAGCGCGGGCGGGCAATCGCCGGGAGCGTCATCGCCGACGCCGTCGCCAACTGCGTCGAGCACGCCGACCGGATCGTCTTCGTCGTCCCGCTCGACGACTTCATCGCGCCGATCATCGACCGCGGCAACGAGCCGTCGTACGCCAAGGTGGTCCGCAACCCCGGTCGCGAGAAGTCCGCGAGCGAGGTCGCCGACGAACTCGGAATCGACCTCGACCGCCAGACGCTCCGGAGCCGGAGCTACTCCGACGGCGTGTTCTACGTCAAGAACGACTTCGACCGACCCGATTCGAACGAGTATCTCGGCTGGTACCAGCGACTCGCCAGACAGTACCGCGACGACCGCGACAAGGACTTCGTCGTCGCCGTGACGATGGGCGATTGGGCCGTCTCGGACTTCGAGAAGCGAAACGAGGGCTCGCTCGCGGCCCGCGAGTACGAGGAGTTCTGTGAGTACGTCTACGACGAACTGCTCGAAGACGAACTCGAGTGGCTCTACCGCGGGCTCGGCCTCGAACGCGTCTACGTCCTCTGGTACGTGATCACGAACGACGAGCCGCCGGAGACCGACGCGGACTACACGATCGACACGACGAAACGGCCGACCATCCTGCGTCGAGCCGACAAGCTCATCGAGCGCCTCGAACGCTGACAATGACCAGACTCAGAATCTACTCCGCAGGCACCGGACGGCTCCAGTTCGATTCGAGCGGCAGCGCGGCCGACGTGACCGAAGAGTCCGTCAAGCGCGACTTCAAATCCGACCTGCTGCTCTACTACGACCCCGGCCGGAACGGGCTCCGCTGTTACGTGAAGCTGGTCCGGAGCGGCTCCGAGCAGTTCATGGCCGACTACGAGTTCGACCCCGGCACCGCGACGCCGATCGAGTCGTTCAAATCGACGCTCGAACGTGAGATCGAGGAGGTCGGCTGGCGCGTCGAAGACGACGCCGGCTACGAACAGCGGCTCTACGAGTCCATCGGCTCCGCGGGGGAGGCCAGCCCCGACGTTCCGGTGGCCGATCTCGAGTACCTCCTCGACGCGGAGGGACAGATCAGGATCGGAACGCCCGACGAGGCCCGGGCACTCGGCGTCGTGTCGTATCTCCGGCGGGCGTTCGACGACAGCCTCGACATCGCGGTCACCTACTCGGGCGAGACGGGAACCCACGCCGGCGTCGACGCGGTCGTCGTCCCCGGGTCGACCGACCGCGTGACGGTGACGCGCGGCCAGCGGGCGGTGCTCGCACGGCGACGGCTCCGCGAGTTGAAACAGGCGGTTCCAGCCACGGGCGTCGGCGGCGGCGCGGCGGCGATGCGGCGCGCGCTCGTCGACGCCGGCGCGGAGGACAGACTCGGGCTGGCGATCGACGAACAGGAGGCGTCGGTGCCGGGTGCGGCCGCCGGCCAGCGGAACGCCGTCCTCACGGCGCTCGTGCTCGTCCCGCTCGCGGTGTTGCTCGTCGTCGTCAGAGCGGGGACAGAGACGCTGCTCCCGGCGCTGACGCGCGTCCAGGGTTTTTACCTCCCGCTCGCCGAGACGGCGAACGGCGTCCTCCCGATCGCGGTTCCACAGTACCTCTTCGACTTCACCAGCTGGCACGTGCTCGTCGTGTCGGCCGTCGTCATCGGGGTTGCGCTCGTCTCCACCCCGCCGGTCCAACGAACCGTAACCGGGCTCACCGGCTTCTCGATCCCCGGCCTGGGCGGCGGGAGTCGCGGTGGGGGGCCGACGCCCTCCGATCGGGCGAGTGCGGCGGTGGACGAACTCGTCGCCCTCCAGCGGACGGGCGGTGACGGCGGCGCGAAACGCGACATCGCCACTCTGCTCGACGAGTTCGGGCTCGAAGCGGGGTCGCAGTCGACCCGTGCGCGGACCGCGCTCGCGGTCCAGGCGGCGGGGCTGCTCGCCGGCGCGATCGGCGCGGCCGTGGTGTTCGTCGTCGCGTCGCAGGTGGCCGGCGTGGTGTTCGGCCTCCTGATCGGCAACTGGGCGCTCGTGCTGGATCTATTCATGTTCGGTGGCGTCGTCGCGGTCGTCGGCGTCGTCGGCCTCGCTGGTGTGATCCTCGCGGGCGACGCCCTCGGCGGGAACCGCCGCCGGTCGGGGCGATCACGATCCCCGTCCCGATCGCGGTCGACGTCGACATCGACGCGTGGCTCGGTCGGCGGGACGGGTGTCGCCGGACCGGCGAGCCGACGGAGCGGTGGGTTCGACGTCGGGAGCTTCGAGAAACGGGTCGAGACGAATCCCCACCGCGCCGCGAGCCAGGGCCCGGAGGCGCTCGAAGCCCTCAGCGCACACTCGCGGCCGTCTCCGCGGTCGAAGCGGCTGGCCAACGCGCTCCTCACGCTCGAACAGCGGGTTCCAGACACCGAGTTCCGACTCTCGCCGTCGAACCGCAAACTCGTCCAACAGCACGCCGACGAGCCGAGCGGGAGCGGAATGATGGACGAACTCGTGAAGGGACAACCCAAGCAAGGCCGTCGGGACGACACCGGCACGGGGACGCGCGGCGACTCCCGAGCGCCGGCCGACGGATCGCGGCGGGAAAGCGCCGACGGCCGGGGAGAGAGCACGGGAGGCGACAGCGGGCCGGAACCGGGACGCGACAGCGGGCCGGAACCGGGACGCGACGACGCGGCCCCGGCGACCGACGACGGCGACGCGGACGACTTCCTCTATCCGGCCGGTGACGATGGCGACGACGGAACCGTCGACCGGCTCGACGTTCAGGGGGGCGACGACAGCGGCGGTGATGTCGACCCTTTTGGGAGTCGGCGGACGACGACGGCGACCGACAGTGAGCCCGCGACGGACGCCGACGGACCGACCGCCAGAGAGCCTGCCACGGTGGGCGACGAACCGGACACGCAACCCCCGGTCGACGGCGACGCGGCGACAGAGTCCACGACGGGATCGGACGTGGTCTCCGTCGGGACCACGGAGCCGGCCGGGGTCGGTCGGTCGGAGGCGAGTGCGTCGGACGGCGAACCCGCCGACGAAGCGACCGACGGGAACGCCGACGAATTGACTCCCTCCGTGGGGAGTCCGGCCCAAGAGCCGGAGCGAACCGCCGGCGTCGATCCGACAGCCCAGGTGGGCGACGCCAGCTTCTCGCAGTTTCGGTACGACGCCGCGAACACCGGGAGCGTCGCGGGCGTCGGGCGGACCGTCCGAACGCCGGCGCACGCCTGGGAGCCGGTGGCGCTCGGCGAGGAGTGCACCACGACGCCCGTGGTGCTGGGCGACAGCCTCGTCGTCGGCACCAGGGCGGGGCGGCTCCACGCGATCTCCCGCTCGGCCGGCGATCACGAGGTGGTCGCGACGCCCGGGGCGGCGGCCGACGTGGAACTGTTCGCATCACCCGCGGTCGTCCGTGACACGGTCGTCGTCGTCACGTCGGTGGGAGAGGTCATCGGCTACCGACTCGCCGACGGCCCGCGCGCTCGGGAAGCGTGGCGCGCCGATCGACGCGTGACCGGACCGGGCTCAGTGGCGACCGCGTCACCGACAGTGGCCGACGGTCGACTGTTCGTCGCCGGCGGCGAGGGGACCGTCCACGCGCTCGACGGACGGAACGGCGATGCAGTGTGGGACGAGCCGTACGACGCCGGAGCGGGGATCACGCTCGCCGCGCCGGCCGTCGACGACGGCACCGTCTACGTCGCGACCGACGACGGCACGCTGCACGCGATCGACGCCGCGAGCGGGGCGGGGAGCTGGTCTACGCGGCTCGGCCCCGAACCGATCTGGGCGAGTCCGGCGGTCGCGGACGGCCGGCTCCTCGTCGGGAACCGCAGCGGCACGCTGTACGTGGTCGACGCCGAGGGCGGCGCGGTCCGCAGAAAGGAGGCGGTGGGCGACGAGATCGTCTCGTCCGCCGCGGTCCACGGCGAGCGGGCGTACGTCGTGAGCAACGTCGGCGGGCGCGTCTCGGCCGAGGCGCGCGGGCCGACCGACGACGACGACGGCGCGTCGGCCTCGCCGCGTGCGGTCGTCACCGCGTTCGACCTCGAGGGGCGAATCGAGCGACGCTGGGAGACTGACCTCGACGCGATGACCATCTCGTCGCCGACGGTCGCCGGCCAGGGGCTCTTCCTCGGAACCAACGGCGGTCGACTGGCGGCGCTCGACTGCCGGACCGGCGAGTCGCTCTGGGACGACGCCACCGACGCCGGGACGCGGATCGAATCGAGCGTCGCCGCGGTCGACGGGGCGCTCTACGTACCCGACCACGACGGAACCGTCTGGGGCCTCGTCGACGACCACGGCTGAGACGTCGAGAGCACCGAACACGGAGAGGCGGTCGCTCCTCTCTCGGTCGCTCGTGACTCCGGCGAGAACGGGGTGGCGGACGGCGTGCGGCCGCCGGGTTCGGAAGTCGAACGGAGAACCACCCTGATGGCGAACGGAGAATCGACCGGGAGCCGAACGGCCGACGAGGCGAGACGGCGAAGAACGAGGAGACGACAGATCGGGGTCTGCAGTCGAGCAGTCGAAGCAGAACTGTGCGGTTCAGCGGTTGCGGCGTCGGGCCAAGAGCAGCGCGGCCGAGACGGCGGCGACGAGCGCGTGACCGACTCCGAAGCCCGGGATGACCGTGGGCGTCGACGTCGCCCCGCCGCTGTTGTTGTCGCTGCCGCCGTTGCCGTTACTCGCACTGTCTCCGCCACCCGACTCGTCGTTCGCGTTGTCGCTCTCGGTCCCGGCGTCGCCGTCACGCTCGCCGGCTCCGTCCGACTCCTCGTTCGACGCCGAACTCGCGTCGACCCGGCTCCCGGGTTCGACGGTCACGCTCCGGACGTGTTCTTCGTCCTCGTTGTCGACGGCGCGGACGACGACCTCCGTCGGTCCGTCTTCGACCGCCGCCATCTGTTCGTCGAAGCTCACGTTCCCGCCGGTCGTCTCACCCTGGTACACCTGTTTGAAGTCGAGCGTCTCGCCCGTCTCGGGGTCGACCGTTTCGACCGAGACGCGCTTGAACGAGCCGTACCGAACGAAGCCGTCGAACCGGACGCTGCCGGACTCCGAGACGGCGCTCGCGATCGACATCTCGGGGACGACCGTGTCGTTGTAGACGACGGTACGGCGCACGGTCGACGTCCGGCCGGAGACGTCGCGGGCGGTCACGCGGATGACGTTCTCGCCGGGCCCGAGCGGGACTCGCTGTTCGAAGTCGATCGACTGCCGAGCCGGATCCGCACCGTCACCTTCGGATACGACGAGCGTCGCGGAGTCGACGCTCCCCTCGATCGAGTAGGTCACCTCGTCCACCTGCACGTTGTCCGTGGCCTGCCCGGACAGAACGATCGAGCTGTTCCGGATCTCCGTGGGCGTCTCGTCCATCGAGAGTTCCGGGGCGCTCCGGTCGTTGATCCTGAAGTCGATGGTGTACGTCCGGGTGTTCTGTAGCCGGTCGGTCATCGTGATCGTGATCTCGTTCCGGCCGTAGCCGAGGAACACGTCCATCGAGAACGACGAGCCGGGGTCGCTGAGCTGCTGGTTCGACGTCGCGACCCGCTCCTCGTTGAGGGTCGTGTAGAAGTGCCGCCGCTCGATCGCGATCGTCTCGACGCCGGTGATGTCCTCGAAACTGCCCGCGAACGTCAGCCGCGAGTTCGTCTCGGACGCCTGCGTCGGTGGCCGCGACCCTAGCTGGCTCTGGAACGGCGACTCGAAGCCGATGAACGGGCCGACGCCGTCTTTCGTGATCGTGATCTGGCGCGATTCGACACCGCCGGCGCTGTCGCGCACGATGACGTTCACCGTGTTCTGCTCGTTGTCTTCGAGCTGTGCGACGAACACCCGGGAGAACTCCGTGCCGTCCGGCGAGAACGTGCGGACCGACTCGCCGTTGAGTCGGACCACGACGCTCTCGATCGGTTCGGCGGCCGATGCCTCGATACCGAAGTCGGGGTTGCGGTTGAGGACGAACTCCTGGCCGCTAGACGCCTGCTCGCCGTCGACCGTCAGCGAGAGCGACGGTGTGTCGGCACCGGCGACGCCGGCCCCGACCGACGTGACGACGAGGAGAACGACCACGAGAACGACTCTAGATGACATACGATTCCGTCATGTTGGGTGATACCTAAAGTTTAGCACCGCGGAACGACAGGTGATAATGATGGTCGGAACAGGTGACACGAACGGACGAAGCGCAGTGTCGGCACAGCCCTGACGGTCGCCGAGGAGGGACGTCTCTCCAGGAGAGTGGAAGCCGAAGTTAGGTGGCTGGGGAGTTGTTCCCCACCCATCCCGGACGGCCAGAGACCGTCCGTTTTGGAGGTGGGCCAACGCGGATTTGAACCGCGGACCTCCCGGTTATCAGCCGAGCGCTCAACCTGACTGAGCTATTGGCCCAGGTGAGCGCATTCAGTCGTTGCGCGCTGGTTTGTTTAAGAGTTTCCTTTCACCACCGCGCCGTCACCGGTTGTCCTCGTTCACCGGGCCGCCGTCGACGTCGACGTAGTCGCCAGCGGGGCGCGATCCGCCGTCCTGCGGGAAGCCGGCGGTCCAGACGGTCCCCGAGACGAAGCCGTCCATGCGCCGGTCGAGATACGGCTCGACGACGAGCCGTTTGAGGAACTCCCGGATGGGGTAGCGCGTGAGCGGCACGGCGATGAGAAAGCCGATGGTGTCGGTCACCAGTCCGGGGGTGAGGAGGAACGCCCCGGCGGCGATAAGCAACCCGCCGTCCATCAGTTCGTTCGTCGGGAGGTCGCCGGTCCCGACCTTCCGCTGGAGCGCCCGGAGCGTGTGTCGACCCTCGGCGCGGACGAGCAGCATCCCGACGAGCCCCGTCAGGACGACGAGCGCGACGGTGGCCTTCCACCCGATGAAGTCCGAGACGACCACGAGGAACAGTGCGTCCGCGAGCGGGATGAGGAGCAAGGACGCGATGATCCAGCGCGTGCGCGGCATAGAGTCGACTTGCTGGTCCGGACAGATAGCCTTTCTGCACCCGTCGCCATCGGGCCCCGGCCGGTCCACCGCCGGATCACACGAATCCCGAGGGGCTTTACCCCTCCACTTCCCACCCGCGAGCATGGACGACGAGGGCGCGGGCGCGGACGCGAACGAGAGCGAGCCAGTGGTCGGCGTCGACTGGCGCGAGTGGGGGACGGACGCGTTCGACGAGGCGCGCGAGCGCGACGTCCCTCTCCTGCTGTCGCTGACCGCGACGTGGTGTAGCGCCTGTCACGAGATGGAGCGGGAGACTTACGCCGACCCCAGGGTGGCGGCCGCCGTCAGGGACGGCTACGTTCCGGTCCGCGTCGACATCGACCGCCATCCTCGGGTTCGAGAACGGTACAACATGGGCGGCTTCCCGTCGACCGTCTTCTGCACGCCCGCGGGCGAGGTGCTCACGGGCGCGACCTATCTCGGTCCCGACGGGATGAAACAGGTGGTCGACCGGATCCGCGAGACGTGGGCCGAGCGCGGACGCGACGCGGGGAGCGTCCCTCGGGCGCTCGCCGGCGACCCCACGCCAGCGGGCGAGGTCACGGGACGGATCGAAGAACACCTCGCGGGCCAACTGGAGGCGCAGTACGACCACGAGTTCGCCGGCTGGGGGACGGACGCGAAGTTCCCGCTCCCCCGGACGATCGAGTTCGCCCTCAAGCGCGAACGCCACCAGGCGCTGTCGACGCTCGACGTGATCCAGCGACGGCTCTTCGACGAGGTCGACGGCGGCTTCTTCCGCTACGCCGGCTCCCGGGACTGGAGCGACGTCGCCCACGAGAAACTGCTCGCGACGAACGCGGCGCTCGTCCGGGCGTTCGCGAACGGCTACCTCTACACCGGCGACGACGCCTACCGCGAGACCGCCCGTTCGACGGTGGACTTTCTCACCGACGACCTCTGGACCGGCCGGGCTGTCGGCGGAAGCCTCGGCCCCGCCGACGAGTCCGACTACTACGCGCTCGCCGCCGACGAGCGCGCGGCCGTCGCCCCGCCGCGGCGCGACCTGACGGTGTACGCCGGCGACAACGGCCTCGCCGCGGAGGCGTTTCTCACCCTGGCCGCGTACACCGACGACGAGGCCGCGCGCGACGCCGCCGAGCGCGTGCTCGACCACCTCCGCGCGGAACTCGTCGTGGACGGGGTCGTGACTCGCTACCGCGACGGCGACGAGGCCGGCGAGCGCGGCCTCCTGGAGGAGCACGCGCGGGTCGCCGCGGCCTTTTGCCGCGCCGAGCAGGTGCTCGGCGAGGGCAGAGAGACCGCGCGCGCGGTCGTCGACCACGCGATCGAGGCGCTCCACGACGACGGCTCGTTCCGCGACGGTCCCGCGGCGGGCGAGGGGTTGCTCGACCGGCCGCTCCGGCCGATCGACGGCAACGTCGAACTCGCGGAGGTCTGTCTGGATCTCGCGGCGCTCACCGGCGAGAACAGGTACGAGACGGTCGCCCGGGAGGTCGTCGCGGCCTTCGCGGGCGCGACCGATCGCTTCGGGATCCAGGTCGCCGGCTACGGCTCGGTCGCGGCGCGGCTCTGCCGGCCGGCGCTCGTCATCGAGGTTCCCGACGGTGGGGATCTCCACCGCGCGGCGCTCCGCGTGGCCGACCACGAGAAGGTGGTCGTCCCGGGCGAGCGCGACGCCGCGGCGGTCCGCGTCGGCGACGACCGCCGCACGGCGACGACGCCCGACGAGCTGATGGCCGAGGTGTCGGCGCTCAGGTAGGCGGCCTCGCCGGGCGTCGACGACGGCCTCCGGGAGAATCGACCGACGAGTGTGGACTCGAGACCGGGGAGCCGGAAGAACGAGAGTAAACTGACGACGTGTTTATATCTGTCCGAGGGTACGGGCGTGTATGGCGACACTGCGTGACCTCGGCCTGTCCGAGTACGAAGCCCGCTCGTACCGGTCGCTCCTCGACCTCGGACCGACGACCGCCAAGGAGCTCTCGCGGACGAGCGACGTGCCGATGGGCCGGGTCTACGACGTTCTCAACGGCCTCGAACAGGACGGCCTCGTTCGGAGCCAGGCGGCGAGCCGCCCGAAGAAGTACGTCGCCGTGGAGCCGGAGACGGGGCTCGAACGGCTCTTGGGCGACAAACGAGCTGAGCTCGAACGGAAGGTGGAGCAGTACGAGGCCGTCGTGGAGGAGCTCTCCGAGGAACTCGACGCGCGGGGCGCGGTCGACGAGCAGTTCTGGACCGCCGCTATCGGCCCCGACGAGAGCGGGGATCTGCTCGTCGAACGGCTGGCGGCCGCCGACGAGCGGCTCGTCATGGTCGCCGGGACACCCTCGCCGCAGTTCGACATCGGTCAGGTCAGCGGACGGGTCGTCGACCGGCTCGACGAGGCACTCGACCGCGGGGTCCGCGCGTCCCTGTTGCTCTCGCCGGGGCTCGTCGAGTCGCTTCCAGAGACCGTGTGGGACGACTACCACGCGCGCCTCGTGACGAACGAGGGGTTCGAGGCGCGCGTCGCGAGCGAGGTGTCGGGGACGTTCAATCTCATCGACGACGTGGAGGTGTGCATCGAGGTGCCGAACCCGCTCGACCCGGCACAAGCCTTCGCGATGATCGATCTCAAGGACCCCGAGTTCGCGGCGAACCTCAGAGAGGCGTTCGACGAACGGTGGGTCGAGGCCGAGCCGCTGTCGTTGTGAGACGTTACAGCCGGAGCTCCTCGCGGAGCGTGCCCATCGTCAGTTCGCGCTCGGCGTGGGCGTTGTGCTGGTGGATGGACTCGTCGTTCGACTGCTTCATGTGGACGACCGCGTCGTCCGGCAGGTGATCGAACTCGTCGACGACGCCCTCGGCGATCGAGCGGACGCAGTCCTCGACGAATTTCGCGTTCGCGTGGGCGTGGTAGGTCATGTGATCCTCGTCGGGGCGCTTCGCGAGGTTGTAGATCCGCGCGCTCATCGCGTCGCGTGCGATGTCGATGAGGTCGATGAGGTCGACGTCCGGCGACCCCTCGCTCGTCACGGTCAGCGTGGCGTGGCCGCGCTGTGAGTGGCCCGGCTGGGGCACTGCCTCTAAGAACTCCTCGGTCGTCTCCTCGTCGACGCCGAGGTCGAGGAGCGTCTCGCGGGCACGGGAGGCCGACATCCCTTGCGAGCAGGGACAGACGGTCATGCCGACGACGCGCGCGCCGATCTCCTCGCGGGTCCCCTCGTCGGTGGCCGTCGCCGAGGCGATGATGTCGACGCTGCTCTGGGTCGCGAGGCCGCTCGCGGGCGTGTCCTCCTTGAGGATGAGTTCGGCCTCCATGTGGACCTCCGCCGTCGAGGTGTAGTCGTGTTTGGCCAGGAGGCGTTCGGCGGCGTCGCCGCAGACGTCTTCGACCCGGTACGCCGGCTCCGAGACCGCCTCTTCGAGGATCTCGTCGATGACCTGCATGTTCCGGCTCATGTCGATTCCCTTCCTTCCCCCGGGGAGATCGACGAACACCTCGAACTCCGCCATCAGAACGAGCGGGCGCTTGCCGTTGCGGGCGATCTTCACGAGCTTCTCGACGCCGGTCACGCCGACCTGGCTCAGTCCAACGGTGACGTCGGGGCGAGTCGCCTGCACGTCGGGCAGCTGATGACTCATTACCGGAGTCAAGGACCCGGTTTGATTAGGGCTTTCGATGGGGTGACTCGACCAGCAACCGTCCGGACTGTCACCGGTTCGACACCGTTTTATTGCCATAAAGACGACGTGCTGGAGCATGTCCCTCCAACTCGGACGCGCACTGAAACGAGGCGCTGGCCTGCTCGTCAGCCGGGCCGGTGCCGTGGTCCTCGCCGCGTACGCGGCGACGATGCTCGTCTACCAGCTGAGTTTCAACACCCTGTTGCAGCCACTCCTCGCCGGGCTGACGCCGCCGGGCGTCGGGTCGGCCACCCCGGGGCTGGTGACGCTTCCGGTGCCCGGCGTCGTCGCGGGCGGACTGGCCGCGCTCGCGCTGCTCACGGCGGCGGTCATCAGCGTGGTCGCCATCCGCACGTTCGTCGCCGGCGAGCGCGCGCACGTCCCCCGTCGGTTCCTGACCGAACGCATGCCGTTCGCGGTCGTCAACGTCGTCGTCGGCGGGATCGCGTTCGCGCTCGTCGTCGGCCTCGGAACGCTCCTGCTCGTCGTCCCCGGCATCGTTGCGTACGTCGGGCTCCTGTTCATGGTGCAGTTCGTCGCCGTCGAGAACGTGAACTTCCTCACGGCGATGCGACGCAGTTGGCGGCTCACGAAGGGGAACCGAATCCGGCTCTTCCTCCTCGTCGTCGTGCTCCTCGTCGCGATCGTCGTCGCGACGTTCGTCGTCAGCTTCGGCCTCGGGTTCGTGCTCGCGTCCGGCTCCGGCGGGCTCGCCGGGGTCGTCGTCGCGATGGTCAACGTCGTCGCGACGCTGTACCTCCTCGCGGTGCTGTCGGACGCGTTCGTCCAGCTCCGTGACGGAATCGACCCGTCGCGGGGAACCCGGCCGACGACCGACGCCCTGGGCGTGTAACGTCAGGGCCAGTCGCCGCGGCCGTCGTCCTCGAAGGGGTCGTCCTCGCTCTCCTCGTCGCCGAGCGTCCAGCCGGCGGCCTCGGCCGCCTGCTCGACCGGGAGGAACTCCCAGTCGGTCTCCTCGGCGGCCGCGCGGTCCTCGTCGGTGGTGCCGACGAGGACGTGCCGGTCGGTGTCGAACTGCCGTTTGACGTTCTCGAGGCTCTCTATCACCCCGCGCGGGCCCGAGAAGAAGTCCTGCCGAACCCGGTGTTTCCGGGTGTAGTTGGTCACGACGTACGTGGGCTGGTCGCTCACGACGCCGACGTACTTGGTCCACTGTCGGGCGTCGGAGAACACTGCCCCCGGATCCGCGACCGCTTTGAGCGCGTCGAGTTCGAAGGCGAGTGTCATCGTCCCACCCGTGTCGCCGCCGTCCATACCCTTCGATACGCGGGCGGCGGAAAAACGGCTTCGTTTCCGAGTCGGCTTACTGCTGGGCCGGGGCGACCTTGTCGAGGTCGACACGCTTCTCCAAGAGGACGTCCTTCTGGTCGGAGACGACGCGCTCTTCGCGCATCAGCTTCTTGTACGCCGACTGCGCCGAGAGGTCGCCGACGAGGACGCCGCCGATGATCTTGCCATCCTTGAACGTGATGCGCCGCCAGGTGTCGTCCTCGTAGCGTCGCTCGGCCTCGTCGTCGCCGAGGGTCGGGTGGCCGAAGGAGAGGAACGGGAAGTCGAAGTGCGTGATCGAGTACGACGAGACCCAGCGGAACTCCTCGGAGGCGTAGTCGACCATGTTCTTCGCGGCGATGGTCCCCTGCTCTTTCGCGCTCCCCCACGCGCCGTTTTGGGTCCGCTCGCCGAGGATAACGTCGTGGAACTGCGTGATGTCGCCCGCGGCGAAGATGTCGTCGTCGTTCGTCCGCATATACTCGTCGACGACGACCCCGTCGTCGCACTCGACGTCGGTGCCCTGGAGGAGTTCGGCGTTGAAGTCGAGGCCGATCGCGATGCCGACGAACGCCGAGTCGTAGCGGTCGCCGTTGGGGTCGACGGTCGAGACGACGTGGCCGTCGTCGTCGGTCTCGAAGCGGTCGACACCCGATCCAAAGACGGGGGTGACGCCGCGCTCTTCGAGGGCGTCGTGGATGATCTCGGCACCGTCTGGCGACAGCGCGTAGCGCCACCAGCACTCGCCGCGCATCAGGTAGTGTGCGTCGATGCCCTGTGCGGCGCAGATGGCCGCGAGGTCGATCCCCAGGAGGCCGGCACCGACGACCACGCCGGTCTCGGACTGTTCGGCGTGTTCGCGGATGGCGCGGGCGTCCTGAAACGTCCAGAAGTGGTGGATGCCCTCGGCGTCGGAGTTCTCGACGGGCAACTGGGTCGGGGTCCCGCCCGTGGCGACGAGGAGTTTGTCGTACTCGATCTCCTCGCCCTCGTGGGTCGCGAGGGTGTGCGCGTCGGGGTCGACGTTCGTCACGACCGTGTTGAGGCGGAGGTCGATGTCGCGGTCGTCGTACCACGAGTCGCTGTGGATGGAGATGGGGGCCTCGGGGAGTTTGCCTTTGGCGAACTCCTTGATGAGGATCCGGTTGTACAGGGCCTCGCCCTCGTCTGTGATGACGGTGACATCGGCGTCTGGCGCCTCCTCACGGAGCGTCTCGGCCGCGGACGAACCCGCGATGCCGTCGCCGATGATCACATACGACTGGCTCATATCCGCCACGTTGTAGTTCGGGGTTAATGTGGATTGCTATCCGCGCATCATCCGCGATAACCCTGAAACGCGGCCGACGAGAGCCGTCTCGGGGAGATAGAGTGAGCGCCGAACTCCCCCGGAACCGTGACGGTCGCCGGACGAGACGGGAGCGTCCGACGAGGCCGGGCACGCAGCGGTCGTACGGAGACCGATACGCATATGTCTGTCACCCGTCGATTCGTAGCGCATGCGCCGTCGACGTCTCGCGGTCGGGGTGGCAGCCGCCTTCACCGGCCTCGGCATGGCCGTCGTGGAGGCCGGTCTGGTCGGCCAGCCAGCCCTGGCCGATCCCGTCTGGCTCGTCCTCGCCGCGCTCGTCGTCGGCTACTGGGGCGTCTTCGTCCACTGGGCGCGGACCTGACGCCGGGAAAACCTCGTCTCGGACCGTCGCGGCGGCGGTCACCGCGAACCGGCGAAACACGACGTGACAGCCGAGGAGAACGAACTGTCGCCCGGGCGGCGCGGTCACCGCACCGACCGTCCAGCCGTCGATCAGCCGTCAGGGTGGACGAACGACATCGCCTCGCGGACGTCGGCGCGTTCGCCGATGACGGTGACGCGGTCGCCGTGCTCGACGGTGAAGTCGTCTGGCGGGACGCGCGCGTTGCCGTCGCGGGCGACGAGCGCGACGAGCACTCCCGAGGGGAGTTGGTTGGTGATCTCCTCGATCGTCATCCCGATGAGTTCGTCCGCCGTGAGTTCGACCTCCTGGACGTCGCCCGACTGGCCGATCTCGCTCATCCAGTTCATCATCGCCGGCCGCTCGATGTAGTTGTCGAGCGCCTGCGCCGTGGCGAGCGTGGTCGAGATGGTCCGCACACCGAGCTCCTCGAACGCCTCGACGTTCGAGGGGTTGTTGACGCGCGCCAGGATCGTCTCGGGCGCGAACTTCGAGTTCGACAGCTGGGCGACGAGCAGGTTCACGTCGTCGTCACCGGTGGCGGCGACGACGACCTTCGACTTCTCGGCACCCGCCGACCGGAGCACGTCCGTGGCGGTGGCGTCGCCGTGGTGGACGGTAAAACCCGCGTTGCGCGCGGTCTCGACGGTCTCGATGTCTTCTTCGATCAGTACGACGTTCTCTCCGCGGTCTTCGAGGCGTTCGGCGAGCGTCCGGCCCACCTTGCCGCCTCCGATGACGAGTACACGCATGGGAATCACGTCCAGGTATTCGGCGATCTGCCGGGCGAAGCCACCCTCGAAGACGACGGTCATGAGGATGACGAGAAAGACGGTGCCGACGAGGAGGTCCGCCGCCGCCGTGAGCCCCTGCGCCCGGAGTTGGATGGCGAACAGCGTCGCGACGGAGGCGGGAATGATCCCGCGGGGGCCGACGAAACTCATGAAGAGCTTCTCTCCCCGGGAGAAGCGATCGCCGAGACAGGAGACGAACACCAACAGCGGACGGATGACGACCGCGACGACGACGACGAGGAGGATACCGCCGAGCCCGAGCTGGATGAGCGTCGAGAACTGCAGCAGCGCCGCGAGCGCGATGAAGACGAACGAGAGGACCACCAGGGTGATGTCGCCTTTGAACTCCTCGATGTCCTGTTCGTACGGCACGTCGAGGTTGCCAAGGATGACGCCCGCGGTCGCGACAGCCGCGATGCCCGCCTCGGTCGCGATGGCGTCGGCGGCACCGTAGGCGACGAGCGCCCCCGCGAGCACCAGGAGTCGGGCGTTCTGCGGTGCGTTGCCGGGCGAGAGGTCGACGTACCGCAGGAGATAGTAGACGACTGCCCCGACGACGACGCCGACGAGCATCCCGATCCCCAGTCGTTCGGCGAACAGCGCGACGAAGATGCTCGCGCCGGCCTCCTGGGCGAGGATGGCCTCGAAGATGACGACCGCGAGGATCGCCGCGGTGACGTCGTTGACGATCCCTTCGGTTTCGAGCGCGGCCTCGACGCGGTCCCGCGCGGGGACGACTTCGAGGATCGGCGCGATGACCGTCGGCCCCGTCGCCACGAGGAGCGCGCCGATGAGAAACGAGACGAGCCACTCCACACCGAGCAGGAAGTGAACCGCCACCGCCGTCCCGACCAGCGCGATGGCGGCACCGACGGTGACGAGTCGGAGCGTCACGGCCGGTGCCTCGCGCAGTTTCTCGATGCGGAGGTGAAACGCGCCCTCGAAGACGATGACGGCGACCGAGAGGCCGACGATGTCCGAGAGCGCGCCGCCGAACACGTCCGGGTCGACGATCCCGAGCATCTCGGGGCCGAGCGCGATCCCGGCCGCGATGAGGAACACGACGCTGGGGATCTGAAACCGATCCGAGAGGATCTGGGAGACGACACCGATTCCGATGATCGCGGCGACGATCGGAATGAGGCTGACACCTTCGGCGGTGGCCATTCAGTTCGCCTCCATGTACGACTGTCCAGCCCCCCCTCGGAAATAAATCCCGATAGTGCATGCGCCCGAACCGCCCTCCGACCTCGACCGTGAGACCGTCCGACGTGGACGCGGTCAGCGTGGCCCGAGCGTCCTGGAGTCGCCCAGCAGGCTCGGCCGACGCGGCGTGTGCCGCCCCCGTGCCAGTGCGGGAGTGGACATGCCAAACGATTAGTAGCCGTTCGACGGAATCCCGGCAATGAGCGATCCCGACGAACGAGTCCCCGAGGAGTCAGTTCGGGACGCCGTCGAACGGTCTCGGAGCGGTGCGCCGGCCGTCGGCCACGTCGTTCGCGATCGCTTCTCGTCCGACGAGGTGTTCCAGCGGATCGTCGCGGCGGCCGACGAGGAGATCACGTCTGGGAGCCGCGAACTGTTCTTCAGCGCGCTCGCGGGCGGGTTCGCGATCACCATCACGTTCATGCTCTACGTCTCGATGAAGACCTCGACCGGGGGCGACCCGGTGTTGAGCGCCCTGCTGTATCCGCTCGGGTTCGTCTACATCATCATCGGCGGCTACCAACTCTACACCGAGAACACGCTGCCGCCGGTCGCGCTGACCCTCGAACGGCTGGCGAGCGTTCCGGCTCTGTTGCGCAACTGGATCGTCGTCCTGACCGGTAACTTCGCCGGCGGGGCGATGGGTGCGGCCGCGCTCGCGTTCGGCGGTGTCCTCTCCCCGGAGGCCGGCGTGGTGGCGGCCGGGATCGCACAGGAGGGCGTCGACACGGCGTGGTGGAACCTGTTCAGCAAGGCGGCCTTCGCGGGGTTGATCGTCGCCGGCGTCGTCTGGGTCGAGTACGCGGCCCGGGACACGATCTCCCGGCTCGCCGTGGTCTATCTCGCGTTCCTGGCCATCCCGCTCGGAGGACTGTACCACTCGGTCGTCTCGTTCACGGAGATGATCTACCTGGTCTTGCTCGGCGACCTCGCGATCGGCGTCGGACTCGTCGACTTCGTGCTCCCGGTCCTCTTGGGGAACACGATCGGCGGCGTGGTGTTGGTGACTGTCGTCAACTACTTCCAGACGACCGAACAGCGGCTCGAATCGGCCCGCTTCGAGGGAGCCCAACGCCAGCTCTCCCTCCCGGAGTGGGTGCTCGGTGGCCTCGCCGGGCGGTCGTACGTCCCGCTGCTCGACACGGCCGACGCCCCTCCGGTCGCGGACGACGGTCCGTACCGGATCGTCGTGCCGATCCAGAACCCACGGACAGAAACGCAACTCGTCGAGGTCGCCTGTCTGTTGGCCAGTCAGCGGGACGACGCCGTCGTCAACCCCGTGCACATCGTGCAGGTCCCCGACCGGAGTCGGGGGTACGGAAGCACACAGCGCCGGCGGATCGTCACCGAGTCCGAGGCGCTGATGGGAGACATGCGCGACATCGCCGCCGACTACGACGTCGAGTACCAGAGTTCGACTGTCGTCTCCCGTCGCTCGTTCGAGGAACTGTTCGAGATCGCCAGGCGCAAGCAGGCCGACCTGGCGCTGCTGCAGTGGGGTGACGACCGGCTGTGGGGGGCCGCGCGAACGGACCGCTCGCTGAGCGATCTCACCAGCCAGCTCCCCTGTGACTTCCTCGTGTTGAAGAACCGTGGCTTCGACGCGTCACGCCTCCTGTTGCCGACCGAAGGGGGACACAACTGCGAGCTGAGCGCCGAGATCGCCCGCACGCTCCGCGACGCCGTCGGGTCGGAGATCACCCTGTTGCACGTGGTCGCGGACGTCACCGAACGCGATGCCGGCGAACGGTTCCTGGCCGAATGGGCCGACGAACTCGGGATCGGTGACGCGACGCGCGTCGTCGACGACACCGGCGACGTCGAGCGAGCCATCGCTCGCGAGGCGCGTGACAACTCGCTGTTGCTCCTCGGGGCGACCGAACGGGGACTGCTCTCGCGGCTCGTCCACGACTCGCTCAACCTCAGCGTCGTCGACGAGGTGGACTGTTCGGTCCTGCTCGCCGAGCGAGCGAGGCCTCGCAGTCTCCGTGAGCGCCTGTTCGGGCAGCGCTGAGCCCGTTCGCACGAACCGGCGATCGGGTGCATGGTATAAGCGTGCCGACATCCTTTCTCAAGTCGTGTACAAGAGAATATTAATTCCAACTGATGGGAGTATCGGGGCCGACCGCGGTGTCGAGACCGGACTCGACCTCGCGGGGCAGTACGACGCGACGATCCACGCGCTGTTCGTCGTCGACGAGCGCATCTACGGGGAGACGCCCGGCCTCTCGGACATGGAGCTCCGCTTCGAACAGATCGAAGACCGGGGCGAGGAGTTCCTGTCCGAGATCGAAACCCAGGCCGACGAACTGGGGCTCGACGTCCGGACGACCGTGCGACGTGGGATGCCCTACGAGATCATCACGGCGTACGCCGACGAGCACGACGTCGACCTCATCGTGATGGGTCGCCACGGGGCATCCGCGCATCCGGTGCCCCACATCGGCTCCTGCACCGACCGCGTCCTCCGGACCGCGTCCGTGCCGGTCCTCCCGGCGTAGCCGGCCCGGCCGCCGACGGGTCGGCGAGGCTGTCGGCATCCCTCGCCCGGCCAGGGCCGATCAGCGCGTCACTCGTCGGCGACGTAGTCGAGGTAGCCCAGCACGCCTTTCGTGTTCAGTCGATCCTCCGCCCGCGCCTTCTCCTCGCCCCAGATCTCGACCATGTCGGTGTGGTCCATGAAGTAGTCGACGACGGCGTCGTCGTCCGGGAGTTCCGAGCGTTTCTGCCGGACGGCCTCGACCCACTCGACGAGCGTCCGTTTGTACTCGTCCATGATGCCGTCCTCGTAGGGACGCGAGCCGAAGTGGCCGTAACAGAGGACCTCGGGGTCGACCGCGGCGATAGCGTCGGCGTCGGCGAGAGACTTCTCCAAGTGGAACTGCGCCGGCGGCGACGTCGGCCGGACCGCCCCGGTCTCGGGGACGTAGATGCCCGCCGCGTCGGCGGTGAAGACGACGTCGTCGCCGTCGTCGTGGACGAAACAGTGGTGCGGCGCGTGGCCGGGCGCGTGGTGGACGTGGAGGGTCCGGTCCCCGAGGTCGATCTCGTCGCCGTCTTCGATCCCCCGGATCCGATCTTCGGGGACGGGCACCGGTTCGTCGTAGTACTTCCACTGGTCCTCAACGGCCGCCTTCGTTCCCGCGACGAGCCGCGAGGGGTCGACGAGGTGTTCGACGCCCCGTTTGGGCGTCAGGACGGTCGAGTCGGGGTAGCGTTCAGCCAGATAGCCCGCCCCGCCGGCGTGGTCAAGGTGGACGTGCGTCGGAACGACGTACTCGGGGTCGATCTCGAGGTGGTCGAGGAGGTCGTACACGTACTCGCGGTTGCGCCCGAGGCCCGTGTCTACGACGGCCGGCCGCTCGGCGTCGACCACGTAGACGGTCCCGTACTCGGGGATGCCGTACGCGCCGACGTCGACGTAGTAGAGGTCGGTGCAGCCGGGGACTTCGAACCAGTCGCCGATGGCCATACGAGGGGAGGGAGGCGGGCTGGCAAAAGGGTTCGGTCGGCTCCGTCGGCGCGGAGACGGTCGTCCAGGCGGCGCGTGAACGACACGGTTTTGCCGCGCCCGTCTGAATTCAGAACAAATGTTGAGCAGGCAGTACCTCCGCGAGCACCCCGAGGACGTTCGGGCCTCGCTCGACGACCGCGGGTACGACGACACCGACCTCGACCGGATCCTCGAGCTCGACGACGAGTGGCGCGCGCG
The DNA here is from genome assembly GCF_024228675.1 of Salinigranum marinum. NCBI lineage: Archaea > Methanobacteriati > Methanobacteriota > Halobacteria > Halobacteriales > Haloferacaceae > Salinigranum > Salinigranum marinum. The sequence goes on along the minus strand of NZ_CP100461.1, from coordinate 3,827,949 downwards.
CAAGAGCGAGGGCGACGACCTCCGCCACGAGCGCAACGAGGTGTCAGCGAAGATCGGCCGGCTGAAACAGGAAGGGAAAGAGGACGAGGCCGAGGCGGCGATCGAGCGCTCACAGGAGCTGAAAGAACGCATCCAGGAGGTCGAATCGCGGGCCGACGAACTCGAAGCCGAGTTGGAAGCGCGGATGCTCGAACTCCCGAACGTCCCTCACGGGTCGGTTCCGGTCGGTGCGGACGAGGCCGACAACGTCCAAGTCGACCGCTGGGGGTTCGACGCGCTCCGCGCCCTGCCCGACGAGGTGACCCCACACTACGACCTCGGCGAGGACCTGGACATCATCGACGAGGCGCGCGGCGCGAAGACGACCGGCGCGGGCTTTTATTTCCTGAAGGGCGACGGGGCGCGTCTCGAACACGCGCTCATCCAGTTCATGCTCGACGTCCACCGCGAGCAGGCGTACGTCGACGTCTTCCCGCCCGTTCCCGTCAAGAGCGCGTCGATGCGCGGGACGGGTCAACTCCCGAAGTTCAACGAGGACGCGTACCGAGTGGGTGGCGACGAGTTCGAAGACTACGCCGACGACGACCTCTGGCTCTGTCCCACCGCCGAGGTGCCCGTCACGAACATGTACGCCGACGAGATCCTCCTCCGCGAGGACCTCCCCCTCAAGCACCAGGCGTACACGCCGAACTTCCGGCGCGAGGCGGGCGAGCACGGCACCGAGACCCGAGGGATCGTCCGCGTCCACCAGTTCAACAAGGTCGAACTCGTCAACTTCGTCGAGCCCGACGAGTCGTACGACCGGCTCGAACGCCTGGTCGAGGAGGCCGCCACGGTACTCGAACGGCTCGAGCTCCCTTACCGCGTGCTCTCGCTCTGTACCGGCGACCTCACCTTCGCCTCGGCGAAGACGTACGACCTCGAAGTGTGGGCACCCGGCACCGACGCCGACGACGGCCCCGAGATGGGCGGCCGATGGTTGGAGGTGTCGAGCGCCTCGAACTTCGAGGAGTTCCAGGCACGACGCGCCGGGATTCGCTACCGTCCCGAACACCACGAGTCGGCGGAGTACCTCCACACGCTCAACGCCTCGGGGACCGCCGTCGGCCGGGTGATGGTCGCCATCCTCGAATACTACCAGAACGACGACGGCACCGTCACCGTCCCCGAGGTGCTCCGGCCGTACATGGGCGGCCAGGAGGTCATCGAGGGGCACGAGAAGGTCGGCGAGTCGGCGCTCGGTGCGGACGACTGATACTCGTTCGCACGCGCTGAAAACGATCGAGGAACACCCTGCGGTCGAGATCGTACGTTCTCGTATGACCACTCGACGCACCCACGGAGTGCACCTCGCGACCGGGGCGATCACCGTCCTCCTCGCGGTTCCGGTGCTCGGCGTCTTGCTCTGGGGAGCGTGGCGACTGCTCTTCTGGGGCGTCGTCGCCGTGGCACCACACGCACAGTACGGCCCCGCGGCCGGCATGACCACCCCCAGCGCGATACCACCGGGCATCGACACGATGTTCGCCGGGGGCGGGCTCTCGGGTACCGGTTCCTCCCTGTCGACGCTCGTCGCCGTCGGCGTCGTCGTGGTCGTCGTCCTGCTCGCGAGTGTCGCCGTCACGCCCCGGGCGGGCGACGACCTCGCCACGCTCGAGGAGACGGCCGTCCACGGCGGGGTCGGCGAAGGCAGCGACGAGGAGGTCGCTCGTCGGCGGCGGCGGGCGCTCACCGGCGACCCGCGCGACAGGACATCCTGACGCCACCGTTCCCGAACGCGCTTTACCGGTGGCTCGTCTATCATCCACCGTGCCCGTCGACCTGCACGTCCGATACGAGGGTGACGACGACCCCGACAAGTGTACGGCACGGAAACTCGCGCGGTTCGACCTCACGACGCTCCACCGGTCCGACAGGGAGACGCCGTACGGTGTCGTGTTGAACCCTCACGCCGAGCGGGCGCTCTCGCCCGCGGACGCGACCGACACGCTCGTCGCCCTCGACTGCTCGTGGGAGTCGGCGGGCGAAAAACGCTTCTCGCTCCGCGGCGACCACCGCGCCCTCCCGTATCTCGTGGCGGCCAACCCGGTCAACTTCGGGCGGCCGCTCCAGCTGACGACGGTCGAGGCGCTCGCGGCCGCGCTGTGTCTCTTCGGCGAGCGAGCCCACGCAGTACGGATCCTCTCGAAGTTCCGGTGGGGCGAAACGTTCCTCGAACTCAACGACGAGCCCCTGCGGCGGTACGCCGACTGCGCCGACTCGACCGAGGTCGTCGCGATCCAGCAGGAGTACCTGGATCGGTAGCCGTCGAGTCCCACCGACTGCCCCGTTACGTCGAGCGGCGCTTGAGCCAGCCGCCGACCGCGCCGGCGACGGCGCTGTCGGCGGCGAAGAGGAGCGTGAGCGCGGAGACGACGACGAGCGCACCGAAGCCGCCGACGAGCGCGCTGAGCGGGCCGCCCGAGGCGACGGCGTCGCCGAGGAAGGCGACGCCGAGTGCGACGACCAACCCCGCGATCGAGCCAGCGACGAGCCCGTGCCACGCGCCGCGTCCGGGACCGCCACCGGCGACGTAGCCGGCGGCGAAGCCGGCGACGAGCCCGGCACCGAGCTGTCCGACGACCGGAACCGAGACCCCGGCCGTGCCGATGACGACGAGGAGAGCGAACCCGACCGCGACCGCACGCCAGTTCGTCATACGTGGCGCGACGGATGGGGGATGGATAACTGCGTTGAGACGCGCCGGACGGTCGTGCGAACAGGCGACACCGAGGGTGAGAGACGCGAGACGCGGTGTCGCACACCCGCGGTCGTCTCGCGGCGGTCGTCAGCTCACGACCCCGGGTGGCCCCCCTCTCGGATGTAAACGTTCGTGTCATGGCGAGCGGTGTGCGGCGAGCCCCTCAACCAGCCTCGGTCGGCGCTTCGTCCGTTCGTTTCGCGCCGATCGAAGCGGTGACAGCGACACGGGACCGTTCGGTGGCGTTGCGGTTCGGTGGCGCGCGCTGGCGCGATAGGGGTCGCACCTCCATCGTGCGGAGGATGAGAACGCGAGCGAACGAAGTGAGCGAGGGCCCGAATCGGCTGGAGAGGGCGTGGCCCGTCGCCGCGCTGGCGGCTGCACTCGTTCGGCCGATCGTTCCGTTCGATCGCCCCACTGTTTCGGTCTCCCACCACCCGCCAGCCTCGACGGCCCGCGTGAGCGACGTCGGCCGACGGGCGACTCCGCCACGCGCGACTGAGGGAGCGCCCGCGAACGGACGGGCTTTTGCGTGCGGGCGATCAAGAGTCGTGAAATGATATTCGAGACCCTCCCGACGACACCGCGCGCGGAGGAGCTCCTGGACAAGGCGTTCTCGCGGGCGGCCCGCTCCGGGCGATCGAAATCGGGGCTGGAGGCACAGGAGTCGATGCTCGTCACGGCGTCGAACATCGTCTCCGACAACCTCGAGAACGTGGTGACGACGTGGCCCGACTTCGACACTGTCGACCCCTTCTACCGGGAACTGGCCGACGCAGTGCTCCGGCAGTCAACGCTGGCGCGCGAGAGCCCCGAGGGCGAGACGCTCGGCGTCGACGCGATCAGAGGGAGCCTCTCCGAGGTGACGTGGGCGTCCCGACAGATCCGCGAGATCCGCTCGGAGTACCAGACGAAGCTCCGCAACGCCGACCTGGAGACGGCGCGCAAGCACAGGAAACAGGCGTTCGCCCGCATCGCCGACATCCTCGACGAAATCGAGGGCGACCTGCTCCGAATCGGCGCGGCCCGCGACGCGCTGAAGAACCTCCCCGACATCCGCCCCGACGAGCCGGCGATCGTCGTCGCGGGCTACCCGAACGTCGGCAAGTCGTCGTTCGTCAACAGCGTGACCCGCGCGTCGAACGAGATCGCGTCGTACCCCTTCACGACGAAGGGCGTCCAGATCGGCCACTTCGAGCGCGACCGCATCCGCTATCAGATCATCGACACGCCTGGACTCCTGGACCGCCCCGACGGCGAGCGGAACGACATCGAACGCCAGGCCGTCTCTGCGCTGGAGCACCTCGCCGACGCCGTGGTCTTTCTCGTCGACCCCAGCGGCGACTGCGGCTACCCACTCGACTCACAGCTCGAACTCCGCGACGCGGTCCGCGACCGCTTCGCCACCCGCGGCGTTCCGGTTCTCACCGTCTGCAACAAGATCGACCGGTCCCGGGAGGTCGAGGCCGACGCGTACATGAGCGTCACCGAGGGCGAGGGCGTTGAGGAACTCCTCGACCTCGCGGTCGACGCGGTCGACTACGAACCCGACGTCCCCCCGTCGCGGCTCGACGGCTGATCCAGACGGCGTGAACGGCCTCGGGGGTGGTCGGATCCGGCAGTCCCGCCGGACGGCCTGCGTGTGGCGGCCGTCGGTTCGGCGCTGAGTCCCGTCGTGCGTCGTCGTTCGCGGCGAGCGTTCGCGGCGGCGACCCGGGAGGTCAGTCGAAACGGCGTTCGAGAACAGTTTTACGAGGCGGTGGGACGACCCCGACGCATGGAACGAACCAGCCGAAGACTCGACCGTCGGACGCTCCTCCGGGGGATCTTCGCGTGTCTACTGAGCGTCGGCGTCGCGGGCTGTGCCGGTCCCGGCGGAGAGGAAGGCGACGACGGTGGTGACGGGGAAGGCGGAGGTGGAGAGGAAGACGACGACGAGGATGAGGGTGGAGAAGAAGGCGACGATGACGAGGATGACGGGGGAGAAGAAAGCGACGAGGATGACGGGGAGGGCGACGGGGAGGAAGACGAAGAGAGCGTCTCCCGGCCGACGGGATCGTAGCCCGACGCCGGTCTGACTGAACCTCGTCTCCCCTCGTCCCGCCACGCTCAGGCGGCGCGGTAGGTGACGTCGACCGTCACCGAGACGGAGACCGGACCGGGCTTGAACGTCGTCCGGGCACCGTCGGCGGCCGACTCCGCGGCGAGCCGTTCGACGGGGGCGAACCCACCCGTCGTCGACATCGTCTCCACGCCCGTGATCGAGCGGTCGACCGACCCGGCCATCGCGTCGGCGTCCGCGCGGGCGGCCGTCACGGCGCGTTCGATGGCCTGACTGCGGAGCGACGCACGGGTCTCGTCGGTGAGCGTGAAGACGACGCCCTGGACCTCGCTCGCGCCGTTTGCGACCACGACGTCGACGATCTCGCCGGCGCGCGCGGGGTCGGTCTCGATGCGGAACGAGTGGACCGCGCGGAAGCCGCGTTCGGCGGGATCGTCGCCGTTGCGATAGTCGGGGAACACCGAAAAGGACGCCGTCGAGACCGCATCGTCGGGGACACCGGCGTCGCGGAGGGCAGTGCGCATGCGCTGGCTGTCCGTGGCGATCTGGCCGCGGGCGGCGTCGGCGGAGTCGGCCGTCGCGACGACCGCGACAGAGACGACCGCGAGGTCGGCGTCGGCGGTCACGGAGCCAGTGCCGGTCGCGGAGATGGTCGTGCCGTCGGTCGTCTCGGTCGTGTCCGTCGTGGTCGATGCGGTCTGGAGCGGGCCGAGACAGCCGGCGAGCAGGACGAGCAGGCCGAGCGCCACGGCGAGGGATCGTGTTCGCATGGCGAGACGGACGACGGCTCGGATATTGAAGACACGTTAGACACAAGTACGCATTTCACTCATCTCGGGAGCCGTTCCGCCCGTTTCGGGTTCTCGGCTCGGCTCTTTTTTCTCGTGTCGCAGCCGACTCACTCGCCCGGCGAGCCGTCGACCGGGACGTACCGAACGTCGACCGCGACGTCGCCGTTCGTCTCGACCGGGAGTTGCGGCGGCGGTGGCTGGCGCGCCACGGCTCGAACGCGGCCGCCGAGTCGGTCGGCCAGGGGCGGCGGCTCGGTGTCGATCGGATGGCCCACGGTGACGACGACGCGCGTCGGTCGCCGGAACGGGAAGTCCTCGTACTCGACGGTCATCGAGAGGAGTTCCAGCTCCGTGTCGGTCGCCTCGAGTTCGGCGGCGACGGCGGCGCGGGCGTCCTCCTCGAACGTCGCCGTCCGGTACGTCGAGTACGTGACGCCGGCGAGGAACGCCGAGAGCACCACGAGTCCGACCGCGAGAACGGCGATCCGCTTCAGCGTCGCCGTCCGCGCCTCGTCGAGCTTGAACCACCGCTCGGGCCGGTAGCCCTGGTGCCAGAGGACGGCGAGGGCGACGAGGTTGATCGCGAGGAAGTTCACCAGCACCAACACGGCGGAACCCACGACGGCAGTCGGCCGCCCCCACGCGATGCCGATGCCGACGACCGCAGTGGGGGGAACGAGCGCCGCGGCGATCATGACGCCGACGAGTGCCGATGAGACCCCCGTCGAGAGCGAGAGCGCGCCCGCGACGCCGGCACCGAGCGCCACGGCCAGCGAGAGGACGTCCGGCGAGAGTCGCTCGCGGACCTCGCCGATCGCGAACACCTCGGTCGCGGTCAACGGGACGATCCCGCTCCACCGAACGGCGAACGCGAAGACGGCCGCACCAGCGACCGCGAGGACACCGCCGAGCACCTGGAGCCGGACACCACGGTCGAACAGTTCCTCGTCGTCGACGACGGTGCCGACGCTGGTCGCCATCGCGGGGCCGATGAGCGGCGCGATGACCATCGAGCCGACGACGACCGCCGGCGAGTCGACGAGTACCCCCGCGGTGGCGACGACGGTGCTGATGAGCGTCATCACGACGAACGTCACCAGCGACGGGGCCATCTCTCTCGCGCGCGCAGTGAGTTCGTCCCGCGAGATGCGGTCGCCGTTCTCGGCCGTCTCCTCGTACTCCGCCTGGAGTTCCTCGAACCGGCGGGAGACGACCGTCTCGGCGTTGACCACGACCGTAAACGAGTCGCGTTCCAACCCCGCCTCGCGCAGGTCGTCGAGGACCGACTCGACCGCCGCCGTCGGCAGGGGAAACGAGACGACCGCGGTGTACTCCCGGCCGCTCGTCTCGTCGGTGAGGACGTAGTCAACCCCGTCGTCGTCGAGCGTCGACGTGACCGCCTCGCGCTTGCCCGCGGGGACCGTGACCTGGACGAGTCGCACGCGTCCCTCTCACGCCGCCGCCGGCTTATAACCCTACCCGCCGGCTTCGTCGGCCGTATCGGCCGTGTTGACCCCGTCGGGTGCGAACCGCGCCAGAGCGGGATCTCGCCGAGCCGATCGGCCGCGAGCGCCCAGTCGATCCCCGCCGGTTTCCCCGTCGCGCCGGTCTCGACCACACTCGCTCCGGCGTGGCGACGAGGTCCATCGACACGTCGTGTGTCGCGGGCGTCGGCGCGTCGGTCGCGGCGACGACCTGCCGCTCGTGGACAGTCGTCGCCACCGGCGTCGTCTCGTCCACACGGTCGAGTTCGGAGAGCACCGCCCACTACGTGTCGGAGTCGCCCTCACCTTTGTCGACTCTGACGCCCGATTCGGTCACGGCGGCGCTCCCACTCAGGTAGAAGCGTCGACTGCTGGCCCGGACGGCGCCACGTTCCGTACAGAACGTGTACCGCGGTTGCTCGAAAGGTGCGACGTCGGTCGTCGACCCGAACGTACTCTATTCAGTAGCATACGTTCCGAGCCCCTGGAAGTTCACTTCGGAACCTCGATCTGACGTCGTAGCGAGAGACGGTGCATCGGGTTATATATCAACCAGACAACCGTTCGATGCGGCTCCCGTCGGAACGAGGACGTCTCGGGCCGGTTCTCGATCAGAAAACGAAACGTCAAAATAGCTAGAAGAGGTATCCACGGTCTCACCAGCACGTTGATACACCTTCGAAATCGTGGTGGCCGTGCACGTTCGAGTGGATGTACTCGATCGGCGGGGGGCCACTGCGACCGAACGACGAGCAAGTAGACGGGAAACTGTCGACGATAGCCTCTGGATCTCGCACGAGCGTTCTTCGGACCGTTCTGCAGACAGGGCGCGTATGCAGCACCTCACAGCACCGTCAGAGGGAGTTCTCCCGGGTCAGACGTACGATCGACCGTGCTCAACCACCGGCATCCGGCCGAGATGTCTTTGCCAAATTACTTGAACGAGGCGGGCATAAAACCTATATGTGTTCTCTCACGTCTATTGATTTCGAGTTTGTCCTACCCATTCAGGTGACCTTCGAACTGGGTGGGTCGTGAACCCGAACCGCGTCGACTCTCTCGTCGACCTGACCTACGGCCTGTTAATCGCGGTCTCGGTCGGACTGATCGTCGTCGCTGGCAACGCTATCGGGTTGGCGTTCGGGTTTGGAGTATTGCTTTCCTACGTCCTCCACGTCGTTTGGAAGATGGCCCGTTTCGATCCGAACTGGATGACGACGGCGGTCAAAGAAACCGTCGAGGAGACCGTCGAGGAGACCGTCAACGAGACGGTCGGAGAAACTGTCGACGAGACAGTCAGCGAGACGGTCGAGAAGACGGTCGGAGAAACGGTTGAAAAGACCGTCGAGGAGAAGGTCGGCGAGACGGTCGAGAAGACGGTCGAAGAGAAGGTTGGAGAGACAGTGGAGAAGACGGTGGACGAGAAGGTTGGAGAGACGGTCGAGAAAACGGTCGGCGAAACCGTCGAGAAGACGGTTGGAGAGACAGTAGAAAAGACGATGGACGAGAAGGTTGGAGAGACGGTCGAGAAGACCGTCGAGGAGAAGGTCGGGGAGACAGTGGAGAAGACCCTCGAAGAACAGCGTGCGGCCGAGAGCGCGGATAGCGAGACGGACGAGGCCGCCGGGGACGACGAGACAGAGGATCGATGATCGACCTCCTGCTCGTCGCTGGCGTCCTCGTCGCGATGTTCGTCGCCTACAACATCGGAGGGTCGACCACGGGACCGGCGTTCGGGCCGGCCGTCGGTGCCGACGCTATCTCCAAGCCCGTAGCCGCGGCGTTGATGGGTGTGTTCTTTTTCATCGGTGCCTGGACGCTAGGTCGGAACGTCGTAACGAAGCTCGGCACCGAACTGGTCGTCGACCCCGGTGTCTTCACGCTCGAATCCTCCATCGCGGTGCTGTTTTTTATCGGGATCGCACTGCTGGTCGGGAACCTCTTCGGCGTACCGGCCTCGACTTCGATGACCGCTGTGGGGGCAATCGCCGGCCTCGCGTTGGCCGGTGGCGTGCTGGATTTCGCCGTGATGGGACAGATCGTCGTTTGGTGGGTCGTCTCGCCCATCATCGGCTTCTGGGTCTCGCTGATCATCGGCCGGTACTTCTACGCGCGGCTGAACGGATTGATCGCGATAGAGCGCAGTACGGGGCCTCTGTTCGAGCTCGACCGGTCCGGTGTCGTCCCCGTTCCACGGGTCCACCGGACGACCAACCGCCGGGAGCTGGCCGGGACGTTTACCGTCGTCGCGATCGGCTGTCTGATGGCCTTCTCCTCGGGCACCTCGAACATCGCCAACGCCGTCGCACCGCTGGTCGGCAGCGGCGAACTGGCGATGAATCCCGCGATCATCTTCGGTGGGATCGCCGTCGCCATCGGCTCGTTCACCATCGCTCGACGAACTCTGGAGACGATGGGCAGTGATATCACGGAACTACCCCTCACTGCGGCCATCGTCGTCGCGTCGGTCTCCTCGACGCTGGTCGTCTTCCTCTCGGCGCTCGGCATCCCCGCGAGTTTCGTCATCATCGCGACCATGTCCATCGTCGGGCTGGGTTGGGGTCGAGCGACTCGACCGATGACCGGCCGCGAAATAGTCTCTGGCGATGGTGGGACCCCGGTCACGGTCGACGCGCTGGCGGCCGACGAGGAGGGCGAGACGCTCCCCCCTATCGGCGCCGAAGATACCAAGGACATCCCCAGCCCGGGGGCGTTGTTCAACCCCGTAACGACCGCCCGGGTCGTCCTGATGCAGAACGTCGTGCCGGCCATCGCGACGGCCGGTGCCTATCTCACGTTCCGGTTCGTCCCGATATTCGGGTTCTGAACCGGAGCCGAATTGAACCGCGTTACGCACGTACAAGCAGCATCTCCCGAGGAGAAAGAAGTCACATAAGGAGCCGAACCCACGTAGAAACGCCGTTGTCATGATAGTTTGAGTGGAGAATCCATAATGCCGCAGATACGCTCTGTCTCTTGCACTGCCCTACCTACGAACTCCGGAGAGATACTGCTGTTTCACCGTGTTCGAGGGTGTCATAGAACGATTAGCACACCAAAGAGCAGGGTGAACGCTGAGGTGGATGAGTTCAGCGACCCTGCAAGATGATCCTTCGGTAGACTCGTTCTTCAATGCCGTGGAGACAGAGACGCTAGCGCTGTTCGAGCACCTCTCTTTCGAGTTTCTCGAAGAGTTCGACGTGTTCGCCCCGGCGAAGACGGGGCGAACACGAGACCACGAACCACCAGAACTGATGCGTGGCTTTCTCCACTGCTACTACAAGGACATCTACGGCATTCGTCCCGTTGAACGAGAGCTTCGGAACACGGTCGGCGATCTGGCTGTGGATTCGATCGACCGCCGTCGAGAGACGCGGTCGATCGCTTTCTCACCGATCTTGAACACGTCGTTGACAAGGTGTTCGACCACCTCGTCGAGCAGGCCGCCCGGCGCGGCCTGCTCGACTTGACCTACTGTATCGATTCAACAGACGTGAGGGCGATGCCCGCCGATCCAGACGCCTCAAAGTGCTACGATCCAACCGACGACGAGTACTACTACGGCTACGGCTGTACGATCGTCTCGACCGGGCAAAAGATCCCGATCGGAGCGGAGTTCACCGAGAGTAAGCAAGCGCCAGAAGAGACGGCGATGCGCGTCACGCGTGACGCGCTCGCCGTCGCCACACCGATCTGGAATGGTCGGTGACAGCGCCTACGACACGCTCGACTGGCACGACCACCTGCTGACCGCAGGGGTCGTGCCAGTCGCTCCATACAACGCCCGGAACGCTGATGACCCGAAAGACATTGAGTACAGGGTCGAAGACCGCATCACCGAACACGGCGAGGACGTTCAGTTGAAGCAGTCCACGTTGGATGAGACGTACAACCGCCGTAGTGGAGTCGAACGAACCAACGAATCAGTGAAGGACTGCGGCCTCGGGCGAACGCACGCCCGAGGCCGCGTCCACGCACGGGCGCAGGTATTTCTCGCCCTGTGCCTTCGCCTCGTCGTCGCAATCACCAACTACGAACGTGGAGACAATCCGGGAAGTACCGTGATCACGGTGTGAGAACTCTTCTATGACACCCTCCGTGTTCGGTTACACTCTCGAGATCTTTCGGACGCGGGTTCGACCCAACACGTCAGGCCGACCGGTTACCGCCTGTTACGGACGGGTTTCGAGGAACGAACCACGCCACTAGTCCACTATCCCGCCCGAGTGCGTTGGCTCAGTCGATCCGTCTCCGGTGAGTATGAGTCGCTCGTCGTCCCGTCTCCAGTCACGGTCTCCCGGGAGTTCCCCCGTCGTCGTGACGGGAAGCGATGTACTTCGTCAGACGGCTACGTGCGTCAGGTTCTGAGCGATCCGATTATGAACTGGTGCCAAGGTCGCCAATGGTCGTTACGAATCCGAGTACGTCCGTTCGAGTCGCCGTAGAGCCGGAATCTCGTCGAGTCGTTCCTCGCTAAGAATGCCCCATTCGATCTCCGTCGGTTTACTACCTGAGGCGTCCGCTCGAATCGACCGCTCTGGAGTGAATAGCCGGTCCATTGGAACGTCTTGTGGTGTCGTCGGAATCTCTTCGTTGACGACCTGTATCTCGTGAACCGTCGTGACGGTAGTTGTCTCGTCGTCCACCAGTCCGAACGCACGCAGGATGACGAACTCAAGGTCGCTGTATCCTTCGCCTTTCCCGACTCGCGCACCTTCGTCGTTCACGGCGACGCTCCCCGAGACGATCAGATCGATCGGTTCCATCTCGTCGGGACCGACCTGCACACCGACCTCCGAAGAACCGCCAATCGTCGTCGCGTGATTGATATCCTCAATCTCGTCCGGATCTAGCCGAAAGAAGCACTTCTCGTCTCGCAGTCGAGGAACAGCCATGTAAATCGTCTTTCCCTCTCGCAGTGCGGCCCGCCGAACGGGAAGCTGCGGAGAGTCGGGATTGGACTTGATTACATCCGCGTCCTGCCACGTCTCGTTCGCCGTCAACCGCTCCGCCGCCCGGCCCGCACCGTTGAAATTGGGAATTCTCCCGTGGGGCGGATATGGAAAACGGGCTTCCCCGCTTTCCTCTATCTGATCCCAGATCCGCGCTCGTAATTCCTGCTTGTCCATACTCCCAATTGCAGTCCGCCGTACTAGTACATCCTCACCTTACGGCGGAAACGGAAAACGGGCCTCTCCACTCTCCCCGAGTTAGTCCCACACTCGCTCACGAAGGTCCTGTTTCTCCATGTGCCAACCGTTCGGCTCCGCACGAGTATATCGTCACCTCAGGGCGGGGACGGAAACCGCGCCTCGCCGCTGTCTTCCAACTCGTCCCAGATCCGCTCTCGCAACGCCTGCTTGTCCATGAGGTCCCGGACGACGGACCGACGACCGTTGTACGTCCGCATCGCCCGGCCGCCCTGCCGGCGGGGACGAGTCGGTCCCCCGCGTCGCATCACGGGGCCTGCGCCACCTCAGACGTCCTCGACGGGCGCGGTGAGCACCGGGACGACGGAGTTCCGCACGACGCGTTCGGCGACGCTCCCGAGGAGGTAGTGGGCGAGTCCGGTTCGCCCGTGAGAGGCCATGACGACGAGGTCGGCCCCCGACTCGTCCGCGTGGTCGCAGATCGCCCGGGACGGCAGCCCCTCAACGATGGTCGTCGACACGTCGACCCCGCGCGCTGTGGCCTCGCGCTCGATCCGCCCGGTGGCGGCCTCGGCCGTCGTCTGCAGCCCGCCGACCAGGTCCTCCAGCGCCGTTCCGACGTTGTAGAACGTCGACTTCGCCCGCTCGTCGACGACCGAGAAGGCGTCAACCGTGGCGTCGAACCGGTCGGCGATGTCGAGCGCGTGCGGCAGCGCCGAGAACGATTCGTCGCTCCCGTCGGTCGGCACGAGGATACGGTCGATCGGCGGCCACCGCGGGGCGGTCTCGGCGGCGCGGACCGTCACCACGGGAACGTCGGCGCGCCTGACCACCTTCTCGGCGACGCTCCCGATGACGAACCGACCGACGCCGGTTCGCCCGTGCGTCCCCATCACGACGAGGTCGACGCCGGCGTCGGCGACGTACGCGAGGATCGCCTCCGACGGGACGCCGACCTCGACGTGCGTGACGGCCGCGCCGTCTTCGGCGAGATCGGCGACCGCGTCGACCGCCCGCCGCGCGTCCTGGGAGGCGTCCGTCCGTCCGTCGTCGAACGCCGTCTCCGTGTCGAGCGTGGCCCCGTCGTAGTCACGCTCGTCGACGACGGTGAGCGCGTGGACCGTGGCGTCGTACGCTGCCGCCAGTACCAGGCCGTGCTGTGCGGCCCGCTCGGCCGACTCGCTTCCGTCGGTCGGGATCAAAATGTCACCGTACGAACCCATGGAGGGTGTACGCCGGTCGGTCGCATAACCGTTGGGTCGACCGTGACAGAGAGGGCCAGCGGATCGATCCCGTGCGGCGGCCGCGGCGTCGCGCGACGCGCGGTACGTTTACCCGCCCGCGAGGCGACGCGTCGGGCATGACGCGAACGCGACTCGCGGCGGTCGACGACGTGCCCGAAGACGGCTCGGTGCTGTTCACCGTTCGGGAGCGGGACGGCACCGAAGAGGAGGTGATCCTCGTCCGGTGTGCCGACGGCGAGGGCGACGCGGTGGCGGCGTGGCGGAACTTCTGCCAGCACGAGACCGACCAGCGCCTCGACCGGGGGTTCGGTGCCGCGGTCCGCGACGGGGAGGTCGTCTGCCCGAAACACGGCTCGATGTTCGACACCTGCACGGGCTACTGTGACAACGGAAAGGCCGCGGAGTCGTACCTCTCGGCGGTCGACGTGGCGGTCGACGACGGCGACGTCTACCTCACCGACGCGGCCGTCACGTTCGCCCACGAGGGCGGGGTCGACGACGGCGACGACGAGCCGAGTTCGACGTCACACCTGACGTTCTGAGCCGGGGTCGACGGCGACCACCTCGCTCACGACGCGCGTCGAGAGCCGGTCGGGGACCAGCTCGGCGCGGTCGGCGGCGAGCGCCGCCGACTCGTGGAGGTCGATCGCGACGAACGCCGGCGCGGGCCGGCGACCGAGCCTGAGGACGCCGTCGTCGAGCGTGCCGAACCAGCCGTGGTACGAGAAGCGGTCGTGCGGGTCGTCGATGCGGCAGGCGACGTAGACGGCACCGCCGTTGAGCGGCCGCCACGGCTGGACGTACGCCGTGACCGGACGGGTCCACGACTCCAGCGCGAGGGCGCGCGTCTCGCCCGCGGCGGCCGCGTCGGCCGGCTTCGGGTGTCGGACGGGCGTTTCGACCGACGCCGCGCTCGCGCGGGGGACCGACGGCCTGAGGTCGGGCGTGGCGTCGGCGAGGTGGTCGCTCGCGGGGCCGGTCTCGACCACCGGCCGCCACCGCCGACCGGCGGGCGTCCCCTCGCCGAGGAGGAGTCGCTCCTGCCCGCGGTCGAAGACGCCGAAGTGCCCGCCGCAGTCGTCGACCGCCCACGCGACGTACGTCGCGGCGGCACCCCGCGGGGTCCACGGCTGGAGGGTGAGCGTCGGCGGCGTGTCCCCCGCGCGGCGGTGGTCGCGCTCCCGGGAGTGGAGCCGGCAGACGACCGTGGGGCCGCGGACGTCGGCGTCGGACGGCGCGGGCGTGTCGACGCTCCGCGCGGTGTCGCGGTCCGCGGCGTCGGCGAACGAGCCACCGTCGGGACGCTCCATACTCCGGGTTCAGTCGGCGGCGTGAAAAGCCCACGCCTCCGTGCTCGACCCGTCCCGACCCCACCGGTTCGGCGACGGGCCGGCCGACTCGTGGGTGTTATCCGCCTCTACGGTGTACCGACGGTATGTTCGAGAACCGACCCGACCGCGACGAAGTGGTGCTCGTGGGACGGTCGAACGTGGGCAAGTCGACGCTGATGCGTGAACTCACCGGGCACGCGGTGAAGACGGGGAAGAAACCCGGCGTCACCCGCCAGCCGAACCACTTCGACTGGGCCCCCGAGAAGTTCATGTTCACCGACCTCCCGGGGTTCGGCTTCATGTCCGGCGTGAGCGAGGAGCGACGCGAGCAGATCAAGACCGACGTCGTCCGCTACCTCGAGGCGAACGCCGACCGGGTGCTCGTCGGCGTCGTCGTCGTCGACGGGAAGGCCGCCGTCGATATCATCGACCGCCACGCCGACGCGGGCGAGGTGCCGCACGACGTCGAACTGTTCCACTTCCTCCGGGAACTCGAGATTCCGACGGTCGTCGCCGTCAACAAGATGGACAAGGTCGACGACCGCGACGAGCGGCTGAACGAACTCTGTGACCGGCTGGGACTGCTCCCGCCGTGGCAGCAGTGGCGCGAGACGGTCGCGCCCGTCAGCGCCAAGCGCGGGAGCGTCGAACCCCTCCTCGAAGCGCTCCGGACCCACTTCCACGACCAGAAGCGAGACGACCTGCTGAAGTTCGTCACGGCCTGAGTCAGACGACGCGGTTCGTCAGGTCCTCGCCGGCGCGGACCCGCCGGACGTTCTCCCGGACGAGCCCGGCGACGTCCTCGTGATAGCGGTTCGTCGCGGCGCTCGTGTGTGGCGTCACGACGACGTCCTCGTGGCTCCACAGCGGCCACGTCTCGGGCAGGGGCTCCTCGGCGAACACGTCGAGCGCCGCGCCCGCGACGGCTCCGTCGTCCAGCGCCGCCACGAGCGCGTCCTCGTCGACGACGGCCCCGCGGGCGACGTTGACGAGGTAGCTCGACTCGTCCATCGCCGCGAACGTCGACGCGGAGACGAGGCCCTCGGTCTCGTCCGTCAGCGGCACCGCGAGGACGACGAACCGCGCGCCTGCGACGGCGTCGTCCAGCTCGTCGGGCGTGTACACCCGCCGGGCGTGCTCGTGGAGGTCCCCCGAGGCCCGGACGCCGACGACGTCCATCCCCAGCGCGTCCGCACGCCGGGCGACCCCGGTTCCGAGCGTCCCGAGCCCGACGACGCAGACGCGCTCACCGGCGAGCGTGAAGGGGACGTCGTACGGCTCACGCGTCCACTCGTGGTCGCGCTGACGGTCCCGGAAGACGTGGAGTCGTCGGGCCAGCGCGAGCATGTAGCCGAGCACCGTCTCGCCGACGGTCGTCCCGTGGATGCCGGTGCTGTTGGTGAGCACGACGCCCGCGTTGGCGTACCGTTCGAGGGGGAACTCGTCGTAGCCGGCGCGAACGCTGTGCACCCACGACGCGTCGAAGAACGACGGGCGTGGACTGAACGTGACGACCACGTCGCCCTCGTCGAGGGCGGGAGCGTCGCCGACTGTCTCGACGGGGACGGGGAGGTCGGCGAGCGCCTCCACGAGGACGCTCGGTTCGAAGATGATGCCGACGGAGTCGTGGACGACGACGCGCTGCAGTTCCATGGTCGGGCCTCACGCGCGCCGTACAAAGTCGGCAGGGGTTCGACGCGTCGGACGGACTGCCGTCAGTCACGACCGGATCGCGGGACGGCCCGCGATCGACCAGTACCCAGCAACAGTCCGTCTCAGTCGTCGGCCGGGGTCGCGGTCTCCGCGCCCGTCGAGCGGCCCGGCGTGACGGCGTCGACGACGCGTTCGTTCGCCGCGACCCACCGGAGCAACAGGAACGCGAAGACGTACTTCGCGCCGATGTCGAGCAGCGAGTAGCCCCACGAGGTGGTCGCGACGTCGAGCAGGGCGAAGCCCTCGCTCCCCAGCGCCCAGAGGATCGGATAGCCGAGCCAGAGGACGACCGTCAGCAGTTTGAGCGTGCCGAAGATCTCGCTCGTGCCGGCGGCCGCCGCGTCCTGCGGCCACTCGACGAGGAGCACGTACAGGACGGCGATGAAGAAGGCACAGCTGATGCCGTAGAACACCCACCGGAGCAGGTACGACGAGGTGATGAGCGCCGCGGCGAGCCCCGTGACGCACATCCCGACGTCCATCGTGATGGCCGTGAACAGCTTCGTCCGGTCGGTCCCGGCCAACAGCCCGAGCGCGAGGAGGATCATCGGCGTCGAGAACGTCCACGTGAGATAGCGACCCCACGGCGAGAGCACCTCCTGGCCGGCGAGGGCGTGGCCCGCCGGCATCTCCAGCAGGCCGACGGTCAGCCCCGACGCGAGCCCGGCGTAGCTCGAGATCGAGACCAGCGGGACGAGCAGCGTCGCCACCCAGATGAGCCGCGCCCGGGCCGACTCGATGCGGCGTCCCATCGCGACGAACAGGAGGATCGAGAGCCCCGCGAGCGCGATGTTCACCCACAGCGACGCGTTGAGCGAAGCGTTCTCCTGGATCAACCGGAGCACCTCGGTCTGTGTCGTCTGCAGCGGTACCTCTGCGAGCGTCGACAGGCTGTCGTGTCGCACCATACCGGAGCGCAGGACTGAGGCGAGATAAGTTGATTGCCGATCAAGGGCCGTCGGTCACATCACCGTCGAGTGCGGCGGCGGCAGGAGAACGTCCGTCTCCGGATGGTCGGCGCGCCACTCCCCCCAGCGAACCACCGTCGAGGGGCGGATCGTGAGCCGATCGCCCTCGCGCTCGCCGCAGATGGCGCGGGCGAGGAGTTGGCTCCAGTAGCTTCGCGTGCGCCCGTCGTAGAGGACGAGGTTCCCCGAGTTCCGGACCTCGGCCTCGCCGTCGGTCGCGCTCGCGCCGAAGACGCGGCCGTCGGTTTTCGCGGTCTCGGTGTAGATCCGTGGGGGTTGCCAGAGCTGTCCCGTGACGCCGAAGACGGTCGGCTCGCCGTCGACGAGCCGCTCGGCGACCATCCCCGACTGGCAGATCGGACAGAACGTGACGAGCAGCGGCCCGTCGAGGCTGTCGTTGACGATCTCGTGCCACCAGACCACCGACAGCGGGTACGCGCGGGCCTGGTCGCCGTCGGCGCTCGTCACGCCGATGACGTAGCTGTCGTCGGTGAGGCCGTCGCCGACCTCGAACCCCATCCGGTACCGCTCTTCGACCGCGATCTCCTCCCAGCTGTCGCCGAAGACGGGTTCGACGATGGCGCGGATCCCCGTGTCCTCGACGATCTCCGCCCGACAGATCGTCGAAGGGAGCCCCCACTCCCCGAGGCTGTCGCGCTCCTCGACGGGAACGGGCGTTCCGTCGACGGCGAACGCGCCGCGGTCGGGGGCCGTCGGCGACGGCCTCGGTGTCGCCGTCACCGCCGTCTCCCCGTCGGCAGCGCGCGGCGCGTCGGTCGCACAGCCGGCGAACGCGCCCGTGACACCGGCGGCGAGCACCGCGAGGAGTCGACGGCGGGTCGGCGCGCGGGAGTCGTCCATACACGCGTCTCGTCGAGTAGACGGATAATCGGCGCGCGGCTGTGTGGGTTCGATGCACGCGGCTCGGCGCTCACGCTCGTCGGCGAGCGTCGCGGATCCGGGTCGTCAGAACGGTGGCTCGGGGAAATGCCTCGTCACACGGGGCTCGGAGGGGGTAACTGTCGTCACTGCCACCGCTCGTCTCTTCGCTCCGGAGGGGAAAAACGCACATGGTTCCCGCGGGAGTACCCGAAGGCGAGTCCCTCCGTCGGGTCACTGCGCCGTCACAACTACAACGATTTATCAAACGTTTTTACGGGCGGCGAGCCAGTTCAGCCGATGTCAGTCGACGCCCCAGCTCTCGCCCCCCTGTTCGATCCAGACTCCGTCGCCGTCGTCGGCGCGAGTCCGGACTCGTTTTACGCCGGCAACCTCATCGACAACCTCCTCGACTACGGCTTCGACGGCTCGCTGTACCCCGTGAACCCGAAGCGCGAGGAGGTGTGGGATCGGCCCTGCTACGATTCGATCGACGACGTGCCCGAGACCGTCGATCTCGTCGTCGTCAGCGTCCCCCGCGACTACGTCGTCGACGTCGTTCGCTCGGCGGGCGAACGCGGCGTCCCCGTGGCGCTCGTCGTCGCCGCCGGCTTCGGCGAGGCGGACGAGCGCGGGGCCGAACTCGAGGCCGAACTCGCCGCGACTGCCGCCGAGGTCGGGATCCGCGTCGTCGGGCCGAACTGCATCGGCGTGATGGCGGCCCGCGGCGCGACGCTGACCGCGACGTGTTCCCGCGAGCCCGAGCCGGGATCGATCGGCCTCGTCAGTCAGTCCGGTGCGCTCGCGTTTACCACCTTCTTCGAGCGCGCCGCGGACGACGACGTCCACTTCAGCCACATCGTCTCGACCGGCAACGAGGCCGACCTCACCACCAGCGACTACGTCGCCTACCTCGCCGCCCAGGAGACGGTCGACGTCGTCTGCGCGTACGTCGAGGGGCTGACCGACCCCGAGCGGTTCATGCGCGTCGCCGAGGCCGCGACCCGCGCCGGAACGCCCGTCCTCACCGTGAAGATCGGCCAGTCGGACGTCGCCGAGGCCGCGACCCTCTCACACACCGGGTCGCTCACGGGCGACGACGACGCCTGGGAGGCGGCGTTCCGACAGACCGGCGTCCAGCGCGTCCCGGACATCCCCGACCTGCTCTCGCGGGCCAGCGCACACGCGACGGACGACGCCCCCGAGGGCGGCCGCGTCGCCGTCGCGTCGACCAGTGGCGGGCTGGCGAGCCTGCTCGCCGATCTGGCCGACGAACGCGGACTCGCGCTCCCGGACATCACCGGCGAGACCGAGGAAACGCTGCTGGAGATGGACGAACTGCTCACGTTCGGCGCGTTCCACAACCCCGCCGACATCCGTGGCTACGGCGCCGAGGTGCTCCCCGAGATCGCCGACACGCTGTTCGCCGACGAGTCGTTCGACGCCTACGTCTTCGCCATCGGCCTCTCGGCCGTGGACGAACGGGCCGCCCGCGTCGCGGGCGACCTCCAAGCCATCGTCGACCGCACCGACGACCCGGTGTTCGTCCTCTGGACCGGGCGGAAAGAGCCCGACGACCCAACCGAGACCCCGCCGTACGCCCGGCTTCGGCGGTCGATTCCCGTGTACGAGGATCCCGGCCGCTGCATGGACGCGGTCGCCTCGACCGTCGACGCCGCCGCCGCTCGCGACCGACTCGCGGAGCGACCGACCCGACCCGAACTCGACGAGCGGCTCGACGATCCCGCCGTCGACCCGCCGCGCGGGCGCGTCCTCACGTGGGCCGAGAGCGAGGCCCTGCTCGCGGCGTTCGACGTCCCGGTCGTGGAGACGCACCTCGCGACGACCGCGGACGACGCCGTTGCCGCCGCGGAGGCGGTCGGCTACCCGGTCGTCCTCAAGATCGACTCACCCGCGCTCCCACACCGGACCGACGTCGGTGCCGTCCGGGTCGGCGTCGACTCCGCCGAAGGGGTCCGCGACGCCTTCGGGGAGATCACGGAGGCCGCCCGGGCCAGCGCCCCCACCGAGGCGATCGAGGGCGTGCTCGTCCAGCCGATGGTCGACGACGGCGTCGAGGCCATCGCGGGCGTCTCGCCGGACGAGGTGTTCGGCTCGCTCGTGACGGTCGGCCCCGGCGGCGTCCTGGTCGAGGCGCTGAACGACAGCGCGGTGTTGGTGCCGCCGTTCTCGCGGGACGACGCGCGGGAGGCGGTCGAGACGACGGCGCTCGCGGACCTCCTCGCCGACCGACGCGGCGGGCCCGCGCTCTCGCTCGACGGGCTCGTCGAGTTGCTCGTGAACGTCGGCGACCTGGCCACGACGGTCGAGGCGGTCGCCGAACTCGACCTCAACCCGATCCTCGTGACCGACGACGGGCCAGTCGCCGTCGACGCGCTGATCAGAACCCGCGAGTGAAAAAAGACGAACGGCTCGCACGCGGCCGCGACAGTTGGGCGACGCGGACGCCGCCGGCGTGTTACTCCGGGACGCGGTCGAGCAGTCGGCGGTAGCGGTCGACGGTCGCCGTGTCGAGGAAGACGCCCTCGACTTCGAGTGCGTCCCGCTCGGAGTCGTCGAACGCACTGACCAGCCGTCGCGCCTGCGCGACCGCATCCTCGTCCGGGGTGAACGCCTCGTTGATCACGTCGAGCTGGCCGGGGTGGATCGCCGTCATCCCGACGAACCCCGTCTCGCTGGCGCGGTCGGCGACCCGTTCGAGCCCCGCGTCGTCGCCGATGTCGAGGTGGACGGAGGCGACGGGGTCGACACCGCCCATGGCGGCGTACTCGACGGTCAGCAGTTCGAGTCGCTCACGAACCCGGTCGGGCGTGCCCGGCGAGCCGATCGCCTTGCAGTAGTCCGCGAAGCCGAACGCGAGACTCTCGACCCCGGTCTCGCGACAGGCGGCGGCGATCTCCCTACCCGCGTGCATGCCGGTCGGCGTCTCGATCGTCGCCCGGAGCAGGGGCGGATCGTCGGTCAACGCCGTAAGCGTCGCCCACGTCTCGCGGACGTCGCGGCCCGACTCGACCATCGGAAGCGCCACGGCGTCCGCCCCGGCGTCGACGGCGGTGGCCACGTCGCGCGCGAACCAGTCGGTGCTGGGCGCGTTGATCCGCACTGCCACCTCCCGGGCCACGTCGAGCTCCGGGACGACCTCGCGGACGTTCGCGCGGGCCGTCTCCTTCATCGAGGGGTGGACCGCGTCCTCCAGGTCGAAGATGAACGCGTCGGCGTCGGTCCCCACGGCCTTGTGGAGCATCTCGGCGTCGTCGGCGGGTGTGAACAGGGCCGACCGGCGGGGGCGAGTCGAGCGACTCACGTCACTCGTACTCCGCCAGCAGCTCTCGTTCGATGCGCTCGACGGGGTGGTAGCAGGCGGCCTCGTGGTCGCCGTCGCTGAACGTCGCCCGCTCTGGTTCCGTGGTGCGGCACTCTTCGGTCGCCTTCGGGCAGCGCGGGGCGAAGTTACAGCCGTCGGGGAGGTTGACTGGGTTCGGCGGCTCGCCCGGGAGCAACACCCGTTTTCGTTTTTCGGTCGGGTCGGCGTTCGGCGAGGCCGACAGGAGCGACGCGGCGTAGGGGTGTTTCGGGTCCTGGACGATCTCGCGCGTCTCCCCGACCTCGACGATCCGGCCCAGATACATCACGGCGAGGCGGTCCGTGATCTGCGAGAGGCTTGCCAGATCGTGGGAGATGTAGACGATCCCGATGTCGCGCTCGTCGGCCATCTGGCGGAGGATGTTGAGGATGCTGGCCTTCAGCGAGACGTCGAGCATCGACGCCGGCTCGTCGCAGATGAGCAGTTCGGGATCGAGGACGAGCGCCCGCGCGATGGCGACGCGCTGGCGCTCGCCGCCCGACAGCTGGTGGGGGTAGCTGTCGAGGTACTTCTCGGGCGGGTTGAGGCCGACGTCTGAGAGCGTCTCTCTGACCGTCCCCTCGATGCCGCCGCGCTGGCGGCCCTGGATCTTCAGCGGTTCGGCCACCGCCGCGCGGACCGTCTGTCGGGGGTTCAGCGAGTCGAAGGGGTCCTGGAAAATGAACTGTACCTTCGAGCGGAACTCCTTGGGCCCGTCGGCGAGGTAGTCGTCGACCGACTTGCCGCGGAACGTGATACCGCCGTCGGTCCGCGGCTGGAGCACCGAGATGACCTCGCCGAGCGTCGACTTCCCACAGCCGGACTCGCCGGCGATGCCGACGATCTCGCTCTCGCGCACGTCGAGGTCGACCTCGTTGACCGCCTTGACGTAGTTCGGCTCGTTCCCCAGCAACTGGTCGAGCATCCCCTGGGTCTGCGTGAACCACTTCGAGAGGTCGTCGGTGCTGAGCACCGTCTCGCCGTGCTCGCGGTCGCCCGTGCGGTCGGCGAGGTCGAGCCCCCAGGTCCCCGGGTCGGTCGCCTCCTCGCGGAGCTGTTCGACGCGGTCGGTGTGGTAGCAGGCCGACCGCTGGTTCTCGACCGTCTCCAACTCCGGGTGGCCGTTCTCGCACGCCTCGGTGGCGAACGGACAGCGGTTCCGGAACACACAGCCCGTCGGCTCCTCCGTAAGATCGGGCAGCGAACCCGGGATCGAGACGGCCTGTCGGTCGAAGTCCTCGATGTCCGGGAAGGAGTTCTTCAGCCCCATCGTGTACGGGTTGGTTGGGTGCTTGAGCACGTGTCGGGTCGCCCCCTGCTCCATCACCTTCCCGCCGTAGAGGACGGAGATGTCGTCGCAGGTCTCGGAGACGACGCCGATGTCGTGGGTGATCAACAGGAGCGAGCTGTCGATCTCCGCTTGGATCTCCATCAGCTTGTGGATGATCTTGTCCTGGACGATGACGTCCAGCCCGGTCGTGGGTTCGTCGGCGATGATGAGGTCCGGATCGAGCGCGAGCGCCATCGCGATCGTGACGCGCTGGCGCATCCCCCCGGAGAACTGGTGGGGGTAGTCGCTAATGCGGTCGGGGTCCAGCCCGACGATGTCGAACACCTCGGCGACGCGCTCGCGTGCGGTGGCCTTCGAGACGTCGCGGTGTTTCCGGATGGCCTGTGTGATCTGCGCGCCGACGCTCATCACGGGGTCGAGCGAGTCCATCGCGCTCTGTGGGATGTACGAGATCTGCTGCCAGCGCACGTCCCGCCACTCCCGCTCGGAGAGGTCGAGCAGGTCCTGGCCGTCGAAGGTGACCGTTCCGGAGTCGATCCGCGCGTTGTCGTCGAGGAGCCCGAGGATCGAGTGGGCGATGGTGGATTTACCACAGCCGGACTCGCCGACGAGCCCGTAGTTGTCGCCGGCGTCGACCGAGAACGAGACGCCGTTGACCGCGTGAACGTCGTCCTCGGACGTACGATACCTGATTCGGAGGTCTTCGACTTCGAGTAGACTCATTCTTCGCTCCGTAGTTCGGGGTTCACGACCTCTTCGAACGCGCGTCCGACGAGGAACACCGAGGTAGTCACCGCCGCGATACCGACCGCCGGTGGGAGCACCCACCACCACGCCTCGCGCATCCCGCCGGACTCGAACACCTGCTGGAGCATCCGGCCCCACGAGGTGGCCGTCGGATCGCCGAAGCCGAGGAAGGCGAGCGACGCCTGGCCCGCGATGGCCCAGGAGACGGCGTAGGCGGTGTAGAGGAAGCCGACGCCGATGACGTTCGGCGCGACGTGTAAGAACATCGTCCGCCCGTGACCCGCGCCGGCGGCGCGAGCCGACTTCACGAACGTGCGCTCGCGGACGGTCATCACCTCCGACCGGATGACGCGAGCGGGCATCTTCCAGAAGAACGCCACGATCACCGCGGTGATGAGGACGATTGTCGGCTGGACGAACGTCAGCACGAGCAGCGCCATCGGCAGGAACGGCAGGGCGAACGTCAGGTCCGTCAGGCGCATCAGCAGTTCGTCGACCCGCCCGCCGAAGTAGCCGCTCGTGAGCCCGACGAGGAAGCCGACGACGCCGGTTCCGATGCCGCCGAAGAAGCCGACGATGAACGTCGGCCGTGCGCCGGCGAGGAACTGGCTCAGCACGTCCTTCCCGAACGTCGTGGTCCCGAGCGGGGCCGCGCTGCTGGGCGGGGACATCCGCATGATGCCGCCGTCGTTCGCCCGGAGCGTGTCCTCGATCGGCTCGTACGGGGCCAGCATCGGTCCGAACAGCCCTAAGAAGACGAACGCGACGAGCACGACGACGCCGACCTTGGCGGCGTCGTCCTGCAACACGACCGCCATGACGTTCCTGGCGCGCGTGAGGTTCTCCGAGGCGCGCTCTCGTAGCTCCTCGGCGTCGAGCGTGGCGACCGAGAGCATCAGACGTCACCCCCTTCGACCGTCGGGTCGACCTTCGCGTACATCACGTCCGCGAGGAGGTTCATTACGATGACGGCAAAGGCCATGATGAAGATCGCCGCCTGGACGGTCGGGTAGTCCTGCTGGTTGATCGCCTGGACGAGCGCGCGCCCGATCCCCGGCCACGCGAAGACGACTTCGAGGGTGATGACGCCCTGGAACATCATCCCGAGCCGGAGCGCGAAGTACGTGAGCAAGGGAAGCATCGAGTTTCGCCCGGCGCGGGCGAGCTGTTCCATCTCGGAGAGCCCTTTCGCACGGTGGAGCGTGAGAAACGCCGACCCCTTGCGCTCGACGACCGAGTTGCGCGCGAGCATCAGGAAGTCGCCGCTGTAGTACAGCACCGTCGCGAGGAACGGCAGGAAGTAGTGCATCGCGAAGTCCGGCGAGAGGTACGTCTCGACGAACCCCTCCGGGGCCGCCGTCGGGCTCCGCATCCCGAACGCGGGCAGCAGGTCGAGCTGGTAGGAGAAGATGATGAGGAAGAAGATGCCCGTGACGAACACCGGCGTCGAGCGGAAGAACGTCGTCACGACGATGCTCAGCTGCTCGAACTTCGAGCCACGGTTCCAGCCGGCGTACGAGCCGAGCGCCGAGCTGACGATGGCGGTCACGACCAGCGCGGGCACGAGCAGGATCATCGTGTTGAGCAGCCGCGGGAAGACGATGGCGCTCACCGGGCGGCTCTGGGCGATCGAGAACCCGAAGTTCAGCGTCATCAGGCTCTGGACGTACTTGAGGTACTGGACGTATATCGGCTCGTCGAGGCCATACTGGACGCGCAACGCCTGGACTTGCTCCTGTGTGAGCCCTCCGGAGGCGATGAGCGAGCTGAACGGATCGCCCGGGAGCAGTCGGAGCGCGAGGAAGATGATCGAGACGGAGACGAGCGTCAGGACTATCGAGATCGCAATTCGTTTGACGAGAAATCGTCTGAAACTCATGTGAGAGTAAGCTACCCCGCTGCGTTCAGGAGAAGTCGGGCTGGTCCAGGTCGGACCGATCGGCGTGCCCGTCTTCGACCCGTGCAGCGAACGCGTCCCAGGCATCGCCCGAGGGGGCCACGAGCGTGTCGCCGTCGAAGGTGTACCCCGCCTGTTCGAGCCGTTGCACGGCCATTTCGGGGTCGTACTCGTACGTCGGGATGTCGCCGGTGTAGAACGGACTCATCATCGGCGAGATGAGGTTCTGTCCCTCGATGACCGTCCCGCGGCCGCCGAGGACGCCCTCGACGAACCCCGTCTTGTCGACCGAGTGGCTGAGCGCCTTGCGGAACTCCTTGTCACGGATGAGGGGGTTGATGTGGTTGATGTGGACGTCGAGCGGCGCGTAGTTCTGCGACACCTGCTTCTCGACGCCGCTGGTCTGAGCGGCGCGTTCCGCCTGGGAGTTCGACAGCGTCGTCCCGATGGCGTCGATGTCGCCGCTCTGCATGGCACCGATGAGCGCGTCGACGTTGCCGACGTTGGCCCAGACGATGCCGTCGATGCCGTCCCCAGGGGTGAAGTAGTCGCCGAGGATCTCCTCGCGGACCGCCTCGTCCCACATCCAGTGGCCGGGGTTCTTCTCGACGGCGAAGCGGGTCCCCTGCTCCCAGCTGGAGAACTGGAACGGCCCCGTCCCGACCGGGTTCGAGGGACTGTGCTGTGCGGGGTTGTCGACGTCCTCCCACTTGTGTTGCGGGAGGATGACGCTGCGGACCATGCGCTGGGTCAGGAACGCCGCGTCGGGCTGAGAGAGGTTGAACCGGACCGCGCCGCCGCCGCTCTCCGAGACGACCTCGACGCTGTCGATCGGGCTGTAGAACGGTCCCATCTCGGGGGAGTTGTACTCCTTGAACAGCTCGACGCTGAACTTCACGTCCTGCGGGCCGAACGACTCCCCGTCGTGCCACTGGACCCCCTCGCGGAGGTCGACATCGACGGTCGTGTCGTCGACGACCTCGGCGTTGGTCGCGAGCGCCGGGACGATCTCGAGGTTCGGCGAGGCGTCGAAGAGCCCGTCGTAGAGGTTGGTGAGCCGCTTCGCCTCGGGGCCGCCGCCGGCCCAGGCGATGTTGAGCCCGCCCATCGACGCGAGGACGCCCTTGACCCACGTGCTCGAATCGCCCTGCGGCTGGAGGTTCACCTGCGTCCAGATGAACGAGTCGCGGTTCGTCCCGTTGCCGGGCATGGGGACGTACCCCTCCCAGTTGGCGGTGTTGCCCGCCATGATGACGTCGGTGAACGCGATCGACTGGATGTACGCGTCCTCGCTCGCCTTCCGCTGGATCTCGTGGCACAGTTCGACGCGGCGCTCTCGATCCTGGATCTCGGTCGCCTGCTGGTCGAGCAGTTCCGTGATCTCGGGGTTGTTGTAGTTGTAGTAGTTGCCGCCCGTCTTCGGGTGCATCCGCATCAGGAACGGGTTGGGGTCGAGACCGCGCTGGGGGTCCGGGCCGTGGGTGTTCATCGACACCGATACCGTGTGGCCCGTGTCCGCGGCCCAGTACTCGTCGTACATCACGTTCGTCGGGACGTCGTCGAGCGCGACCGGGACGCCGACGTCGGTGAACGCGCGCTGGATCATCAGCGCGTGCTCGCGCATCCACGGCTCCTCGTCGCTGGCGAAGTTGACCGTGATCTCCGGGACGGCCGCCCCCTCGGTCACCGTGTACTCGAAGGGGATGTTGTCGTTGTTCTTCGTCTCGATCGGCCACTCGCCCCGGAACATGGTCTCGACGCTTCGACCCTGGCCGCCGCCGCTGCTGGTGCCGCCGCCGCCACCGCTGCCGCCGCCACCGTCGCCGCCGTCACCGCCCCCGCCACCACCGCTTTGACCACCACAGCCGGCGAGTCCGGCGGTTCCGAGCACCGCCGTCGACACCAGCATCCGACGGCGCGACAGTCCGTTCTCGCACACACTGTTATTGTCATTATCGTCCATGATGCGTGAACTGGCCGAAACACTACTAATATATAAAACTAGACGATCCTCCGTCACGTTCGATGGGGAACGACCTCCGGAGACCACCGCGTCGTGACCGGGGAATCGGGTCGACGGGCGGGCGACAGAGCGCCGCTCGCCCGGCACCGACAGGTCGCACCTCGGGAAACGGCTTTGCCGCTCGCGGCCGACGGCTCAGCCATGCCGACCGAACTCGCCGTCGTCAGCGACACGCACGTCCCGGGGCGCGAACCGGCGATTCCCGAGTGGGTGAGCGCGCGCGTCCGCGCCGCCGACCACACGATCCACGCGGGCGACTTCGACGCCCCCGAGACGCTCGAAACCGTCCGCGGCCTCGCGACCGAACTGACCGCCGTGGCGGGGAACATCGACCCCTCGACCGTCGACCTGCCGACGACCGCGACGGTCGAGATCGAGGACGTGACGTTCGTCGTCGTCCACGGGACGGGCCCGCACGAGTCGTGGCCGGAGCGCGTCGCGACGCTCGTCGGGGAGGCGATCGGCGGCGAGACCGAGGGGATCGTCGTCGGCGTCGCGGGTCACACGCACACGCCGACCGACACGGTGGTCGCGGGCCGCCGACTGCTCAACCCCGGGAGCGCGACGGGCGCGCGGCCGGCAACGCGGACGACGATGCTCTCGGTCCGGGTCGACGGCGACGCGATCGACGTGGAACTGCACGCGGAGTGACCGCCGGTCGCGTCCGCGCGAACGGAAACCGAGGGACGCTTTGGCTTCGCGGCCCGTTCACGCGCCTCTTTTTATCCCTGCCGCGAACGGGGGCGTATGGAACTGTTCGCCGTCCCGGACCTGCCGGAGATCGAACCGGGCGACGACCTCGCCGCCCTGATCACGGAACGGGTCGACCTCCGCCCCGACGACGTCGTCTGCGTCGCCTCGACGGTGGTCTCGAAGGCCGAAAACAGGGTGAAAGCGCTCGACGACTTCCCCGCGGGGCCCCGCGCGCGGGAGATCGCCACCGAACTGGCGTCGATCACGGGCGAGACGAAGGACCCCCGGTTCGCACAGGCCGTCCTGGAGGAGTCGACCGAACTGCTGATCGAGGCGCCGTTCCTCCTGACGGAGACGCGCTTCGGCCACGTCAACGTCAACGCGGGGATCGACCGCTCGAACGTCGCGGGCGGTGACCTGCTGTTGCTCCCGAAGCGCCCGGACGAGTCGGCCGAACGGCTCCGGGAGGGGCTCGTGGCCGACCGGGTCGTCGTCACCGACACCTGCGGCCGGCCGTTCCGTCACGGCCAGCGCGGCGTCGCCATCGGCTGGGCCGGTACGCCGGCCTCCCGCGACTGGCGCGGCGAACGCGACCGCGACGGGCGCGAACTCACGGCGACGGTCGAGAGCGTCGTCGACGAACTCGCCGCCGCGTCGAACCTCGTCGCGGGCGAGGGCGCAGGGGGGACGCCCGTCGTCGTCGTCCGTGACTTCGCGTTCGGCGACCACCAGGGGAGCGACGAACTCTTTCGGGAGATCGACGACGACCTCGTGCGGCAGGCGATCCGCGAGTGGCGGTTCCGAGGATAGGTTTCGAGAGCGGGCACCCTTGCCGGTACCTCGACCGTTGAAACCCGACGCGTCCCGAGTGAGAATATGCGACAGCACACCCCGCGAGCGACCGCCGACGTCGGCGCGCGACCCGACGGGAGGGTCGTCTGATGTTCGGAATCGAACTCACCCCCGAACACCCCGTCGACGAGGTCGTCGACCTCGGTGTCCGCGCCGAGCGCGCGGGTTACGACACGGTGTTCGTCACCTCACACTACAACAACCGCGATCCGTTCGCGGTGCTGGCACGGCTCGCGATCGAGACCGAGCGCGTCCGCCTGGGACCGGGCGTGGTGAACCCCTACGAGCGCCACCCGGTGACGCTCGCCTCGCAGGTGGGAACGGTCGCCGAGGAGTCCGGCGGCCGGGCCGTCTTCGGCATCGGCCCGGGCGACCCCTCCACGCTCGCCAACCTTGGCCTCGCCGACGAGCGCGGCCTCCGCTCCGTGCTGGAGGCGTTCCGCGTGGCGCGGCGGCTCTGGGACGGCGAGCGCGTCACGCACGACGGGGCGTTTCAGTGCGAGGACGCGGGGCTGAACTTCGACGTGCCCGGCGAGGTCCCGGTGTACGTCGGCGGCGAGGGGCCGCACATGTGCCGGATGGCGGGCAAACACGCCGACGGCCTGCTGTTCAACGGCTCCCACCCCGACGACCTCGCGTGGGCGCGTGACCGCGTCGAGGAAGGGAAGAAAGAGCGTCCCGTCGAGGACGGCGCGTTCGACCTCGCGGCGTACGCCAGCGTCTCGGTGGCCGACGAGCGCGAGGCGGCGCGGGAGGCCGCCCGGCCGCCGGTGGCGTTCATCGCGGCGGGCGCGGCACCGCCGGTGCTCGACAGACACGGACTCGACCACGAGCGGGCGGAGGAGATCGGCGAGAAGATACGTGCTGGCGAGTTCTCGGCGGCGTTCGAGCGCGTCACGCCGGCGATGATCGACGCGTTCTGTATGGCGGGGACGGTCGACGACGTGGCCGAACGGATGGCCGGCGTGCGCGAGCACGCCGACAGCATCGTCGTCGGCTCGCCGATCGGTCCCGACCTCGACGAGGCGATTACTCTCGCGGCGGCGGCGCACGACCGATAGCGCCGTCGCCACCGCTGGTGTCCCCCGAGCCCCCGGCGACGGCGTCGACGAGCGCGCCGAACGCGAGATACCCTAGCGCGACGATGGAGAACGTCGTCAGCGCGCCGCCGACGGCGAACGAGACGAACGAGAGCGGATCGGACAGCGCCACCTGCGTGATGAAGATGACGACGAGTTCGAAGACGCTCCCGATCAACCGGGCGAGGAAATCCACGAGCGTGACCATGTGCGGGGGTTGGGACGGGGGGTACTTGTGTGTTCAGGCTTCCGCCGGCGCGGGTGTTCGACGGGGCTGGCCGACCCGAACCGCGGGGGCGGTTCGGGGGCAGCGGCCCCCGCTGGGAGAAGCGTTATATCTCTGATTTCGCTAGGGGTAGTCGTGGCGTCTCCGTTCGATATTCTACAGGTCGACCCGGACGCGGACGAACGGGAACTGAGCCGGGCGTATCGCCGCCGCGTAATCGAGACCCACCCGGACCAGGGCGGCTCGGCGCGGGAGTTCCAGCTCGTCAAGCAGGCGTACGAGGAGATCAAGGCGGGTCGCGGCGACGCCGAACTCGAGACCGCGGTCGACGCGGAGGACACGGACCCCCCCGACGACGGCGTCGACGCGGACGACGGCCAGGACGACGACGCCGGCGGGGACGAGCCGGTCGAGGAGGGGTCGGAGGGCGTGACGGTCGAGTACCTGAACTACGACGTCCTCGCCGACCACGGCTGGTCGCTCGACGACGAGGACCTGTTCGAGAAGGCGGCCGACGCGGATCTCGACCCCGCCGACCGCGGCCGCTTTCTCGTCCAGGGCCGCGAGTCGATCCTGCAGGCCGCAGAGAACTGCGGCTTCGCGTGGCCGTACGCCTGCCGCGGCGGGGCGTGCGCCAACTGCGCGGTCGCCGTCACGGAGGGCGAGGTGGAGATGCCGGCCGGACACATCCTCTCGTCGGAGATGCGCGACAACGGGATCGAACTGTCGTGTATCGGGATCCCGACGACGGACGAACTGAAAGTCGTCTACAACGTCAAGCACCTGCCGGGGCTCGACGAACTCCGACTGCCGGCGAGCCGGTTCGAGAAGGCACAACTCAACGACTGATGCCGGGGTGGGCACGCCCTGCGGCCAGGCGCGTCGGTCGGCCTCCGGGCGGCCAGGGTCAAGGCCGGATCAGAGATCGGCGACGCTATCCACGACCGCCTCGAGCTGCGGCGCATCGAACCAGTCGAAGCCGGTGTAGGCGTTCGTCCCCGCGGTGTAGACGTTCGAGACGGTCTCGACGACCTCGGCCGGGAGCGGGTCGGGCGACTCCGTACAGCGCGTCCGCCAGTCGGCGACCCCCTGCTCGCGGGCCGCCCGCTTCGCCGTACTCACCGCGTCGACCCACGCAGGGTTCGTCCGCCGGTAGTACTGCCTGACGACCTCCTTCGAGAGCTCCTGACCCCGATACGAAAAGCGGTTCTCGTCGAACGTACCGACGACGTCGGCGACTTTCAGCGTCCCGTCGTCGTACACCACCTCGATCTTGCCGTCCTCGTGGGTGAAGCCGGCGCGCTCGGCCCGCATCGTCACGACCGTGTTCACCCCGAGCGCCAGCTCCTCCAGCCGGTCGAGGCTGGCGCGCCCCGCGATGGCGTCGGCCTCCCCCTCGGAGAGGTAGCGGTCCTGCTCTTCGAACTTCGTGGAGAACTCGACGATCGGGGTGGGGAGGTCGACCGTCTCGTCGGGCCACTCGTCGTACGGGAGGTCGAACGTCTCAGGCGAGCGTCGCCGCCTGAGCGACGACCCCTCGGGGACCGTGTTGCGGAAGACGATCTCCAGCGGGACGACGTAGCCGTCGCCAGCCGCGGCGTGAAACGCCTCGTAGTCGTAGCCGTCGCCGTCGGCAGGCAGGTCGGGCACCCGCGCGAGGTCGATCGCCATCGTCCGCGGGGGCGTCTCGCACTCGCCGAGTTCCTTCGGTTCTCCCCTCGCGTCCGCCTCCTCGTACACCCCGCGGTAGTGCGTCGGGACGTGGTTCACGTCGAGGAGTTCGAAGTTGGCCGCCCCCATCGTACAGAGGGCGGCTCCCTTCTCGGGGATCCGGTCCGGCATCGTCCCCCAGTCGAAGACCGAGTAGTCGTCGGTGAAGTAGAACTCCCCGCGGCCCAGGCCGTCCACGTCGGGTTCGCGGTCGACGCGGATCTCCTTGACGCTGGTCATACCCGTGTGCGGGTCGGCCGACGGGAAAAAGGGTTCAGTTCCGTCCGTCGCGTGTCGTCGACCGCGTGGGCGGTGCCTGGGACGCCGGTCAGTCGGCGGCCCACGCGCCGGGTGCTCGCATCTCGTCGGTGATCCACGACAGGTCCTCGGGGACCCGCCGCTGGTGGTACGTGTGGAGGGCGATCCCGGCGACGACCTCGGCGACGGCGTCCTCGGGCGAGGAACCGCCGTCGTCCAGCCCGGCCGCACCCCGGGCGAGCAGGAGGAGTGCGCTCCCCAGTCCCCGCGTGTGGGTCGACGCGTCGGCGAGCATCGCGTCCGAGAGGAGCACCTCCGACATCCAGAGATGCCTCCCGAGGTCGTCGAGCCAGTCGACCACACCTTCGGTCGCCCCACGCGTCGTCATCGGGGAGACCTTGTCGGGCCTGTCGGGCTCCCAGCGGACGTTCACGCCGATCTCCGCGGTGTGTTCGAGGGCTTCGCTCACCAGTTCCGGGAGGGCAGCGTCCACGTTCGCCGTCTCGAACACCGACGCGTCCGTTGCTTCGGCGCTCCCGAGGCCGTGAGTGAGACAGGCATCGAGGAAGTCGTCGTCGAACGGCGGGAGCGTCTCGTCGACGGCCTCGAAGAAGCCCGCCGAGACGAGACGGGAGACGACGGCGTCCCCCGCGTTCGCCAACTCCTTGTACCTCGCCTCCAGCTCCGGTGTCAGGTCGTCACCGGTCAGCTCCGTGAGTCCACCCAACGCCTCCGCCACCGCCGCCGCGTCGTCCGAAAGCGCCGACGCGTCGACGTCGGAGCCGACCGCTGCCGCCACCTCCTCGCCGGCGGCGGCCAGTTCCTCCCTCGTCTCCTGTTCGACCGTTCGGTCGAGGTCTTCAACCATGCTATTCTATGACAGTGACAACTAAAATAAAACTTGTGACGGGGGATATGATGCGAGAAATAACCCTAATATGGTACGAAGTGTTCTCGTTCTCTATCTGTCTTGCTGCCATTTTCTCGCACCTGGAGCGATTTTTGTCTATAAGTGACAGTGATATGGTATAGATTTAATAACAGTATTCGCTAGATGTGTCCAAAAAAATTAGTTCCGGGACAATCGTTAACGATCTGTTACATGCCAGCACCAGACGTCACCGATTCGGGGCAGGTCGACTACGGCCCGGCACACGAGACGTACGCGACGGACGAGATCCCGCGGGTGGAAGTCACCGACGAGATGCTGCTCGAAGACGGCGAGAACGAGGAGTCGTGGCTCCACTACCGGGGCGGGTACAGAGGCCACGGCTACACCCCGTGTGACGCGCTCGACACGGAGAGCGTCGCGGACCTCGAACTGGAGTACATCTACCACATCGACACGGGCGGCGGCTACGAGGACTCGCCCACGATCGTCCCGGGCGACCCGCCGATCCTGTACACGGTCGGCGGTTACGACAAGATGGCGGCACTCAACGCCCGCACGGGTGAGGTGTACTGGGTGTTCCAGCCGCGGTTCAGACACCACACGGACGTCAGCATGGCCCGGCCGTACAGTCGGGGCGTCGCGGTGTACGGCGACACGGTGTATCTCAACGCGACTGACACGACGATCTACGCGCTCGACCGCTACACGGGCGAGGAGCGCTGGTCGACCCGCCTCCACGATCCGACGGACGGCTACTTCCAGACCCAGAAGCCGATCGTCTACGACGGGATGCTCATCCTCGGTCACTCGGGTGGGGAGCGGGGCGTCCAGGGCGAGTACACCGCTGTCGACGCCGAGACCGGCGAGATCGAGTACAGCGAGACGTTCATCCTCAAGGACAAGTGGCCCGAGGAGAGCTGGCGGTACGGTGCCGGCACGGCGTGGATGACCCCGGTCATCGATCCGGAGACGGAGACAGTTTACTGGTCGACGGGGAACCCCGGGCCGGACTTCAACGCGAACGTCCGGCCCGGGCCGAACGTGATGACGTGTTCGACGGTCGCGACCGATGCACACACCGGCGAGCTGAAGTGGTTCTACCAGATCCTTCCGCACGACTGGTGGGACCGCGACATCGCGAGCCCGCCGCTGGTCGCGACCCCGAGCGACGGTCGGACCCGGGTGTTCCAGCAGGGCAAACACGGCTGGGTGTACATGTTCGACGCGGAGAGCGGGAAGGTCACGGAACGGAGCGAGCCGTACGGCTACCACACGGACAACGAGTTCGAACGGCCCGGCTTCTCCAACGAGGAGGCCGTCGAAGACCAGGGGCCCTCTCTGTGGGGGGGGAGCGAGTGGTCGCCGCCGAGTTGGAGCCCGAAGACCGACCGGTTCTACGCGCTAGGGAACTTCACCAAGAACGACCTCGTCGCGGCCCATCCCGACTACGAAGAGCGGGCGCAGGGGAGTTACGGCTACCTCGACGGCTTCGTCGGCGGCGGGCTGAAGAACGACGTACTTCCCACGAACGAAGGCGGCGAAGTTGTGGCGTACGACCCCGAGACCGGGGCCCGCGACTGGACCCACGAGACGCCGGAGATCATCATGTCCGGCTCGCTCGTCACCGGCGGGAACGTTCTCGTCGTCGGCCTCCCGACCAGCGAGATCCGGTTCATCGACGCCGAGACGGGCGATCTCCTGCGCCGGGAACGGGAGCCCGACGCGCCGGTGTGTGCCGCGCCGACGAGCTGGTACGACCCCGGCACCGAGAAGCAGTACCTCGCGGTCGCCGCCGGTGGCGGCGGCGACGTGGCACGGTACAAGTACCCCTCGCGTCCGGGCCACCTGCTGGTCTACTCGGTCGACGCGTAGGCGAACACACCGGGTCCGTGACCGTGGAGCGAGGGACAGCGGCCCCACGGTCGGGGGACCGGCGACGACGGACGACTTTTATCGAGCGAGCGGCTCCGACGAGTCATGGACGGCACAGGGAGCGAGCCCGACGGCGGAGACGCCGAGACTGAGACGGCACTGCGGACCGTCGCCGACGCGCTCGTCGAGGGACACGGGGCGATGGTGCTCACGGGTGCGGGCGTCTCGACCGCCTCGGGCGTACCGAGTTTCCGCGGCGAGGGTGGCATCTGGCGGACCGAGTTCGACCCGAACGACTTCCACCACTCGCGGTTCCTGCGCGATCCCGCGGGTTTTTGGGCCGACCGGCTCCGCCTCCAGGAGGCGATGTTCGGGGGCGAGTACGAGCCGAACGCCGCCCACCATGCGCTCGTCGCCCTGGAGGAACGCGGCGTCATCGACGGCGTCGTCACCCAGAACACCGACGGCCTCCACCGCGCGGCGGGTCAGGAGACGCTGGCGGAGCTCCACGGGAACGCCGCCCGCGTCGCGTGTCAGTCGTGCGGGGGGACGCGCCCCGCAGAGCCGATCTTCGACCGCGTCCGCGACGGCGACCGCCCGCCGCGGTGTGACTGCGGCGGCGTCTACAAGCCCGACGTCGTGCTCTTCGGCGAACAGCTCGACCCCGACACGCTCGCGCGGGCCGAAGAGCTCGCGATGGGCTCGGAGACCGTCCTCGCGGTGGGTACCTCGCTGCAGGTCGAGCCCGCGGCGTCGCTCGCCGGGCTGGGCGAGCGGCTCGTCGTCGTCAACTTCGACGAGACGCCGTACACAGACCGCGCAGCGGTCGACCTCCGCGCGGACGTCACGCGGGCGCTGCCCCGACTGGTCGACCTCGTCGACGACCGGCCGTGAGACGGTTGGTCGCCGTCGCGTGAGCCGGGGACGGGACGCTGTCCACGTCGCCGGCGGGGCGCGACCCGCGTGCCGTCAGGGGTTTCGCCGACCGTCCCATTTTTTACGCAGTAGCCTCTCCCCCAGAGCATGTCTTCACGTCCGGTCCCGACTGACGTGACGTTCGAGCACGTCCCGGACACGGACCAGTCGTTCGAGAACGCCCTCGTGAAGGCCCGCGCGGGCGACCGTCTCACCGTCGACGACGGCGTCGAACTCCTCACCACGGGCACCGACGCCGACGGGATCGACCTCGAACGGAAGGAACTCGTCTTGGAAGCGGCCGACCGCCGCCGCGCCGACGTCGTCGGCGAGGACGTGACATTCGTCGCCAACCTCAACAACAACGTCACCACCGCCTGCAACACGGGCTGTCTGTTCTGCAACTTCAAGGATACCGCCCACCGGTTCGAGCGCGGCGGCGAGGAGCACGCCGGCTTCACCAAACCGCCCGCGGAGTCCCGGCGGATCGTCAGGGAGACACTCGACCGCGGCATCTCGGAAGTGTGTTCGGTGTCGGGCCTCCACCCCGCCTTCGCCCTCGACGACGAACACCACGAGATCCTCGCGTCCCACGACGCCCCGGCGAAGACGGTGAACTACAAGCCGCCCGCGGCGTACGAAGTCGACCCCGGCACCTACCTCGACCAGATGCGGGCGATGAGCGTCGGCGGCATCCACCTCCACTCGATGACGCCCGAGGAGGCGTACCACGCCCGCCGCGGAACCGACTGGTCGTACGAGTCGGTGTACCGCAGACTCCGCGAGGCGGGTCTCGATTCGGCACCGGGAACCGCGGCGGAGATCCTCGTCGACGAGGTGCGCGACGTCATCTGTCCCGGGAAGATCGACTCCGACGGGTGGGTCACCGCGATCGAGGGCGCGGTGGCCGCGGGGCTGGACGTGACAGCGACGATCATGTACGGCCACGTCGAGAACGAGATGCACCGCGTCATGCATCTCGACGTCGTCCGCGACCTGCAGGATCGAGTGGGGGGAATCACCGAGTTCGTCCCGCTATCGTTCGTCCACCAGAACACGCCGCTGTACAGGCGGGGCGTCGTCGACGGCGGGGCGAGCGACGCGGAGGACGAACTGATGATCGCCGTCTCGCGGCTGTTCCTCGACAACGTCGACAACGTCCAGTCGTCGTGGGTGAAGTACGGCAACGCGAAGGCGCTCAAACTGCTCAACTGCGGCGCGAACGACCTCATGGGAACGATCCTCTCCGAGGAGATCACGAAACGCGCCGGGGGCGAGTACGGCGAGTTCCGCTCGGTCGCCGACTACGTCGACATGGCGTCGGCGATCGGCCGCCCACTGGTCGAACGCTCGACCGACTACCGGCGGCGACACCGGGTCAACCCCGACGCGTCGACGGTCGGCCCCCGCCTCGGTCCGCGTGCTGACGGGACCCCGATGCTCGGCCGAGTGACACAGGTGGCGGCCGACGACGACTGAGCCGCGTTCGGACCGGACGGGCCGGGCAGAACTGATATATCAGAACACCCCATATTCGCGGGGAGATGGGTTCCCGCGTCTCCTCTCCCGTTCGGCTACTCGCCGTCGTCCCGCCCGGGGAATCGGACGCGGTCGTCCGCGAACTCGACGTTCGTCCGGGCCACGAGGTCACCATCGCGGAATCGGTCGACGACCTGACCGCCCCCCTCGACACCGACGCCTGGATCGACTGCGTCGTCTGTCGGTACGATCTCGTCGACGGGACCGGGACGGACGTCCTCGCCCGCGTGACCGAGCGCCGACCCGACGTGCCGGTCATGTTGTGCGTCGAAGCCACGGACGGCCGGATCCCTGCCGGGGCCGTCGCCGACGGGTTCGCG
This sequence comes from Salinigranum marinum, assembly GCF_024228675.1. Classification (NCBI taxonomy): domain Archaea; kingdom Methanobacteriati; phylum Methanobacteriota; class Halobacteria; order Halobacteriales; family Haloferacaceae; genus Salinigranum; species Salinigranum marinum. The sequence continues at coordinate 3,789,909 of NZ_CP100461.1, read as the reverse complement.
GCCCGCGTCGTGACCGACGGCACGACGCCGGTCGATGGACTGACCGAGGCGGTCGACGCGGCCGTCGGGAGCAACGGTGGGGGGCGATCTCCGGGCGACTCCCCCCGGCCGGCTGGTCGGCGGACGCCTGGAAAGCGAGCGTCCTCGACCAGCTGTTCGACAGGCTCCCGCTCCACGTCTTCGTCAAGGACCGCGACGGTCGGATCGCACTCGTCACCAAGGGTCCCGTCGAGGAGCGCCTCCACCCCTTCGGGAACCGGTTCCGCGGCAAGCGCGACATCGACGGCGTCGTCCCGTTCGAGGAGGGGCTCGGCTCGTACGTCGACGACCTGCGGGTGATCGGCATAGGCGACCCGGCCGTCGACGAGGAGGAGTACTTCGCGTCGTCGGGACGGTGGTTCCTGACCACGAAGATCCCCCTCCACGACGGGACGGACGACGTCGTCGGGCTACTCGGGGTCACGCGGGAGGTGACCGAGCGCAAGGAGCGCGAACTCCAGCTCACCGCGCTCAACCACCTCGTCCGGCACAACCTCCGGAACGAGGTGAACGTCATCCGGGGCTGGGCCGAGGTCCTCCACGAGGGGGTCGACGAGGAACACCGGGCGAACGCCGACCGGATCGTCCGGGCGTCGAACCGCCTGCTGTCGACGATCGACAAACAGCAGGAAACCGTCGACGTCCTCACCGAGTGTGCCGGCCCCGTCACCCTCGACGTCGCCGCGCTCACGCGACGGATCGCCGACGACGACGCCGATCGCTACCCCGACGCTCGGGTGGATCGGACGGTCCCCGAGAACGTCCCGATCAGGGTAGTCGAGGGGTTCGGACAGTCGGTCGGCGAACTGGTGGAGAACGCCATCGTCCACAACGCGCGGGACGCGCCGCTCGTCGACCTGCGCGTCGAGACCCGCGACGAACGGGTCCGGAGCCGCGTCGCCGACGACGGCCCGCCGATCCCCGAGATGGAGGTCGCAACCCTGACGGGCGAACGATCGATCGAACCGCTCTACCGCGGCACGGGACTGGGCCTGTGGATGGTCAACTGGATCGTCAGGCGCTCGGACGGCACGCTGGGGTTCGAACCGAACGACCCGCGCGGGAACGTCGTCGCCGTCTCCGTCCCGGCCACCGAGCGACGCGAGACGCGGTGTCCGGTCGGCCGGACACGACCGACGTCGACCCCCGGTCGAGAGCGGGGTTCTTCCCCACCCGTGCCCAACACGCGTCCGATGGAGTTCGCCACGCTGGTCGCGACGTTCGACGCGCTCGACGCGACCGCCTCGACGCTCGACAAGACGGCCGTCTTAGCGGAGCGGTTCGCCGGTGCCGACGGCCGACTCGCCGACCTGGTCGTGGTCGTCCAGGGACAGCTGTTCCCCTCGTGGGACCCCGCCGACCTCGGGGTCTCCTCGCGGTCGGCGCGCGCGGCGGTGGCGAAGGCGACCGGCGTCGATGAGGCGGCGATCGAGGAGCGCTGGGGCGAGACGGGCGACCTCGGCGACGCCGCCGCGTGGGCGGTCGACCACCGGACACAACAGCGCCTGTTCTCCGAGCCGCTCACCGTCGACCGGCTGTTGTCGACGCTCCGTGCGTTCCCCGACTTCCAGGGGGCGGGCTCGCAGACCCGACGGATCGACGAACTGGCCGGGCTCGTCTCGGACGCCGACCCTGCGGAGGCCCGGTACCTCGTCCGGCTCGCCGTCGGTCACCTCCGGCTCGGGATCGGCGACGGGCTGGTCCGTGACGCCATCGCCGCCGCGTTCTTAGCCGACGGGACACCGCTGTGGGAACTCCCTCCCGAGCGCCGGACCGAACCGCCCGCGGAGCTCACCGCGGCGGTCGAGCGCGGCTTTCAGGTGACGAACGACTACCCGCTCGTGGCGACGACCGCACGCGACGAGGGACTGGCCGGGCTCGCGGCGCTCGACATCGAGGTGGGCCGGCCGATCCAGTCGATGAAGGCCGAGAAAGCCGAGTCGGCGGCGGCCGGCATCGACGCGGTCGCCTCGCACCCGGCGGTGCTCGTCGAGACGAAGCTCGACGGGATGCGGCTGCAGGTCCACGTCGACGGCGACGACGTGACGCTGTACACCCGTCGGCTCGGAGACGTTACCGCGGGGTTCCCCGAGGTCGAGGCCGCGGTGCGCGAGGCGGTCACCGCGACGACAGCCGTGCTGGACGGGGAGGCTGTCGGGTTCGACGGCGAGACGGACGAGTTGGTCCCGTTCCAGGAGTTCTCGCGGCGCATCAAGCGCGAGTACGAGGTCGAGCGGCTGGCCGCCGAGATCCCCGCCACGCTGTACCTGTTCGACGCGCTCCACGTCGACGGCGACTCGTTGCTCGACAGCCCGCTCCGCGAGCGAGTCGCCCGGCTGGAGGCGTCGTTCACGCCGTCGGCGGGGCGGATCGAGCGCGTCCGGAACACGTGGCTGGACGAGACCGACGAGCCGGTCGCTCGGACGGAGTCGTTCTACCGCGAGGTGCTCGCGGCCGGCCACGAGGGAGTCATGCTGAAGAACGGGACGGCACCGTACCAGCCGGGCGTTCGGGTCGGGCAGATGGTGAAGCTCAAGCCGGTGATGGAACCACTCGACCTCGTGGTGACGCGTGCGCAGTGGTCGGAGGGCCGCCGGGCCGAACAGCTCGGACGGCTCTTTCTCGGCTGTCGCGACCCCGAGACCGGAGAGTTCAGGGAGGTGGGGCGGCTGTCGACGGGGTACACCGACGAGGAACTGGCGGCGCTGACCGAGCGCTTGGAGCACCACGTCACGGGCGAGGCGGGCCGGCAGGTCGAGGTAGAACCCGCGGTCGTCCTCGAAGTCGAGTACGAGGAGATCCAGCGCTCGACCGAGTACGACTCCGGCTTCGCGCTTCGGTTCCCGCGGTTCCTGGGCGTGCGCGAGGACCTCGATCCGACGGCGGCCGACACCAGCGCTCGGATCGAGTCGCTGTACGAAGGGCAGTAGGATACGAGTGAGTCCGGGGTCGGAGCGTCGGGGCGGGGCCGATCGATCGGCTGAGCCGCGTACTGACGGCTCTGTCGGGACGATGGCCGGATCGTGAGAGGGGATGCGGTATACAGAAGTCGTCGTCAGCACGGGATCGGCTTCTGCCGCCTGGATCTCGCGATTCGTCGGGTCTCACGCCTCGCCTAACGCGTACACGTCACCGGCCTGGGTGGCGACGATGACGATGCCATCCGTGACGGTCGGCGCGGCCCGAATACCTCCGAGCACGACGTCAGTGTAGGTGCGTTCTCGGGTCTCGAACGACCACCACTCCGTTCCATCGGTCAGCGACAGCGACCGTACCGTCCGCTCGTCGCCGACGTATACGCCATCTCCGGCGATCACCGGTGCAGTGGCTCCCGAAACCGCGTCGGCAGTCCACTGTACAGAGCCCCCGGTATCGACCGTCACCAGCCCCCTCTCTGTCGGGGCGACGATTCGGTCGTCAGCCACGGCGACCGACTGACGAACTGGACCGGGAAGATCGACCGTCCAGTCTTCGGAACCATCCTCGACATCGAGGGCGTACAGCGCACCGGCCCGCGTTCCGACCACGACGCGGCCGTCCGCGACGGTAGGCGCCGCTGTCACGTCGCCATCGGTGTCGAACTGCCACTGCCGTTCGCCCGAGACGGCGTCGTAGGCGACGACGCGAGCAGTTCCCGCCCCGTAGATGGCAGTGCTGTCGGCCACCGCCGGTGTCGAAGCGTATTCGCCGAGGTCGTGACGCCAGCGCTCGGTACCATCGTGAGCGAACGCTGCGACAGTTGTCGTCTCGTGCCCACCGCCGACGAACACACCGTCGACAGTCACGGCCGGGGCGGTAGTTACGTCTGCGTCTGTCACGCCGCGCCACTCGACCGCACCACTCTCAGTATCGAGAGCTGCCAACCCACGGTCGACATCAGCCCCGCCGTTCCAGACCGTGACGTAGACTGTCCCATCGTACACCGCGGGCGTCGAGGCACCGTCGTGACCGACATCGGTGAGCCACCGACGCTCGCCTGTCGAACGGTCCAACTGGATCAGGTTGCCGGTGAACGAGACGTACACTCGCTCACCGACGACGACCGGCTGAGAGTGGTCGTACCGGTAGGGAGTCCGTCGCCAGAACGTCGTGACGGAGTCAGTCGGCCCGGTTGCATCGACCCGCCCCGTGTGTTCGGGAGCGCCCTGGAACTGCGGGATCGTTTCGCCGCCGTCGTCCCCGGGCGGCACCTCGCGGTTCACGACCGGGGTCGGTGTTGACTCTGCCGCACCGAACCCGACCTCTCCGAGACAGCCCACGACCCCGGTGAGGGTGCAGCTCGCGAGAGCCCCGAGGACCGACCGCCTGTTCATAGGTCCAGGAACCGCCGTGTGGGGTAAGTGCCTTCTGTAGAGTTGGGCGCACCGCCCTGCTCTCCGAAGCTCGAGAGAGACGCGAGGATCACCGATCCTCCCGCGGCGGATCGAGAACGACGGACCGCGAGCCGCCACCGTCGCTCTCGACGGAGGCGATATACGTCCCGCCCACTGAGACGAACCGATGAGCGTTCGGCTCCGCGACGGGATCGAGATCACGCTCGCGGACGGTACCCGGGTCGTCTGCGACGCCGACCGGCCGGCGGGCGACGTCAACGTGGTGAGCCACGCCCACGGCGACCATTTCTACGCCGATCCCCCCGAAGAAGTGGTCTGTTCGGCGCTCACGCTGGCGCTCGCGACGGCCCGCCGTGAGGACACCCAGGAGGAGGTGCCGACCCGCGTGGCCGACGACCGGATCCGGCAGGTGCCCGCGGGACACGTCGCCGGGGCGCGCGCGACGTACGTCGACGACGGGGAGACGACGTACTGCTACACCGGGGACTGTTCGATCCGTGACCGGGCGTATCGCTCGGGGTTCGACCCCGAACCCGCCGACGTGCTGGTGATCGAATCGACCTACGGGGAGCCGGGGTACGAGTTTCCCCCGCAGGGGCAGCTGGAGGCGACGGTACGCGCGGCGCTGGCGGAGGCCGCGGCCGACGGGCCCCTGCTCCTGTTCGGCTACTCGCTCGGGCGGGCCCAGACGCTCCAACTGCTCGCCGCCGAGGTCGGCCTCGACGTGCACGCGACCCGCGCGATCCGGCGCGTGAACGACGTGATCGAGGCCCACCGCGACGTGACGTTTCCGGCCGACCCGTACACGGACGAGGTCGAACTCGAGCCGGGGACGGCACTCGTCGTCCCGTCCCAGGCCTCGCGTGCGAACTGGGTCGAGGCGCTCGCCGAGCGGACCGGTGCGCGCAGGCTCGGCTTCTCGGGGTGGGCGGTCGACTCCTCGTTCCGCTTTCGGGGCGGCTACGACGACGCGTACGTCCTCTCCGACCACGCCGACTTCGCCGAACTCGTCGCGGTCGTCGAGGCCATCGATCCCGAGCGGGTGTACACGACCCACGGCTCGACTGACGCGTTCGCCAGACACCTCACGCAGCGCGGCTGGGACGCCCGGTCGCTCAAGCGGAACCAGTCGTCGCTGGCGGACTTCTGAGTCGGGCCGCACTCGTTTCCCGCACGGGCCGTACCGATAAGTGGGGCCGCGGAGAGGCAGTACTGGAGATGGACGCGTTCGAGTCGGTCGAGTCGCGGACGGTGCTCTCGGGCCGGGGCGACTGGCTCGACACCGACCTGGCGGCACGGCTCTCGCGGCGGCCGCTGGAGGGAGTCGAGACGGAGTTTCCCCATTATCAGGGGTCGATCGACGCCGAGACGGTCGAGCGCCCGACGGAGCGCCACCCGGTGTTCTACGGCAGCTTCGACTGGCACTCGTCGGTCCACAGCCACTGGAGTCTGTTCCGGCTCCTGCGCGTGTGCGACGAACACCCGGCGGAGGCGGAGATCACCCGAAGCGTCGAGCGTCGACTCACGCCCGAGACCGTCGCGCGCGAGGTGGCGTACTTCGAGGAGAACGAGTCGTTCGAGCGGCCGTACGGCTGGGCGTGGTTCCTGCGGCTGGCGGCCGAACTGCACCTGTGGGACGACGGCCCTGCCGACGACTGGCGTCGGGTGTTGGAACCGCTGGAGGCGCGGATCGTCACGCTCGTCGAGTCCGCGCTCCTCGCCCGAGAGCGCCCGATACGGGTCGGGACCCACGACAACACCGCGTTCGCGCTGGGGTGTGTCCTCGACTACGCGCGCGTGATCGGGGACGACTCGCTCGCGGCCGCGGCGGCGGACACCTCGCGGGAGCTGTTCGCGGCGGACTGCGACTACCCCGTCGAGTACGAGCCGCTGGGGTGGGACTTCCTGTCACCGGCGCTCGTGGAGGCGGACCTGATGCGCCGCGTGCTCGACGGCGACGCGTTCGAGACGTGGCTCGACGGCTTCCTCCCCGACGTGCGGACGGGCCCGTCCGACGCCGTCTCGGCGCCGGTCGAAGCTCCCCCGGGGACGGACGACGGGGCCGAACTCCACCTGGTCGGGCTGAACCTCTCGAAGGCGTGGTGTCTCGCGGGCGTCGCCGCCGCGCTCCGCGGCCGCGACCCTCGGACCGTCGCGACGCTCGAACGGAGCGCCGTCCGGCACGCGCGACGTGGCCTGGCGCGGGCGTTCACCGACGAGTACGCGGGCGCACACTGGCTCTCGTCGTTCGTGGTGTACCTGCTCACGAGGAACGAGGGCGGAATCGCGCCGGCGTGAGCGGTCGACGCCGCTCGCGTGGTCACGGCCGGCGTCTCACGGGAGTCTCACGCGCGTCGACCCCGAACAGGCACGGTCTGGCTCCGGACGGCGGGCGGCCCTGGGCGGTTCAACACCTGACCGTCTCGCGGACGGCGTCCACGATGCGGACCGCGGCCGGCAGGTAGAAGTCCTCGTTCCGGTGGAGCGGCACCGGGACGTCGTAGCCGGTCACGCGCGCGACGGGAGCCTCTTGGGAGAACAGCGCCGCCTCCTGGAGCGTGGCGGTGACCTCGGCACCGATCCCGCCAGAACGCGGCCCCTCGTGGACCACCACGGCGCGGCCCGTCTTCTCGAACGAGTCGACGATACGCTCGCGGTCGAGCGGCGAGACGGTCCGGAGGTCGACCACCTCACAGTCGATCCCCTCCGCGGCGAGCTCCTCGGCCGCGACCGCGGCGGGGCGGGTCATCGCACCGTAGGTGAACACGGACACGTCGCTCCCCTTCCTCCGAAGCTCCGCCTCGCCGATGGGGACCGTGTGCGCACCGGTGGGGACCGCGCCGCGGGTGGCGCGGTAGAGCCGTTTCGGTTCGAGAACCACGACGGGATCGGGATCGCGGATCGCGCTGGCGAGCAGCCCCTTCGCGTCCGCCGGGGTCGAGGGGACGACGACTTTGAGACCGGGCTGGTGGGCGAACAGCGCCTCGGCGGACTCCGAGTGGTGTTCGGGGGCGGCGATACCCGCGCCGTACGGCATCCGCACGGCGAGCGAGCAGGTAAAGCGCCCGCGGGACCGCGACCGCAGGCGGGCGGCGTGGGAGACCAACTGGTCGAACGCGGGGTAGACGAAACCCATGAACTGGATCTCGGCGACCGGGCGGAGCCCGTGGGTCGCCAGCCCGATGGCGGCACCGACGATGCCCGACTCGGCGAGCGGCGTGTCGACGACGCGGTCGCGGCCGAACGCCTCCTGGAGCCCCTCCGTGGCCCGGAACACCCCGCCGGCGCGACCCACGTCCTCGCCGAGCACGAGCACGCGGTCGTCGCGGGCCAGTTCGGTCCGGAGCCCGTCGCGGACTGCCTCGACGAGCGTCAGGTCGGCCGTCGACTCCGGCTCCGATCCCGGGTCGGGCTCCGTCCGCTGGCTGGTGTCGAATTCGGGCGCACTCATCACCACCCCTCCGTGAACGCCGCGTCGCCGTAGCGCTCCCTGAGCCGCCGGAGCTCCGCGCGCTGGCGCTCCAGCTCTGCGGTCGGCTCGGCGTAGACGTGCTCGAACATCGCCTCGGGGTCGTCCCGGGCCGCTTCGGCGCGGTCGACCGCGTCGTCGATCTCCTCGGTCACCCGGGCGTCGATAGCGGCCACACGCTCGTCGTCGAGCAGGCCGGCGTCGCGGAGGAACGTCTCGTAGCGGTCGAGCGGGTCGCGGTCGCGCCACTTCTCGGGGACGCCGTCGCGGTACGTCGAGGGGTCGTCCGCGGTGGAGTGGGCCCCCTGGCGGTAGGTGACCGCCTCGACGAGCGTCGGGCGTCGCTCGCCGGCGGCGGGGTCGCGGGCCTTCTCGGCGGCCAGCCGCGTCACCTCGTACACCGCGAGCGGGTCGGTGCCGTCGACCTGAACCCCCTGGAAGCCGTAGGCGTGGGCCTTCCCCGCGAGGGTCGCGGCGGCGGTCTGTCGCTCCCGGGGGACGGAGATCGCCCACTGGTTGTTGATGCAGAAGAACACGGTGGGCGTGTCGAAGACGCCCGCGAAGTTCAGCCCCTCGTGGAAGTCGCCCTCGCTCGTCGCGCCGTCGCCGAAGTAACACAACGTGACTTCGTCTCTCCCCCGGAGTCGGGCGGCCCACGCGGCCCCGACGGCCTGTGGGATCTGCGTGGCGATCGGGATGAACTCGGGCATGACGCGGACGTCCTCGTCGATACGGTAGCCGTCGCCGTGGCCGGCCATCGCTTTCAACATCGTTGCGAGGTCCATCCCGCGGACGTACTTGGCGGCGTGGTCACGGTAGGTCGGGTAACACCAGTCGTCGTCAGCGAGAGCGTGGGCGCTGGCGACCTGTGCGGCCTCGTGACCGCGGATCGGTGCGTACGTCGAGATGCGTCCCTGGCGCTGGAGGCTGACTGCGCGCTCGTCGAAGCGGCGGGCGAGGCGCATGTCCTCGTAGATGGCGAGCAGTCGCTCGTCGGGGATCGCCGGGAGATCGACGTCGGGCCGTACCCCCCCGTCCACGTCGAGCAACTGGACGCGGTGGAAGTTGGGGTCCGGGAGTCGGTACTCGGGGTGGTCTCTGGTGGTACTCATGGGAGAGTGTGGGTGGCGTGGCTGCGTGTCGGTGCGGACCGCGGGGTCGCGGACGCGGGTGCGAACGGGCATCGCTACAGCGGGGCGATCACGGGACGCCATCGGCGTCCCCGTCGTCGGTACCCGCGAGCGAGCGCGAGGAGTGGAGCGAACGGGTGGGTGTCTCCGCCAGTGTCCCTGCCGGTGTGGCCGACGGGTCGAACCCGGTCCCGCCGCGTGCGGGGACGGTCGGACTGCCGATGCCGGAACGGCGCGGACTGGCGGAGTCCATAGTTAACGATTGTGAAGGTTTACACTTAGCTATTCTGTGAGAAACGCTAGCACCCGATCGAGATCGTGGACGTTCACGCCTCCTTCCGCGATCTCTCCCCGTGTACGTTCGTCGATGGAGTAAAAAATACGACGTTGTGCGATCGTGTACACCGACCGACGGGAGCGAAACGGCGATCAGACGCCGAGATACGCCCGCCGGAGGTCGGCGTCCGCCCGCAACTGCTCGGTGGAGACCTGCGCGACGATGCGTCCCTCGTCGAGGACGTAGTGGCGATCGGCGACGGCCATCGCGGCGGCGACGTTCTGTTCGACCATCAGGACGGCCGTCCCGGCGGCGTTGATCTCGGCGATGATGTCCTCGATCCGGCGGACGATGTAGGGAGCCAGCCCCTCGAACGGTTCGTCGAGCAACATCACGCGGGGGTTGGCGGCGACCGCGCGAGCGATGGCGAGCATCTGCTGTTCGCCGCCGCTGGTGTTGCGGGCCTCCTTCGCGCGCATCTCCGCCAGTTCGGGGAAGAACTCGAACACCTCCGCCAGTCCGAGCGGATCGCGGGCGTGGTTGATCGCCACGCGGACGTTCTCGGCGATGCTCAACCGGGGGAAACACCGGCGGTCCTCGGGGACGAACGCGACGCCCTCGCCCGCGATCTCGTAGGCGGGTCGGCCGAGGAGCGACTCCCCGTCGAGGCGGATGTCGCCGCCGAGCACGCGCGGGACCTCCGCACCCGCGACGGCCCGCAGGGTGGTCGTCTTGCCCGCGCCGTTGCGCCCCAGGAGCGAGACGAGTTCGTCGTCGCCGACCGCGAGGTCGACGCCGAACAGCACCTGGCCGGTCTCGTAGCCCGCCTCGAGCCCCTCGACCGAGAGCAACGGGTCGGCGGGCGGGTCGGGCGTCCCTTCGGGGACGGGCGCGGCGTCGGACGCGGAGCCGTCGCTCATAGTGCCTCCCGCATCCCGCCGAGGTACGCGTCCTGGACGTCGGTGTTCTCGCGGACCGCGTCGGGCGGGCCGGTGGTGATGACCGACCCGCGATCGAGCACGGAGATCCGGTCGCTGATCGAGAGCACGACGTCCATGTCGTGTTCGATGAGCAGCACCGTCAGCCCCATCGCCGCCTGGATCTCCTCGACGAGCGTGGCGGTCTCCTCGGTGGCGGCTGGGCTCATCCCCGAGGTCGGTTCGTCCAACAGCAACACCTCGGGGTCGGTCGCGAGCGCCATCGCGATCCCCAGGCGGCGCTGATCGCCGTGCGAGAGGTTCCGAGCGAGCGTGTCGACGTCGGCGTCGAAGCCGACGCGATCGATGAGTCCGAGCGCCCGCTCGCGGGCGACCGACCGGGCGTCGCGGAACAGGTCGAGACTGAACGCCCCGCGTTCGGCCGTCTGGGCGATCACGCGGACGTTCTCCAGTACGGTCCGGTCGGTGAATAGTTCGTTGGCCTGGAACGAGCGGGCCAGCCCGCGGTGGGGACGCGCGTGCTGTGGCGCGTCCGTCACCTCCGTCCCGTCGAGCCACACCTGGCCGCCCGACGGGGTGAGCGCGCCGGTCACGACGTTGAACAGCGTGGTCTTGCCGGCCCCGTTCGGGCCGATGATCGCCCGGAGTTCCCCCGCCGGGACGCGGAGCGACACGCCGTCGACGGCGGTCACCTCGCCGAACGACTTTCTCAACTGTTCGGTCGCCAGCGCGGCCTCGCGGGCGTCGATGGCCGGTTCGCCCTCCTCGGGGGGCGCTCCCGCTCGCGCGTCGCTCATTCGTCGGCCCCCCGTGCACGGTGGTACGCGCGTGTGATTCCGGTCCGCAGGAGGCCGTAGACGCCGTCCTTCGGCGACAACAGCACGACGAGCACGAAGATGGCACCCAGGCCGAACCGCCAGAACTGCAGGATACCGGAGACGTCCAGCGTCACGAGCGGGTACTCGGCCAGGGGGAGCTGGAGGAGCGTGAAGTCGGTGAGGTAGTCCTCGGCACCGAACCAGACGAACACGCCCGTGATCGGGCCGAAGAAGTAGTTGACCCCGCCGAGGATCGCCATCAACACCGCGTCGCCGCTGGTGAGGACGTCGAACGTCGCCAGCGAGGCGGCTCCGTCGTTGAGTTCGAGGAGGACGCCCGCGACGGCCGCGAGCGCGCTGCTCGCGGTGAACGCGGCGATCTTGTACCGGGTGGTGTCGACGCCCATGGCGCGCGCCAGCGGCTCGTTCTCGCGGATGGCGATCAGCGTCTGGCCGAACGGCGATCGGAGGAGTTGCCACAGTGCCAGCATGCACAGGAGGAACACCGCCGCGACCAGGTAGTAGAAGTCGTTCGCGAACTCCGGGAGCAAGGTGAGCGTCTTCTCCCCTCGGAACGTCTCGATCCACGGCGGGAGCGTGGTCCCCGTGAGGCCGTTCGAGCCGCCGGTCAACCCGTACGGGTCGCGGTTGACCATGAAGTAGACCGCCTGCCCGACGGCGAGCGTCAGCATGGCGAAGTAGATCTCGCCCTTCTCGACGATGAGCCGGCCGAGCAGGGTGCCGACGACGGCGGCGAGGACGACCCCGCCGACCGCGCCGACGAGAAACGGCAGGTCGAGCCGGCTCATCGCGATGGCGACGCCGTACATCCCGAAGCCGAAGAACATCGCGTGGCCGAACGACAGCAAGCCTGTGAAACCGAACAGGAGGTTCCACGCCGCGACGAACAGCATCCAGACGAGCATCGTCGTGGCGATCTGCTCGAAGCCGAGGAACCACGGGTGGGCGACGACCGGTCTGAGGAAGACGACGAGCGCGAACAGGCCGATCGGTACCCGGTAGGGCCACAGCCGGGCCACGAGGGGGCCGAGCGGCGTCTCCACGACGGCCTCCGTCTCTTCGTCGCTCTCGACCGTCCCGCCGTCGGGCCGTTCGACGGTGCGTGCGGCGTCGACGCTCCCGTCGGCGTCGCTCGCGGTCATTCGAGAAAGCCCTCCTCGCCGAACAGCCCCCGCGGGCGCACCAGCAACACGACGATCATGACGACGTACGGGACGATCCCCCGGACGCCGGGGACGGCGATCGCCTCGACCCCCGTCACCATCGCCAGCGAGCTCAACACGGTGGGGGTGAGGAACTGGGCCTCGGCGATGAGCACGCCGGCGATGACGCTCCCGAACAGCGAGCCGACCCCGCCGACGACGACGACGACGAACGCGAGGATGACGAACTGCTGGGCCATGCTGAGCCCCATGCCGAACTCCGCACCCCGCAGAACGCCGCCGAGGCCGGCGATAGCCGCCCCGAGGAAGAACATCGCAGTGAAGCGGATCGGGAGGTTCGCACCGAGGAACTCGGTCATCTCGCCGTCCTGCACCCCAGCACGGACCGTGAGCCCGAACTCCGAGCGCGTGATGAGCAGGTACACCGCGAGCACCGCCAGGGCGCTCACGGCGACGGCGAACAGCCGGAACGTCCCCACCTGCGTCACGCCGAGATCGGTGCTCGTCGCCAGGGCGGGTGGCACCGAAAAGGACAGCGGCGCGGCCCCCCACACCGAGCGCGTGGCCTCCTCGGCCATCAGCGTCAGCCCGAACGTGGCGAGTAGCCCGATGACGGGCTGTTGGCCGTACAGCGGGCGGAGCACCGTCATCTCCATGACGACGCCGACGACGCCGACCGCGAGCGGGACGACCACGAGCGCCACCCAGAAGGGCAGTCCCCAGGCCCCGACGACCTGGTACGAGAAGTACGCCCCGAGCATGAACAACGCGCCGTGAGCGAAGTTGACGACGCCCATCAACCCGAGGATGAGCGCCAGCCCGAGCGCGACCATCACCAGCTGCATGCCGTAGACGAGCCCGCCGATGGCGTTGTCGACGAACAGCCCCGGCTGCGTGACCGCCGCCAGCGACAACAGCGCGAGCGCGGCGACGCCGCCCGCGAGGCTCGCGGGCGAGGCGTCCGTGAGCGTCGCCGCGAGGCGGGAGGTACCGACGCTCACAGCTGGCAGCCGGTCGCGTCGCAAGATCGGACGACGTCGTCGCCGGCGAACTCGTTCTCGACGTCGAACCACTGCTTGTACGGCGAGTCGGTCATCTCCTCGACCGGACGCGCCGCGACGCTGTAGGCGGGCTGGACGAGCTGGTGGTCACACGCCCGCCAGTACATCTCGCCGCCGCCTTTGATCTCCTTCGCCGGGGAGGTCACCTCGTGACCTTCGAGCGCGTCGCGCATCGCGTCGGCGTCCGACGAGCCGGCGCGGACGGCCGCACGCACCATCTGGTCGAGCGAGAGGTAGCCCAGGAAGTGCCGGACGTACGGATCCGTGTCGTAGTTGTCCGCGACGCGCTGTTTGAACTCGTCGCCGCCCGGCGAGGCCGGGCCCCACACCTGGCCGGCGAGGTCGAGCGCGCCCGCGGTGTCTTTGGGGAGCCCCCAGTAGACGATGTCCTCGTGTTGGTGCATGGCGAGCGTGCGGTCGTCGACGCCGCGGTCGATGATGGAGTTGAGCGCCTTGCGCATGTCGAGCCCCGCGATGAGGACGCCGATGCCGTCGGCGTCGCTTGCGCGCGCCTCGTTGACGTACGGCGAGTAGTCGTCGTGCGGGAACGGGACGGCGCTCCGGCCGACGACGGTGTTGCCCTGGCCTTCGAGCAGTTCCGTGACCGCCTGCTGGGCCGTCTGCCCCCAGGTGTAATCCGAGTAGAGTAGATACCACGAGTCGGCCGCCTCGGCCATCTCCGAGCCGATCGCCTCCGCCAGCATCGAGTTCGAGCACGTCGGCCGGAACATGTACTCTGCACACTGCCCGCCGGTGATGGCGTCGGAGTGTGCGCCCGTCGGCATGTAGACCACGCCGTTCTGGGAGGCCCACGAGCCGATATTGAGCGCGACCGACGACGAGACGCCGCCCATCGCGAAGTCGATGCCGTCCTCCGTGACGAGCCGCTTCATCCGGTCGAGCCCCGTGCTCGGGTTGACCTCCGTGTCGCCTTCGAGGATCTCGATCGAGACGTCGAGTTCGGATTCGAGGTCCTCCTTTGCCAGCTCCGCGCCCGCGAGTTCGGCCTCGCCGAACACCGCGAAGGGCCCCGACAGCGACGTCGTCACGCCGACCGAGAACGACGTCGTGCCGCTCGACGTCGCCGTCCCCGTGGTGTCGCCGCTCCCACCGTCGCCGGAGCCACCGTCGCCGCTGCCGCTGCTCTCGTCGCCCCCGGAGCCGCCGTCACCGCCACCGCCGCCGGCACAGCCGGCCAGGCCGGCGATGCCGGCCGCGCCGAGCCCTCTCAGAACTGTCCGCCTCGTCGACCGTCCGCTTTCTTGATCACCCTGCATGACACTCACTGGCGAGTAGACCCATTTAAGTCTTGCAGGAGCGCGTCGGGAACCTCGTGTCCGTATTCAGGTACCCACGCGGTCACGCCGGCCCGGGGTCGCCCGCGTCGTCACGCCGAGCCGGGCAGTCCGCCGGAGAGACACGCGCGGTACCGGCGGCCGGCGTCACTCTCGGCCTCGATCGCCCCCCGGATCCGGTCGGAGAGCCAGTCGCGGTCGTCGCGGAGATACCGCTCGTACACCGGCAAGCGTTCGCGGAGCGGGACATCCCCCTGGTCCGCGATCTTCTCCAGTTCCCGGAGGGCCGGCCACGCGTAGTCGGGGTTGATGTAGTCGTCCGTCACAGGGGAGACGCCGCCGAGGTCGTCGACACCGCAGTCCAAGAGGTGATCGGTGGGCGAGAGGTTCGGCGGCACCTGCACCGACACCTCCTCGGGCAGGGCGACGCGCGCCATCGCCACGACGCGGCGCATCGTCTCGACCGACGGTTTGTCGAACGACGACCGTTCGTTCGGCACGACGTTCTGGACGATCACCTCCTGGACGTGACCGTAGCGCTCGTGAAGCGCGCGGATCGCGAGCAACGACTCCGCGCGGTCGCGCCACGTCTCCCCGATCCCGACCAGGAGTCCCGTCGTGAACGGGACGCCGGCCTCGCCGGCGGCGCGGATCGTGTTGAGCCGCTGGCCGGGCGTCTTCTTCCGCCCACCCGAGTGCGCCGCCACGTCGGCCGTCGTCTCCAGCATGACGCCCATCGAGGCGTTCACCTCCCGGAGGCGCTCGAACTCGCCTTCGCGGAGGTCGCCGGGGTTCGAGTGCGGCAGGAGTCCGGAGTCGAGGGCGATCTCACAGGCCTCGTAGAGGTAGTCGAGGATCGAGTCGTGGCCCCACTCCGTCAGTTGCGAGTGGATCGCCTCGTACCGGGCGTCGGGCTTGTCGCCGAAGGTGAACAGCGCCTCCGTACAGCCGGCGTCCGCACCTATCCGTAGCGTCTCTTCGATCTCCGTGGGCGACATGAGCGACGCCTGCCCGGGCACGTCGTAGTACGTGCAGTACGTACAGGTGTAGCGACACGCCGTGGTGAGCGGGAGGAAGACGTTCCGTGCGAAGCTGAGCGCGGGCGCGGGGTCGACGTCGGCGGGCGTCACGGCGAGCAGGCGCTCGACCGCCGCGTCGTCGACGTCGAGCGAGAGGTCGTACTCGTCCGCACCGGGAAACATAGCTGCACTCGGATGGGGAGGCACAAAAATCGACGGGTCGCGACCGAATTTACGCGCCCGTCGGGCTCAGCGCCGTCCGAGACCCACGCGCCCCTCGTTGTCGTCGACCACGAGTTCAAACCGCGCGTCGAGCCACTCGTGGGCCCGACCCGTGCCGTGGACCAGTACCTCGACCAGGTCCGCGGGTTCGTCGACGTCCGTCGCGAGCCTGAGTGAGTCGACGACGGTCGGTTCGACGCCCGCCGCACGAGCGATGTCGAGGTGGTCGAGGAAGGACGTCCCGTGGTAGTCGACGTGGAAGTCGGGGGTGCGCACGACGAGCGCGTTCGTCCCGGCACCACGGCCCGGCGCGACGACGACGTCGCCCTCGGCCTCGAACAGCCGCGAGAGGGCGGTGGGCGTCGCCAGCGCGAGGTCCGCGACGACGACCGCGAGGGGGGCGCCGCCACCCCCGACGGTGCGGTCGATAGCCTCGTTGACGACCGCCGAGAGGGGGCGGTCGTCGACGCGGACGGTCGGAGGGTCGTCGTCGAGCGGCTCCGTCGCGACGACCTGGGGGACGCCGCCGGCCGCACCAACGGCGTCGACCACGTCACGCAGCATACACTCGGCGAACGCGCGTCGCTCCGTCGGGTCGAGAACGGGCGCGAGTCGCGTCTTCGGGGCCGTCGCGTCGAAGGGGACGACGACGCGCATTCAGCCGAGGGGGTCGTGGGTGTCCTGCTGGGAGCGCCAGTAGAGGAAGCCACCGACCAGCAGTCCGACCACGACGAGCCCGCCGACGGCGTAGAGCGCCAGCTGGAGGGTCTGTCGCGACTGCTGCGCGGAGTCGGCCTGCGACTGCGCCTCGTTCGCGAGTTCGACGGCGAGATCGAAGTTCTCCGACTCGTAGGCGTTGACCGCCTGGTCGAAGGTGTTCTGCGCCTCGTCGACGTTCGCCCCGCCGGCGTTCGCCGCGCTGATCGCGCGCTGGGCGTCGTCGAGCGCGGTCCGTGCCTGGTCGCTGTCGGCGGTGAAGGAGTGGCTCTCCCACGTGTCGATGGCGTTGGCGTTGCCGCCCTCGCGAGCCTGCGTCAGCGAGACGAAGACGAACGTCTGCTCGGGGTCGTACGAGTACGACTCGACCGGTGGGACCGTCCCCGTGACCCGCACGCGGACCTCGGCGGTGCCGTCCGCGGCGGCGACCGGCGAGGAGGTGAAGTTCTGCCCGTCGAACTCCTCGCGGGCCACGGTCGCCCCGGTCTGGTCGATGTAGCTGAGCGACCACGTCACGTCGCGGAGTTCGGTCTCGCCTTCGAGCTGCCACTGCTGCAGCGTCGGGTTCTGGTACAGCTCCGTCAGCGTCACCGTCGCTTCGACCTGCGTACCCACTTCGCCCTCGTCGGGAACCGTCGTATCACCGACCGAAACCGCCGCGACCGGCGCGGCGACCGAACCCAGGACCAACAGGGCGAGGAGGAGGCTAGAAAAGCGACTCCAGTTCGTCTTCGTCATCGTTGACCAGCCCTTCGAGCTTCTCATCACTCTCCTCTCGGATCTCGGCAAGATTGTCTTGTGCCTCGATCGCGACCTGCTGGAGCTCCTTGATCCGCGGGACGTTCGTCACGCCCGAGAGGAGGATCACCGACGCGACCTGCCGGGAGTTCCGAATGGGGTAGTCGCCGCCGCGGACCTCCATCGAGCCAGTCTGCTCCTCGATCCACTTGCGCCCGCGCTCGATACCTTTGCGGTTGAGGTGCTCCGGCGGCCCCGCGAGCACGAGCAGCGCGCGTTCGGTTCCCTCAACCTCGCAGGGAAGAGTGAGGCGACCGAGCGCGGCCTTCCGCACGAGCGACGTGATCCGGTTCGTGGTGTGTGCGCTGTCGAGGCCGCTGTCGCCGTCGTCGCCGCCGCCGGTGAGCCGCGAGAGCAGTCCGCCGGACTTCTTCTGGGGTTCGACCTCCTCGGAGGCGTAGCCCACGGTCGAGACGCCGCCCGACGCGAGCGTGTTGATGATCTCCGAGGAGTCGACGACCGACTCCGCGACCTCCTGGCCAGACTCGACCTCGCCCGCCCCGAACAGCACGCCGAAGCGGGTGACGATCTCCTTGTTGATCTCGTCGTACCCACCTTGGACCGACTCGCCGGTCTTGCGCCAGGCGTCGTTGTCGAAGACGAGCAGGTTGTCCACCTCGCGGACGAACGTCTGGAACGACCGCGCGGCGTTGAGCGTGTAGATCCCCCCCTCGTCGCTCCCGGGGAGGACTCCTAATCCATAGACCGGCTCGGTGTAGATGCGCTTGAGATGCTTTGCGAGGACCGGCGCGCCGCCGCTGCCGGTGCCGCCGCCGAGCCCCGCCACTACGAGGAAAGCGTCGACCTCGTGGACCGGGATGGCGTCGATGGCACCCTGGACCTCGTCGATGTCCTCCTCGGCGATCTCCGCGCCGAGTTCGTTGTCAGCGCCGACGCCGTGGCCCTTGACGCGCGACTGGCCGATGAGTACCCGCTGATCCTGTGGGATGTTCTCGAGCCCCAGCAGATCCGCCTTCGCCGTGTTCACCGCGACCGCGGCGCGGACGATGTTCGAGTTGTTGTTCCGGTCGTACTCCAGGAACTTGTCGACGACTTTGCCGCCCGCCTGCCCGAAGCCGACCATTGCGAGTTTCATTTGTACAGTCCCCTCGTCATTGGGTAGAAACCAACACGAAACAGCCTATAAGCCTTGTGACTATCTGAATGCTTATACGTACTGAGACAACCGCAGGACACGGCCGGTAAACGGAAATGTCAGACCGCTGTATGACGTGCGTCTGACACCCCCTCGTTCTCACGGAGGAGAATCGGCGGCGCTCGCACCTGAGAACGCCGAGCGCGCGGGCGCACCGGTTGCCGGCCCCGCCGCGGGGTCACGCCCGACCGATCCGACGGGCCGCCTCAGCCGGCGAGGTACGACCCGAGCGTCGTTAGATCGGCCTCGCTCACCCCGAACGCGCCGATCGCGTTGTCCGCGGTCGTGTTGTCGAACTTCAGCGACCGGTACTGGTCGGCACCCATCGGGAAGCCGGGGACTTTCCCCGCGACGCTGAGGCCGACGCCCGCCAGCGCCATCGGAACCGGGACGACCGTGACCGACCGCCCCGCGGCCCCGTGGATGGTCTCGGCGACCTCCGCGAGCGTCAGTTGCTCCGGGCCGCCGATCTCGTACGTCTCGCCCACGTGGTCGTCATCCTCGCAGGCGTCGGCGAGCATCGGGACCAGGTCCTGGACCCAGATCGGCTGGAAGCGCGTCTTCCCGCCGCCGGGAAGCGGCGTGAAGTACGGCGGTGCGAGCTTCTTGGTGAAGGAGACGAACTCGCCCCCCTCGCCGAACACGACCGAGGGACGGAAGATCACCCAGTCGAGCGACGAGCTTTTTACTATCTCCTCGGCCTGCCCCTTCGAGCGGATGTACGCGGTGTCGCCGTTCGGGTCGGCACCGAGCGCACTCATCTGCACCAGCCGCGACACCCCGTGTTCCTCGCAGGCGCGGACGACGTTCTCGGTTCCCTGCCGGTGGACGCGGTCGTGCATCTCGTCGCCGCCGCTGGGTTTGAACAGCGGCGACAGCGCGACCAGGTTGACCACGACGTCCATCCCGTCGAACGCCTCGTGCATCGAGTCGTACGCGGTGACGTTGCCCATCGCCTTCGAGATGCCTTTCGGGAGGTCGTCGTTGCCCGGACTCCGTGACAACGCGGTGACGCTGTGGCCGCGCGTCTTGAGTTCACGGCACAGGTGACTGCCGACGAAGCCGCTCCCGCCGACGACAAGGATTTTCATACGTCCGCCTGCGGCGGAGTAAACGTAAAGCTGTCGCGACAGTTCCGGTCCCGTGTCCCGGTTTCGAGCGAGTCGACGGAGCGGTCAGGACCGACACCGTCGCGGCGAGCGCCCGAGACGCGGCCGGCTTCGACAGTGTTATTCGCCGGCCGACCCCGCCTCAGGCCATGCTCGTCACGCTCGAAGGTCTCGACGGGAGCGGCAAGACGACGGCGTGGGAGTCGCTCCGAGACGAGTTCGAGGCCGTGTTCACCCGCGAGCCGACCGACTCGTGGTACGGCGACGCCGTCCTGCGGTCGATCCGCGACGACGACGCCGACCCGCTCGCCGAACTGTTCCTCTTCACCGCCGACCACGCAGACCACCTCGCCCGCGTCGTCCGGCCCGCCCTCGCCGACGGCGAGTCGGTCGTCTCCGACCGGTTCTCCGACTCCCGGTACGCCTACCAGGCCGCGACGCTCGCCGCGTACGACTCCCTCGCGGTCGACGACCCACTCGAGTACGTTCGCGGCGTACACGAGCCGTTCTCACGCACGCCCGACCTGACGGTTTACCTCGCCGTCGGCCCCGAGACCGCCGCCGAGCGCGCGGGGAAGACGAACAAACTCGAACGGGTGGCGTATCTGCGCCGGGTCGCCGAGAACTACGAGCGACTGATCGACGACGACCCCGATCGGTTCGTCCGGATCGACGCGTCTCGCTCGGAGGACGAAGTGCTCGCAGACGTGATCGAGGTGGTTGGCGGTATTCTCGGTGGGTGATGGAGTGGAGACGGGAAGCGAACGGGTGACGGCCGCAGTGGCGTAGTCGGGTCGGGACCGCATGCGTCCCCGGAATCTACGGTGTAGCCTGTCGAGAGACAGTGAAGCCTGGAGACGAGGTAGTACCCGGGACGCGGCGGTTGCGCACGACCGCTTCGTTCACCCCAGCGACATCGTCTCGACCGAACCCCGATCGAAGTCGAGAACGACGCCGATGCGGGTCCGAGACGAACGGTTCAGGTCGTGTCGGGGAGTTCGATCTCCTCCGGCGGGGGGACGTACAGCACGTCGATGGTGAAGCCGAGCACGAGCGGCATGCCGATCCAGAGGCCGAGGAGCACCGACACCCCGAGGTTCCCGGGGATGATCGAGCCGAACACCATCGTGGTGACGAAGAGGACGACCGGAATGAGCAACAGCGCGTAGATCACCGCCCCGGTGCGCGTCTTCAGCCGGATCCGGAAGAACCGCGTCATCACCGCGGCGATGAGGGTGTTGACCACGAGAACGACACCCAGGAGTGCGAGGTTCAGGACCGAGACCATACCAGCGATACGGCGGGAGCAGTCTTTGACCTGTCGGAGTCGGTCACCGCGGGCGGCGGACGGGTGGATTCCGCCTCGGCTGGATTTATTTCACCGGAGGCAGAACGCCGACCATGCACCGGCTCATCGCCGACCGTTCGCTCGACGACTCGTGGCTCGGCGTCGACGACGCGCGGGCGGCGTACCGCGACATGGTCCGGGCGCGCCGCTTCGACGACCGCGCGCTCGCGCTCCAGCGTCGCGGATGGATGAGCGGCTACCCGCCGTTCCGGGGACAGGAAGCCGCACAGGTGGGCGCGGCCCACGCCATGCGCGACGACGACTGGCTCGTCCCGACGTACCGCTCGAACGCCCTCCAGCTCGCGCTCGGCGTCCCGATGAGCGACCTGTTGCTCTTTCGGAGAGGCCACCCCGAGTTCCACTCGAACCACGACTACCGCGTGCTCCCGCAGGCGGTTCCGATCGCCACCCAGCTCCCGCACGCGGTGGGGCTGGGGATGGCGCGGAACTACCGCGGCAACGACGAGGCGGCACTCGTCTGCTTCGGCGACGGCGCGACCAGCGAGGGTGACACTCACGAGGCGATGAACTTCGCCGGCGTCTTCGACGCGCCCACCGTGTTCTTCTGCGAGAACAACGGCTGGGCCATCTCCCACCCTCGCGACCGGCAGACCGCCTCAGCGACCATCGCGGAGAAGGCACGGGCGTACGGGTTCGAGGGCGTACAGGTCGACGGCAACGACCCACTGGCCGTCCGCGAGGTCGTCACGGACGCGCTCGCGTCGGCCCGCGACGGCGACCCGGTACTCGTGGAGGCGCTCACCTACCGACAGGGCGCACACACCACCGCCGACGATCCCGACCGCTACCGTCCGGCGGATCCCGACCTGCCCGAGTGGCGGCGGCGCGACCCACTCGATCGCTACGAGACGTTCCTCCGGGAGGCGGGCGTCGTCGACGACGAGTTCGTCGCGGCGACCCGCGAGCGCGCCGACGAGGAGCTCGCGGCGGCGGTCGCGACCGCCGAGGACGAACCGTCCGCCGACCGCGACGAACTGTTCGAACACGTCTACGGCGCGCCGACGCAAGCCCTCGACGCCCAGCGCGAGGCGGCCGCACGACATCCCCCGGACGGCAGCCACTGACCCGGCGGTCAGTCGTCCATCGCGATGTACGTCTTGGTGTCCCTCACGCCCTGCAGCCCCTGAATCCCGCTCGATGCGACCTTCAGCACGTCGTACACCTCGGCGGCGTCCACCTCCGCGATGATGTCGTACGCGCCCGCGACGATGTGCGCCTCGGTGACCAAGTCGAGCCCACGAACGGGCTCCAACAGCTGCTCTGACTCCCCGGCGCCCGTTTTCACCATGATGAACGCGTGAACCATGCGGCGTGATACACTACAACAGGGCAAAAAGCGTTCGCCTCCGTGGGGGACAAACTTATTGACGCCGTGCAGTGTATCCTCCTCCATGCGCTTCGTTATCATTGGTGGCGGTCGTGTCGGGTCCCGCGCCGCGCGCGTCCTCCGCGAAGAGGGCCACGACGTGACCATCGTCGAGCTCGACGAGGACCGTATCGAGCGCTGTCGGTCGTCGGGGTTCGAGGTCGTCGCCGGAGACGGCTCACACGAGGACGTCCTCCTCCGTGCGGGCGTCGACGAGGCCGACGCGCTCGGAGCGCTCACGAGCGACCTCAACGTCAACTTCGCGGCCTGTATGATCGGGAAACACCACGGCTGCCGCACCGTGATGCGCATCGACGAGGAGTACCGCGAGGAGATCTACCAGAAGTACGCCGAGGAGGTCGACGAGATCGTCTACCCCGAGCGGCTCGGCGCGGTCCTCGCCAAGAACGCCCTCCTGGGCGGGTCGATCCGTGCCATCGCCGACGTCGCCCAGAACCTCCAGGTCGTCCTCCTCACCGTGGGGAAGTCGTCGCCGATGCGCGGCTACACGCTCTCGGAGGTTGCGCTCCCCGGTCAGTCGCACCTGCTCGCCTTCGGCAAGGAGGACGAGCCGATGGGCATCCCCCTCCCGGACGACTCGCTCGAACTCGGCGACCGCGTCGCCGTCCTCGCGGACTTCTCCGTCCTGGGTGAAGTGCGCCAGCTCCTGGTCGGCGACACCGTCGCCTACGCGGCCGGGGGTGACTGAGCGTGGTGACCGCCTACATCATGGTCAAGGCGAACACCGGCGAGGCCGACCGGCTCAAAGCCGAGATCCTCGACCTGGGAGCGGGGGTCGTCGACGCCAACATCGTCGCCGGCGACGTCGACTTCGTCGTGAAGGTGGCCGTCGAGACGCCCGTCGACGTCAAGGACGTCGCCTCTGCCATCCAGGCCATCGGCGGGATCGAGGACACCCAGACGTACATCGCGATGGACTGACTCGCACGCGGCCGTCGCCGACCCCGGGTCGTGCCGTTCCGTGCCGTTCTCAGAACCCGCCCGCGTCCCGTGCGCTCGACATGAGCGACGTCACCGGCTCGGTGTAGTCGTACCCCGGGATGACGCCCTGGACGAACGTCCCCTCGACGAAGGTGACGAGCGCGGCGGCGTCGTCGACGCCGCGGCGTTCGTCGATGTCGGTGTACTCGACCACCACGACGACCTCCTCGCCCGCCCGCCGGACGGCGGGTTCGAGCGCGTGGTCGCCACGGGTCACGCCAGCCGCGTCGCTCGCACGGAGCTCGAACGTCTCGTACCACCCCTCCTCGACGACGTCGGCGACCTCGTCCTCGACGACCGCCGACAGCGTGGGAACCCGCGTCTCGACGGCAAACGATACGTGGCCGTTATCCACGCCGTCGACCGTCACCCGTGCGTCGAACGGCGACGCCGTCGACGCGTACTCGTCCGCCGCGACCGCCTCGAACCCGTCGTGATCGGCGAACGCGCGCCGGACACGACCCGGTAGCTCACTCATGTCTCACGGAAGCAGTCCGGCGAACAAAAGCCCGTTGTCCGAGCGGGTTCACCGGGCCGTCCGTGACGCCGGCGGCCCGCGACCGTGCCCCCGATCGAGCCGGCCGCCGTCCCGGGGACGCTCCGGACGGATGGGCGCACGACCAGTATAAGCGATCGGAAACACCGGGAGGCGTGCCGTCGACGGCATGTTTAAGTTGTCACGGCGGTATTGTCCACGTGACGCTTCGCTTTGGAGGGCCGAAGCGTCAGCGGGGACCAATTCAGGGCGGCAAGCGGTCGCATTTTCGGCGACCGCTTTCCACTCTCTTCGACGAACTCACCACCGGAGCGGTGCGGCCGTGGGTCGACGGAGCAAAACAACTATACTCGCGTCCGGCGACGTGCGCCCATGTCCGGACGATACGGAGACATCGACTACCCGCGCGTGACGAAACTCGGCGTGCTCGCCGGGGCGACACTGTTCATACTCGGACTGCTGGGCGAAGTCGTCGGGGCGGCGCTCTTCGGCCCCCTCCCGGCGTGGGAGCACACCCTCTTTTTCGACATGGAGGCCGTCGGGATCGTGCTCGTGCTCGTCGTGCCGTTCGTCTTCGGCGTCGCGCTTCCGCTGACCGAGTAGACGGTGCCGGATTCGCTGTTTCCCGACCCCGAGACACGAGCCGTCGTCGAACCCGACTGCCGCCGGTGTCCGGCGCTCGCGGCCTGTCGAACCGAGATCTCGTGGGGCACCGGTCCCGCGGACGCGGCCGTGATGGTCGTCGGCGAGGCCCCCGGGGCGGGCGACCGAACCGCGGAGCGGTGGCGGGGCGGCAACCACACGGGGATGGCGTACACGACCCGCCACTCGGGCCGTCGGATCAGAGGGCTGTTCGCCCGCCTGGGCTACGACCCGTACTACACGAACGCGGTCAAGTGTTTTCCCGGCGACGGCGAGGGGTCGAACCGTGAACCGACGGCCCGAGAGCGAGCGAACTGCCGGGCACACCTCGAACGGGAAGTCGACGGGGTCGATCCCGACGTGGTCGTCCCCACGGGAAAACACGCCACGGCGACGATGCTGGCGTTCGAGGGGCGCGACCTGGGTGGGTTCGTCGCGCGCGTCCTCACGCCCGAACGGCTCCCGTCGCTCGGCGTATCCCTCCTGCCGGTCTTTCATCCCTCCTACCAGGACGTGTGGATCGCGCGGCAGGGGTACACCCCCGAGGAGTACGAGGACGAGATCAGCACGACGCTCGCGTCGCTCGTCGATGGCTGACGGTGGACCTGGCGCCCGGGCGACCGGTCGGGTCGTCCCCGCGTATCTCCGACCGTGGCTCGGGAGCGGCGGCCGCCCGCCGTCCCACGTGCCTCAGAAGAAGTCGTGGGCCGCGTCGCCGTACTCCTCGGGCGCGACGTCGACGACGCCCTCGTCGTGCAGCGCGGTGAAGAACGTCGCATCGCTCCAGTAGTGCTCGTCGAACACCGACCGGGCGGTGACGTTCAGCAGGGGCGGAAGCGCGGGGTCGTCGCGTTCGAGGAACATGGCGACGTTGAAGCTGTTCAGCCCGAGCGAGGCGTAGTACGAGAGGACGTTCACGAGCCCTTCGGCGAAGTCGTGGGCGACGTCGCCTCGCGGTTCGGGAACGCCGGAGTGGATCTGCGCCGCGACGCCGACGAGGTGACGATGGTGCGTCGGTGCGAAGGGGGCCAGCCAGTGGACGTTACCGATCTCGGCGACGTAGCGGTCGCCGCCGCGCTCCTGCAGGGCGAGTTCCGACCAGTACACCTCGTCGTTCTCGTCGTAGAACGCGCGGGCGGCCTCGGCGACGCGGCGCTGTTCGTTCGTCCCGCGACCATCGACGAGCGTCTGCATGTGCGGGTGGATCAGGCTCGACCCCGCCGACGGGAGGAAGTTCATGTTCACGGAGGCGAACCGCGCGTCGGGGTCGTGGTCGAAGACGTCCCGGACGTACTGTAACGCCGCACAGAGCCCGTCGGCGAACTGCTGGGTCGTGAACTCGTCGATTGGGACGTAGTGTTCTTCGGTGAGCGCGACAACGTTCGAGTACGCGCCGTACGGGTTGAGGTTCGGGAAGGACGTCGCCTCGCCGCTCTTGCCGCGGTCGGTCCCGACCCAGTCGGGGTACTGGGGCGTCGCCTCCTCGACCGTTCCGGGACAGAAGAAACAGCCCTCGTCGTCGAGAACTTCCTCGGAGATCTCCGGCGACTCGGACACGAGGAAGTTGTCCGTGACGACCCGCGCCGTCCGGCCGGTGAGCGGGTCGACCCGCACCTCGGTCTCGACAGTTGTCTCCTCGAACTCCTCCAAAGGGCTGTAGAACGTCGTTTCCTGAACCTCGCGTTCGAAGTCGATTGACATGATCGAGGGTTCGGCGGGTCGAGTGAAAAGCGTAGCCCCGCCGGCGACGAGCGGGTGGATCCGATCGACGACCCCGGCCGGATTGAACGACGTCGACAGCCGTCTATCGTCAGGGCTTCAATCGCCGGTCGTCGGCTGATCCGCGGTGGCCGCACCGGCCTCGGCGAACGGCCCCTGTGTGAGCACGGTCTCGACGCCCGGCGTGAGCCGATTGATCACCGCTTGCCCGTCGCGTTCCCGCTCGACGAGACCGTCGTCGTTCAACCGGGAGAGGTGGTGTGAGACCGTGCTCGGGTCGCGGTCGATCCGGTCGGCGAGCCCCGAGACGGTGTCGGACGACGCGGTGAGTTCCTCCAGGATCGTCCTCGTCGACGCCGACTCCAGCGCGATGTCCAGCGCGTCGGGCGACGTCCCGATCGGGTAGTACCGGCGCTTCCCCCCCACCTTCGCGGACGTGACGAGCCCCTCGCGTTCGAGGATCTGCAGGTGGTATCTGATCGTGCCGAGCGAGGCGTCGAGCGTAGACGCCTCGACGAACGCCGAGAGGTACGTCCCGGGATCGGCCTGGAGGTGGTCGTACAGCTCCGCCCGGGTGTCGTGTTCCAACGGCTCGTCGCCGGCCCACTTCGTGTAGCCCGCCGCGCCGAGCACGCGGCCCACCCAGTCCGACAGCGTGGCGTGGACCCGCTGGGCGGACTCCGAGGCCAGCGAGAGGGCCGTCCGAAACGTCCCGCGAGGCGCAGTCCTCGCCGTCGCGAGGGTGGACGTCACCGTGTTCGCACTCCCGCCCGGCCCCGTGAGGAGGACGCGTCGAGCGATCGCGCCGGCGGCGACGAGCCCGACGCCGACCGCCGCTCCCGCCCCGGCCGACGACGGCCCGAACCCGGTCGATGACCCCGAGCCGGCCCCGCTGTCGGCGTCTCCAGCCCCGCCGGCCGCACTCGCGTTCTCCGGGGCCGTCGTTTCCGTCGTGGGTGCTGGAGTCGTCGTGTTCTGCCCGACGTCGGATTCCGTGAGCACGGCCTCGCCTGCGGCCCGACCGTCGCCGTCTGTGGCGACGCCCGTCGGGACACCGCTGCGAGTCGCCGCGAACCCCGCACTCGGGGCTTCGGTCGGCGTCGCGGTCTCGGTCTCGTTGGTCACTTCCGTATCGGTTCCGTCCTCGGTGTCGCTCTCGGATGCCGACTCGTCGCCCGCTGTCGTGTCGGTCGAGTCCGATTCGGACGCGTCGGTGTCGGAGCCCGCGTCGGAGGTCGATTCGGCCGAGTCAGTGGTATCGGCGTCGGAATCGGCAGTCGAGTCGGTGTCTGAATCGGCAGTCGAGTCGGTGTCTGAATCGGCAGTCGAGTCGGTGTCTGAATCGGCAGTCGAGTCGGTGTCTGAATCGGCAGTCGAGTCGCCGTTGGAATCCGATTCCGAGTCGGCAGTCGACCCGGCGTCGCCGTCACTGTCCTCCTCCACCTCGAAGGTGACGTCGCCACCACTGGCCGCGACGCTCGTCCCGTCCGGCGCACCGACGACGACGCCCGGCGCGAGGACGAGACTGACGACGAGGAGGGAGATGACGGGTATTGTTCGCATCGCTGTTCGGTACCGCACAGTTTCGCTGGGTGTATCAAATATATTCCGACGAACAGGACAGTCCAGGTGGGCCAGGAGTCGCTCTCGCGATCGGTGAACGGCACCGACGTCCCGTTCGCGCTTGGTCAAATCGGCCTGCAGCGCGCGACCGGCGAGGGGAGACGAGGTTTGGACGCGTTTGTGAGAGACCCTTTTGTGACTCGTCCGCAGTGGTCGGTATGGATCGGGACGAACCCACGGACGATGGACACTCCACGGCCGAACGGGGTCGCGACGGTACCTCGACGCTGGCGGCGTTCCCGAGCGCGTCCCACGGCGACGGCATCGCTGACGTTCGGGTCGTCGTCTACCGCGGGTATCCGATCGTAGCGCTGGTACGGCTCCCGACGGAGTCGTCCGGCGGATCAGTCAGTTTCCACCGCGGCGCGGTCGGCGTCCGACTCGCCGTCGCAGATGGCACCGCGCTGGGAGCCTGTCACCCGCGGTCCGGTCGGGAACTGACGGCTCACCCCGACACGGGCGCGCCGCTAGTCGACCGCCGGATACCCAACTGGGGAAGGGTGGTCGAGGCGGCGACGCGCGCCGCGCCAACCACCGGGATCTGCTACGTCGTCGATCTCACACTGACCGCGGGGAACAGCCCGGTGGTTCTGCACGTCGACAGTCGCCCCGGTCTGGCTCTCCAGGGTACGAGCGAGTGTGGGTTGTTCCGTCGATTACGGTTCGTCACGGCGTTGCCGACCGGCGGCGAGGAACTTCCGATCGATCGGCGACTCGCCCGTGTGCGTGATTTGACGCGGGCGGAGTACTCGCTGCAACCGCTTCCGGCCGGTGACGACGTCCGTCTCGCCAGTAGCGTTGCCCCCGGACACGTCGAAGCCGTCGATCCGGGCGGCCAGGCGTAACCGCCTGACGTCCCGGACGAGAACGCCCCGATCCCGTGCCGGGCGCGGGCCAGTCCACCCCCTCGACCGTCGGTTCCCCTCCACCGCCGGTCGTTCTCCGCTCCACCGTCGGGCGTCGCTCCCACGCGCCTCACCCGTCGGTCCCAGTCGCGTCGCCGACCGACGGTCGGACACCACCCTTTGGACGCGTTTGTGAGAGACCCTTTGGTCGGACAGTCGCTCCTCACAAGTATGCCCCACGATGGGAGCGGACGACTCGACCCAGAACCCGCCGCCGAACCGTCTGCCGACCGGTCCGACCACGTCGTCGCCGTCTCCGAACGGGAGGCCCCCCGCACGAGCGCTGACGCGGAGGGCGAGACTGCCGACACGGGAGCGGACACGACAACGGAGAGCCCCGACCCGTTCAGCGGCACGCGTTCCAGCCGTCTGAAGGACGCGCTCGACCAGTGGTGGACGGAGACGACCGAGAGCCTGACCGCGCGCGCCGACACGACGCGTCCCTGAGGACGTCAGTCGGGCCCCGGCCGCCGCGACATCTGGCGATCGGACGCCTCGGCCGGCGGGAGATTTTTCGGCCATGCCCACGGCCTTCGAACCGAACATGAGCTGTATCTTCTGCCGCATCGTCGACGGCGACCTACCGAGTCGAACGGTGTACGAGACCGACGACGCCGTCGCGTTCCTCGACGCCAACCCGCTCGCCGCGGGCCACACGCTCGTCGTCCCCAGCGAGCACTACGAGACGGTCGGCGAGCTCCCCCCGGAGACCGCCGGTGCTCTCTTCGAGACGGTGAGCGCCGTCACGCCCCGCATCGAGCGGGCGATCGACGCCGACGGGACCACCGTCGCGGTGAACAACGGCGAGGCGGCGGGCCAGGAGGTCCCGCACACGCACGTCCACGTCGTCCCACGGTTCGACGGCGACGGGAACGGCCCGATCCACCGACTGTTTTCCACGCGGCCGTCGCTGTCGGACGCGGAACTGGACGCGATCGCGGCCGACATCCGCGGCGCGACCGAGTAGCTCACCCGCCGCGTGCGCCGGAGCGGGCGGGAACGGGCGGAAGTGGGCGCAAGCGGGCGCGTTCTCCCGCCGTGACAACTGTCGATCTATTTATTCGACGCCGCGCCGTCCGACCAAACATGACACTCGACGAACTCGAAACGTACGGGATGGTCCGGATGACCGACGACGAGATCCGGGGGTACCTCGCGAGTCAAAGCGTCGGCGTACTCGGCCTCCCGGCGGCGGACGCACCCAGCATGCGGCCGCTGTCGTTCGGCTACGACGGGGAGTCGCGGCTGTACTTCCTCTATCTCCTCGGTGCAGAGAGCCGGAAGGCGGAGCTGAGCAGTCGGGCTGACGCCGCTCGATTCCTCGTGTACAGCGCCGAGACACCGTTCAACTGGCGGAGCGTCCTCCTGTCGGGGAGCGTCGCCGAGGTCCCCGAGGCCGAGCGGGCCGCCGCGACCGAGACCCTCACCGGTGCCTGGCGACCGGACGTGTTCGAGCGGGCGAGCGCGACGGAGGAGACCGGACTCTACCGGTTCGACGTCGACGAGCAGATCGGCATCAAACACCTGGGGCTCCCGCCCGAGTTCGAGCCGGCGGGCGGCGACGGAGCCGAGTGAGGCCCGGGACCGGCGGGTCGATCAGGGCCCCTCGTGGGTGTCGTCGGCGTGGTCGACCGACGGGACGACGTGGATGGGGACGTCGGCGTGCGTGACGACGTACTCCGTCACGCTCCCGAGCAGTCGGCGCGGGAGTCCTCCTTCGCCGCGCGTCCCCATGACGACGAGGTCGACGTCGTGCGCGTCGACGGACGATAGGAGCGTGCGCGCGGGGCGACCCAGCTCGATGTCGGTCGTAATGGGGGTGTCGGTCTCGCCGGCCGCCGCGACGAGCCGGTCGAGACACCGCTCGCCCTCCCGTTCGAGCGGGTCGACGGCGCTCTCGATCGAGGTGTCGTACCGTCGCGTGTTGATGACGTACAGGAGGCGGAGTTCGGCGTCGAACGCCTCGGCGAGGGCGAGCGCGTGATCCATCGCCGCCTCCGCTGACGGGCTCCCGTCGGTCGGAACGAGGATCCGATCGTACATGCGTAGCAATGGACATGTCGTCACATTAACTTTCGCTCGCGAACGGGGGCCGGATCGGGATCGACGAGCCCCGAACCGGTGGGGATCGCGTCGTGTACTTCACCGTTTCTGCCCCCGCCTCACGACCGGAGTGGCCCAAAGATTAAAAGTCAATACTCGATTACTACTAAAAGAGGGACGGTCAGAGGGCGACCACGGTGGCTCAAAGATCGCCGCGTTCGTCGTGACATCGAAAGGGAATGTCGACCGAACGCCGGTCGAATCGAACGCCCGAAACCGTCGAATTATGGGTCCTCGGGCTTTTCGGCCGTTCGATCGGGTCCACGGATACGACGGGTCAGTTTCGATCGAGTGTCCCGGTACCCGGAGGCGAGTTGATCCGTGCGGGGTCGCTGTTTGCGGGGGAAAAGAGAGGGTCGGTGTCGGTGTGCTGGCGGGCAGTTTGCGGCTCGAACTGGATGACTGCGGACGGACCGGACTGCGCACCGAAGTCGGATTTGCGCCGTGAACGGGCCCGTCACGGCGGGGTCGTCGTGTCCCGTGCGTTTGGTCGACATATTTGAGTAATTAGTTATAAATCTTTACCGAGTCGTCGGCCCTCGGGCTCGCCGACGCCGTGCGGTGAGCGTCCGGACGGACCGGCAGACGGAGTCGAACGATCCCGGGGGCGTCACGGGACGGCTTCGACAACGATCACCTCACGGTCGGCCCGTTCGGTGACCTTCCGGCCGACGCCGGCGAAATGCTCCCTGTGGTCGCCGTGTTCCCCGACGACGATGACGTCCGCGTCCACCTCGTCGGCGTACTCCATGATGACCTCGTGGGGGACCCCGTGTCGGGTGTCTCCTTCGACCGAGATATCGCGCCCTTCGGTCATCCGTTCGACCTCCGCGACGCACGCCGCGGCGTGGTCCTCGGCGTAGATCGTCGCCAACTCCGCGGAGCTGAGCGCCGACTCCCCGAACCGTTGCCGGTCCACCACACAGATGACGTACAGCGGTGCCGACCGCTCCTCGACGAGTTCGATTGCGCGCTCGGCGGCCCGGCG
Source organism: Salinigranum marinum (assembly GCF_024228675.1). Classification (NCBI taxonomy): domain Archaea; kingdom Methanobacteriati; phylum Methanobacteriota; class Halobacteria; order Halobacteriales; family Haloferacaceae; genus Salinigranum; species Salinigranum marinum. The sequence goes on along the minus strand of NZ_CP100461.1, from coordinate 3,758,130 downwards.
TGCGTACTCGCTTCCATCCGTCGCTAACAGCACGGATCCCATACACGGTGGATACCACCGAGCGACTAAAGTGTTCTGCCCACCGTCTTACCACCCTGGGCTAGTCGTTCCACGACGGCATGGCACGCGTCGCAGCGGCCCGTCCGGAACTCACCCCAGATGCGTCTCGAACCAGTCGGCCGCGAGCTCCGCCACCGTTTCGAGTTCGCCGGGCCCCTCGAAGAGATGCCCCGCGCCTTCGACGACCCGGAACTCCTTCTGTCCGGCGAGTCGCTCGAACGCCCTCCGGTTGAGTTCGAGGACCTGCGTGTCCGCGCCGCCGACGACGAACAGCGTCGCGGCCGTGACCCCGTCGAGGTGTTCGGCGGCGAGGTCGACACGCCCGCCCCGGGAGACGACGGCACCGACCTCGTCCCCCCGATCGGCCGCGGCACGGAGCGCGGCCGCCGCCCCGGTGCTCGACCCGAAGTAGCCGACGGCCAGGTCGCGCGTGCCCGCACGCTCGTCGAGCCAGTCGGTCGCCGCGAGCAACCGTTCCGTGAGCAGGTCGATGTCGAACCGCGTCTCGTACGTCGCGTCCTCCCGTTCGGTGAGCAGGTCGAACAACAGCGTCCCCAGCCCGTGCGTGCGGAGCACTTCGGCGACGGCGGTGTTCCGCGGGCTCTTCCGGCTGCTCCCACTCCCGTGTGCGAAGACCACGAGTCCGGTCCCCCCGCCGGAACGAGCAGCTCGCCGTCGAGTCGGACGCCGTCGATCGGTACCGTCACCCGGCTCTCGGTTCGGTCGTCCATGTCGACGCCGACGACGGCGGGGGTTGTCAACGTTCTCCTGGGCGACACAGACCGTCGTGGGGGCCGACCTACACGGTTTTTCGGTGGCGGTCGTACGTGGCGTCGGATCGAGTAGTCTCGAGCGCGACGTCCGGACGCGGGCGTTTCTCGTTCCGGCGGTCGCTCGGCCTACGAGCGCTCGTGCTCCTCCCAGCCGCCGGCGTCGATCACGCCGAAGAGCTTCCCCCAGTTCTCGTCTGATTCGCTCTCGGGGAGCTGGTCGCGGAGCTGCTGGAGGTCCGACGGCGGAACGAGCGACCCCACGAGATCCACGACGACCTGGGCGTGGTAGGCCGCCTTGGGTGGATCGGTCCGCTCGATCTCGCCGACGCGGGCGACGAACTCCCGCCAGTCGAACCGCTGACCGTGCTCGTCGGCCGCGCCGGTGAGATACCAGTCGATCTCCATCGGGAGCGAGGCGGCGAGGTCCTCGGCGGCACCGGCCGGGATCCGCGACCCCAACGTCATCAGCGTCGCCCGGATCGCACGCACGGTCTCGCCGGTCCCCGGTAGTTCGAGTCGATGCTGGACCGTGCCGGTGAACTCGTCGAAGTCCATACGGTGTGAACGTCCCTGAGCCATATTAGTACTGGTGTCGGCCACGGAGAGCCGTCGCGGTGGCGAAGGCGCCAACCGCGTTCGTGACGTGCACGCGGACCGCCCCCGAGAGCGGGCAAACGTTCGCGTCGCGGCCGGGAGAAGGCGATGCCATGACCGCTGATGGATCCCATCGAGGGTGGAACCGGTTCGAGGCACTACGTACGATCCAGCGGCGGACGCTCGAAACGACCGCCTCGCGGACGCCGCGTCGGTCGACGTCGTCGAGGAGGCGCGGGTCGCGGAGGCCGCCCGGACCAGCACACACATGGCCCGCGAGTGGATCGAGCGGGCACGTGCCCTGCTGGATACGGCCGCGTCCGGAGGACGCGATCACTGAACCCAGCCGTCACTCCTCGGCGGGCTGGAACGTGACGAGCGCCGGCCCGTCGTCGCGCGCCTCGACGCCGAGGGCGACGGGGTCGCCGATGGCGACGTCGTCGGCCGTCGCGTCCCGGAGCTGTCCCGTGAGGACGACACCGCCGTCGAGTTCGGCGACGACGACGGTGTAGGGCGTCTCGCCGTGGAACCGGGGGATCGTGACCGAGATCTCGGTGAACGACAGCACGGTCCCCCGGTCGCCGAACGGCCGCGGGGTCAGCGCGGTCGACCCGCAGGCGGGACAGAACTGTCGGGGCGGGAGCGTCGTCTCGCCGCACGCCTCACAGCCGAGCGCCCGCTGGTCGCCCGCGGCGATCGCGTCGGTGAACCGCTCGAACCACGCCGGCACGGTCACACACCTCCCAGGACGGTGACCGTCGTGCTCGCACCGCTCCCGCCGACGTTGTGCGCGAGGGCGATCGACGGGTCCGCGACCTGGTTCGGGTGCCGCCCGTCGAGTTGCTTCGTCAGTTCGACGAGCTGGCCGACGCCGGTCGCGCCGACCGGGTGACCCTTCCCGAGGAGGCCGCCCGACGTGTTGACTGGGAGACGGCCGTCGACGGCCGTCTCGCCCTCGACCGCGCCGCGGGCACCCTCCCCACGGTCGTAGAAGCCGAGCGATTCGAGCGCCAGCACCTCCGCGATCGTGAAGCAGTCGTGGACCTCCGCCACGTCGACGTCGTCGGGCCCGATCTCCGCGTCCGCGTACGCCGCCCGCGCGGCTCGTTCGGCCGCCGGTGTCCGGCTGAGCGACGGGCGATCCTGTAAGGCGACAGCGTCGCTAGACTGGCCCGTCCCACGAATCGTCGCCGAGACGTCGAGGTCGTTGGCCGCCGCGAAGCCGTCGCTGACCACGACGGCGACGCTGGCACCGTCCGAGATCGGGCAGGCGTCGTAGCGGGTGAGCGGCGTCGCGATGGGCTTCGAATCGAGCACCTCCTCGACCGTGAGTTCCTTCGGTAACTGGGCGAGTGGGTTGTCGACGGCGTTTGCGTGGTTCTTGACCGAGACCGCCGCCAACTGCTCGCGCGTCACGTCGAACTCGTGGGCGTACCGGCGGGACATGAGCGCGTAGATCCCGGGGAACGTCAGCCCCTGGCCGTTCTCGTACACGTCGTCGGCCGCGTTGGCGAGGGCGTCGGTCACGTGTTCGAGGTCCGCGGCGGACATCTGTTCGACGCCACCGGCGAGGACCGCGTCGGCCGCCCCCGATTCGACGGCGGACACCGCCTGCCGGACCGTCGCGCCGCCCGACGCGCAGGCGCTTTCGAGGCGGACCGACGCCGCCTCTCGGGCACCGACGTGCTCGGCGAGTAGTGGTCCCATGTGTCCCTGATCCTCGATGAGTTCGCCCATGAAGTTCCCGACGGAGACGGCGTCGAGATCCGTGGGCGTGAGGTCGGTGTCGTCGAACGCCGCGGCGACCGCCTCGGCGAACAGTTCCCGTGAGGAGCGCTCCGGCTGTCGGCCGTACGCGGTGCTCCCGACGCTCGCAACGTGCGCTGTCATGAGTGTGCCACAGTACCACGACCCGACTGTTAACGGCACCGGTGGCACCGACGGGCTTCCGAGACCGACCGAACCAGGCGTCGAGTGCTCACTCCTCGGCGGTGCCCGCGCTCGCGTCGGCCTCGGTCGATCGGACGGTGAGCACCGGTACGTCGGCCAGTCGGACCACTCGCTCGGTGACGCTCCCGAGGAGCGCGCGTGAGAACCCCCGCCGACCGTGTGTCCCCATGACCACGATGTCGACGTCGTGGTCGGCGACGTACGCCAGGATCGTCTCGTGCGGTCGTCCCTCGGTGACGGTCCCGACGACGGGGTCGATCCCCCGGCGTTCGGCGCGCGTGACGACCTCGGCGACGGCGCGCCGGGCCTCCCGGTCGAGGCGAGCGAAGACTGCCCGCGCGTGCGCGTCGAGCGGGAGCGCGTCCGTGTCGACGACGTAGAGGACGTGGAGCGTCGCGTCGTACGTCTCGGCCAGGTCGAACGCGGCGTCGCGGGCCCGCCGCGACTGCTCGCTGCCGTCGGTGGGAAAGAGGACGCTCTGGTACATCGGGCGTCCCACAGAGGGGTCGGCGGTGTAATCAGTCTTCGCCCGCGGGCCGGTGTGGGTCCGAGGCGACAGCTCCGTCGCGGTCCCCCGGATCGACCGTGTCGCGAGCCCGTCGTCGGAGCACGAGTCGGCCCCAGGCCGGGCGAACGCGCGGTCAGTACGGCGGCGACTCCGCCTCGACGACCGTCGCGAGACCGTTCATCTCGTCCGTGAGGAGGACCAGGAGGTCGTCCAACGTGACGATGCCCGCGATCGAGCCCTCGTCGTCGACCACCGGGAGCCGGCGGACCTTCGCATCGCTCAGCATCCGCGTCACCTCGAACACCCCATGGTCCATGTGCACTGTCGTCGGGTGCTCGGTCATGATGTCGCCCGCGGTCAGTTCCGCGGGATCCGCCCGTGGTTCGAGGACCTCCATCGCCAGGTCGCGGTCGGTCACGATACCGACCGGCGCACCCTCGTCCTCGACGACGACGCTCCCGACGTTCTGGTCTTTCATGACCGTGGCGACGTTGCCGGCGGTCTGTGTTCGGTGGATCGTTACGACGTCCGGCCGTGCGACGTCACGGATTGTCATGTTTGATCACCATAAATATCGTACCGGAGGGCGTCGTTATAACTGTAGTGGTACCCGTCGGCTTCGAGACGGGTCCGGATCGAGGAGTGTCCGCTCGTCGCCGAGCGACGTGCCGGTCCGACGGTGTCGAGATCGAAGACGGCCCATCAGCGGGTGAACTGCAGTTCCTTCGCCGGGTCTTCGGCGACGACCCACCAGTGAACGTCGGCCTTCGGGTGGCGTCGCCCGACGTGGTCGTTCAGTTCGTCGCCCGTCTCGAAGTCCCGTCCACAGAGGTTACAGCGGTGGTGGCGGTTCGATGGCATACGTGGCAGTAAACGGCCAAGCCGCAAGGCTGTTTCTCTCCGCGGCACGAACGTCGGGACCAGCCGACAGCCCTTCGATCGTTCTTGCCGGCAGAGAGGTGACGATTGTAAACGAACCAACAGTACCGGAAGAAATTACATCAGTACTTGCGTAATGTGTTTTTTGTGTTACACTATCTGTCGAGAGGGAGTGAGTGCACGGACGGTCCGAGGGGAGCGGGGAGTCGGCGGCCGGAAGCGCGGACGCGGTCCGGACAGTCGAGTCAGCGCCGGCGCGGCGGGGCGGTGAGCCACCAGCCGAACACCTTCGACCAGTACTCCTCGTCCGGGTGTTTCTTCGTCTCGTCGTGGGACTTGCCGTCGAGCAACTGGCGTTCGACCACGTTCCGTGCGAGGTGGAGCGCGTGGCTTGCGCCGTACCCCTCGCCGGTCCCGACGAAGTGGCCCCTGTCGGTGAAGAGCCGGATGCGTGCCATGATGAGCGGCGTGCCCCGGAGCGTCTCGTCGTGTTCGTGGAGGGAGACGCGCGCCTCCAGCAGCCCCAGGTCGCCGTACTTCCGGGTGACGCCCTCGACGAGGTCGACGACCTCCGCCCGCGTGATGTCGTCGAGGAGATCGACGTTGGTGATCTGCACCGGCGGGCGGCTCTCACCGGTCCAGGTCAGTGATTCGAGCACGTCCGTCTTGGTGACGATGCCGGCCGGCACGTCCTCGTCCAGCACGACGAGCGACGAGATGCCCGCATCGAGCATCTCCCGGACGGCCTCGTCGAGCGGCGTCGCGCGGACGGTCGTCACCGCGGGCGCGCTCATCACGTCGGCGACCGGGAGGTCGAGCAGTCTGTCGAGGTCGCCCGCCCGCTCGCCGAAGCCGCCGTGCGACCGGTAGCCGGGCTGCGAGGCCTCGCCGCCGTGGGCGTCGAACCCCTCGGCCGCGCCGCCGGTGCCGCGCTCGACGGAGCGCGTGGTGAACGCGAGCAGATCGTACAGGCTGACGACGCCGACGGCCTCGTCGCCGTCGACGACCGGGAGGTGAGTGACCCGGTGTTGGCGGCAGGCGTGCAGCGCCTCGCCGAACGTCGTCCCCGACGAGACGGTCACGACGTCCGGCGTGTAGACGTCCGCGACCGTCAACACGCCGAGGAACTCCTCGACTGCCGCCAGCAGGTCGTCGGCGGTGACGATGCCGAACAGTTCCTCGTCTTCCATCACCGGGATGATCTCGCTCCGGCTGGCGACCATCGCTCGGGCGACCGCCCTGACGTCGGCGTCGCGTCCGACGGTCGCCGGATGCCAGACGATCCCCCGTACTTTCGCGTCGGGTGCCCGGTGGCTGTCGCCTAACTGCCGGACGGTGACCACGCCGAGGTACGAGTCGCCGTCGAGGACGACGACCGCCCGCGTCCGCGACTCCTCGAACGTGCCCGCGAGTTTCGAGACGCGTGTGTCGGCGTCGACGGTCTCGAACGCCGTCGAGACGAGTGGCTCGATGTCCATACCCGACGTACGACCGAGTGTCGCTTCAATCTTGTCGACGGCCGCCAGTGGCGGCTCCCGGTGCTCTCGTCCCCGGTTGTCGCCGGCGTTCCCGACCTCCGCGACCCTCGTCGGGACCGCGTTACGGCGTGATATCGCCGTCCAGCTCGTGGTACTCCCACACGTGGTCTTTCAGTTCCGCCCGCGTCGCGAACCGCTCGTCGCAGAGGTCGCACTCGTACGGCAGTTCGTCGGCGCGCTCCGCTCGCTCGGTCATGTGCGTTACCAGCACGGCCAGCGGCTTAATCCTGCGCCAGGGCCGGAGACGCGGCACCCTCCCCGACGGGAGCGAGCCCCGCGCACACCGCGCGCGACCCGCACGCGATCGAACCGGCGAGCGTTCGAGACCCGACCGGGTCAGTCCGGCGCGCACGGCGTCCTCGACCGTCACGGATCGCGACCGGTCGGTCGCTCCGAAGAAAACGTTTTGCGGCTTCGTCACGGTCTGAGTGTATGGGTTCTGAGTCGGAGACGGCCGTCTCGCGGCGTGAGTTCCTCCGCGCCTCGGCGATCACCGCGGGCGTCGCGGGCGTCGCGGGGGGAGCGGCGGCACAGGACGACGGTGGTGGAACCGAAACCGGTGGTGGAACCGAAACGGGGGGCGGGGCCGAGACGGGTGGCGGGACCGAAACTGGGGGTGGGACCGAAGCCGGTGACGGGGGTGGTGGGGGTACCGTGACGATCGACATGACCGACGAACTCGTGTTCGACCCGGACGAGACGACGGTCGCGCCGGGGACGACGGTCGTCTGGGAGAACGTCGGACAGGTCGGGCACTCGGTGACCGCGTACGAGGACGAGATCCCCGGAGAAGCCGAGTTCTTCTCGTCGGGAGACCTCGAGAACGAACAGGCCGCTCGCCAGTCGTACCCACAGCAGGGGGACGTCGCCGGCGGCGAGTCGTACGAACACACGTTCGACGTCGAAGGCGAGTACGGCTACTTCTGCGTGCCGCACGAGGCGGTCGGCATGGTCGCGTCCCTCACGGTCACGACGGAGCAACAGGGCGGTGACGGTGGGCCCTCCGTCCCGACCGTGCCGGACGCCGCGATGGTGATCGCGCTCGCCTCCGCGATCGCGCTGCTCTCCGTGAGTTTCCTCTCGTACTTCTTCCTGAAGTACGGCGGTGATTACGAGGCCGAGTGAGTCGTGGCCGCGAACAACGAGGACCGACCGGTGGAGGCCGACCGATGACGGAGCGCACACACGTTCGGACAGGCACCCTCGGCGTCGTCCGGACGCGCCGGTCCAGCGGCCGTGACTCGATCAGTGAGTCTGCGTGTCGCGTGTGTCTGCGGCGAGTCGGTCCCCGGTGTGAACGCGATTTTGATTAGAATCAAATACTCATAAGTTTGTGGAAGGCCGAATCGTGGTCCTCGGTTCGACCTCCACTCCGGATCGACAGTCGCCGTCCGTGTCGAACCGGTGTCTGTCGTCGCCGTGGCCGTCGACTTCGCCAGCGATACCGCTGCTTGCGGGCCTTAGGGGCCGCCAATCGTCCGGAGAGGCTCCAGCGTGATGCGCGCCTCTTCGGTCGGCGGTGCGAGTCAGCGGGCGTGTCTCCACCGCCGACGAACGATCGGCCGGTTGATGTCCCTATCCGGACAGTCAGCGGCTCTAGACCGATTCATCGGCCGTTATGAGCGATGAGCAGGCCTCGATCTGCTCTCGGGGGTACGCGGAGGGACGGTCCGGGACGACGCCCCCATTTGACGGAGAATTATTCGAGTAATTAGTTATAATCGTATTTGGTCGGTCTCCATCCCCCGAACCACGCCGTACCCGGGTCACGGCTCGGACGACGCGAACCGGGAGGGCACCATTCGGCGGGGGCGGGAGCGAAGCGACGCGTCAGCCGTGAGTATCAACCCCGAGAGCCACGCCCGAGCGTTTTTGGCCAGTGGTGCGACACGTCGGGTATGACGTACACGACGGCGGCACTCGTCGGCGTGGCCGGCGGCGTGGGAACCACCAGAACAACCCTCGAAGTCGCCGTCGCGCTCGCGGCCGACGGGGCCGACGTGGCGGTTCTCGACGCCGCGTACGCGACGCAGGGGCTCGGGGACTACCTCCCGGGGCGGATCGACCCGGATCTCACGGCTCTCGTGACGGACCGTGCCGAGGAGTCGCTCTCGACCGGACTGGCCGACCTCGACGCGGGAACCGACGGACGGGTCACGTGCTGTCCCGTCGACGCACCCTTCGAGCGACTGGCCCGGGCGAAACGCGTCGAGGCCGCCCGTCGCTTCGAGGGACGGATCGAAGAGGCCACCGCGACGTTCGACCACGTGCTCGTCGACGTGCCGCCGATCGCGGCGAACCAGGCGGTGGCCGCGGCCACGACCTGCGAGCGGGTCGGGGCGGTCGCGCCGGTCGGCGACCGCGGGGTGGACGCGACGGCTCGCCTCCGCGAGCGACTGGCGGATCTCGGGACGGCGGCGGACCTCCTCGTGGCGACGGGCGGCACCGACGAGTCGGGAGCCGCCGACGTGGTGCTTCCGGAGACGGAGACGACCGTCCCGGGCTGTCTCACGGACGAGCGGTACGGGCGCGCGATCGAGAGGCTCGTCGCCGAACTCGTCGAGCGTGACGTGGCCGCCGTGGGCGAATCGAACGGACTCCTCGGTGGCGTCGGCGAGGTGTTCCGTCGGCAGTAACGAGCCGCCACCGAGCCGCGTTGCTCCCCGGCGGAGGGGCCGACGCCGACCGGTTCAGACGAAGTCGGCCGCGTCGGTCATCGTCTCGGCGAGCGTTTCGCGTTTCGTGACGCTCGCGTTCCGCTGGGGGGTGAGGGCCGCCTCGGCGGCCTCGACGAGGGTGGGAACGGGATCGTGCGATTCCAGGTAGGCCGCGAGTGCGAACTCGGTCGCGTCGGCACCCGTGAGCGCGACGGCGTCGGCGCGGGAGAGCTCGCCCGCGAGCCAGTCGCGGACGATCCGTCGGGCCGTCGGGCCGAGAGGTGAGAGACCCGACTCGCCGCAGAGGTGAAGCGTCTTCGCGGCGGTCATCGGGGCGACGTCAGCACGGCGGGCGGCCGCGCCGACGCGCACCCCGCGCGTGTACGTTTCGAGGACGGTTGCCGCGGCCGACGGCGAGCACGGAAGCCGCTCCGCGTGGGCCGCGAGCCGGTCTTCGAGGTCGGTGTCCGTCCCGTCGACGGTCGGGACACCACGGTCGCGTTGCGCTGTGGTGACCTCGATGCCGGCCGCGATGTCCGACAGAGCCATGTGAGTTTGTCCGACGGCCCGGCTAATAAATAGTCGTGCGAGGGACAGTCTTCGAATGCGGTACGTATCGGTTACCGGTACGTTCGATCGGCGCGCAGAGGGCATCAGCGCCGTGTTCCTCACGTGTTTAAGTATCCGATCGGGACCGAGTTTCGAGTATGAGCACGGTGACCCAGACCGGCTGTCCCGAATGCGACGGACGACTGAACACGGACGCGAGCGAGACGGTGTGTGCGGAGTGCGGTCTCGTCGTGTCCGCGGACCACATCGACCACGGCCCAGAGTGGCGGTCGTTCCCCGACGGACCCTCCCGCGAACGGACCGGCGCGCCGCTGACGCGGTCGCGCCACGACCGGGGGCTCTCGACCGAGATCGGCCGGTCGACGCGGGTCAAGGGGCGCAAGCGTCGGCAGCTCGCACGGATGCGCGTCCAGCACAACCGGGCACAGATCTCGACCAAGCGCGAGCGGAACCAGGTGTACGTCTTCACCGAGATCCGGAGCGTCACGGCCGGGCTGTCGCTCCCGACGCACATCTGCGAGATGGCGTCGACGCTCTTTAGATCCGCCCAGTCCGCCGACATCGTCCGCAGACGGTCGTTGGAGGGGTTCGCCGCCGCGGTGTACGCCGCCTGCCGCGTCCAGGGTGTCTCGCGGACCATTGAGGAAGTCGTCGCCGAGGCGCGTGCGGACCGGGGCGAACTCCGGGCCGCCTACGACGCGCTGAACCGCGAGCTCGGGCTCCCAACCGGCCCGATCGATCCGGCCGAGTACATCCCGCGGTACGCCACGCGGCTCGGTGTCGACGCGGAGACCGAGCGCCGAGCCCGCGAGTACGCCGTCAGCTGTACCGAGACGGGGGTCGCGTCGGGGCGGAACCCGAGCGGCGTCGCCGCCGCCTGCCTGTACACCGCCTCGTGCGACCTCGGTGGCGACGTCACCCAGGCGACCGCCGCCGACGTCGCCGACGTGACGCCGGTGACCGTTCGGAACACCTACACCGACCTGCGGTCCGAGGAGTAACCACGGTTCGTGCGGTCGGACGGACACCGCGTCGACTCGCGGGAGGCGACTCGTCGCCACCGACGGGCCTCGACCCGGAAGTGAGAGAGAAGACGGCGGAGCTCAGACTCGTTTTGCGGCCCGGACGGCGTCGCCCAGTCGATCGAGCGCGTCGACAACAGCCCCGTCGGAGTCGACGGCGACTGGCTGCCCGGTCTCGACTGATCGGCCGAGGGCCGCGTCGGTCGGAACACGCGTGACCGGGGCACCGAGGATTCGTTCGAACGTCTCGGCCGCCTTCGCGTCGGCGTCGTCGGCGCGGTTGAGTGCGACGCCGACGAGCCCGCAGTCGAGTTCGCGGGTGAGTTCCCGCGTCCGGACCGCGTCGGCCACGGCGAACGGTGCCGGCGAAGCGACGAGGAGGCAGGCGTCGGCGACGGCGAGCGGGACGCCCGCGTCGGCGCGCATCCCGGCCGGACAGTCGACGACGACGTCGCCGAACTCCCGTTCGACGGCACGGATGGCATCGTCGAGACGGCCGAGGTCGGCCGCCCGTGCGCCGGCGAGCGAGCGCCCGCACGGGAGGACACGGACCGGTCCCTCGCGGACCGCTTCGACGGGACACGCGCGGCCGGCCAGCACGTCGTGGAGGTCCGGTCCGCGCGCGAACGGCAGGTCCGCCATCCCGAGGTCAGCGTCGACGACGACGGCCCCGCCGGAAGCGGACGCTGCCGAGCGACGCCACTCGCGCGAATCCAGCGCCGCGCCGACGTTGTACGCGAGCGTCGACTTGCCGACCCCGCCCTTCCCGCCCACGACGGCGAGGATCACTGGTTCCCTCCCACGTCGGGGACGTCGGTCTCGTCGACCCGGTCGGCGAGCGCGGTCGCGCGTACGGCGACGCGACGGAGCGCCGCCGAGTCGTCGTCGAGCGTCGCTGCGAGCGTCTCGACGCCCGCCCGCCCACCGAGCGACGCGACGACCGGCGTCGCCTCCCGGAGATCCCCGGCGAGCCGGTCCGCGGTTTCGAGCCGGGCCTCGACCGCAGCGAACCACGCGGCGACCGTCGTCGGAACGGACGGCGGCGAGCGGTCACCGTGCGCCGCGGACTCCACCTCGTCGATCCCGGCGTTCGCGGCGGGACTCGATCCGGGCTCGTCGGCGGCCGACTCGACGGCGTCGGCCCCGTCGGCCGTGTCGGCGGGCACGGGCCCGTCGCGTCGGTCGGGGTCGGGTCGTCGCTCGGAGTCGTCGGGAAGTGCGGCGCGCGGCGGTGCGTGGTCGCCGAGCGAACGGAGGGCGCGTTCGACGGCGGGTGGTGTCGTCTCCTCGTTCGCCGGGTCGTCTCGGACGGAGATCGGTGGCCGCGCCGGCGGGGCACGGCAGGCGTAGCCGACCGACATGCGCTCGCCGCCAGCGAGAGAGCACGTCAGCCCGTCGTCGTCCCAGCCGCGTTCGGCGACCCCGCGTCGTCGTGGGGGCGAGACCGGCCCGTCGAGCAGGTTGTCGATCCGGACCCGCCGAGGGTGCGTGCGCGTGTTCTCCACGCGAACCGTGACGAGCGTCGTCTCGTTCACGCGGGAGACGTGCCAGTCGACCACGAGCGCGCCAGAACCGATCGAGCCACGGTCGCGGTCGTGGTCGTGGGCGCAGTCGCGGTCGTGGTCCCCCGTTCGATCCGTCGGTCGATCACACGCTCCGTCCGGTGTCGCGGCGTGGGCATACACGCCCTGGCCGCCTCTCCGTATATGAACTGGCGGGCGGTCAGAGCCGAAGCACCGGCGCGTCGAGCCGGGTCGCGGCCTCCGCGGGGGAACCGAAACGGTCGGTGGCGAGGACGACCGGCGCGTCAAGCCGGGCGAGACAGGCGACCGCGAGCGACGCCGTCGTCCGGTCACCGGCGTACTCGGACGGCTCCGTGCCGGGATCGGCGTCACCGGGGAGCGCATCGACGGCGGCGGCGAAGTCGTCGTAGACGCTCGCGACGAGTTCACGGCGGACCTGTCGCCGGCAGTTGTCGACGTGGTCGGCGAGCCGGAGCCGTCGCTGTCGTCTGTCGCGCGCCACCCGGGCGACCCGTTCGAGCTGGACGAGGCGCTGCTCGGCGGCGATCCGGTCGGTCTCGACCTCGGTGAGCGTGCCGACGGCCTCGGCGAGTTCGGCCTCGACGCCGTCCGCGTCGGCACCGACCTCCCGGAGCGCGTCCAGCCGTCCGCGGAGGGCCGCCACCCGCTCGTTGAGGCGGCGTTCCGTCCGCTCCGCGTCGGCGACGCGCCGTTTGGCCCGCGACGGGTCGACGTCGGTCGGCTCGTACGCCACCTCCTGGAGTTCGGCACGGGCGCGTTCGAGCCGATGCACAGTGGGAGCGACCACGTCGTGTGACCGGGCCGCGGCGACGAGCGCGTCGTGGAGATCGAACGTCTCCGGTGGGATGCGGCAGACGTGTGCGTGGACCACGCCAGCCGTCTCGCAGTCGACGTGAACGGGCGGTCTCGGGGAGACGGTCGCGCCGGGCGTCGACGCCTCGCGGACGGCGGCGACGACGGTCTCGGGCGAGAGCCCTTCCCCGCGGAGATCGAGCGCACGACCCCGGCGACACACGCCGTCGATCGTGACGGCGACCGTACCGAGACGGCGTGCGGGCGCGGGGACGCGCGTCGGAACGAAGCTCACAGCTCGCGCTCCCGGAGCGTCGACGGTGACGGGTGATCCGTCCCCCGGACGAACGCGTGGTACGGCGTGCTCGGCGACTCGCGGGTCTCGTACGCACGGGCCGCCTCGCGGACCGCGTCCGGGACGTCGACGAACTCGTTGAGCGGCCGGGTCAGTTCGACGTGGACGTCCGTCCCGTGTTTCTCCACGAGACGGAGCGCGAGGAATGCACCGTGGTGGGTGTCGTCGAGCAGGGCCGCGCGCCCGAACCGCCTGACGACGGTCTCGTCGTGGGTTCGGCAGGCGTTCCGGAGCGACGTGCGGGCCGCACGCGAGTACGTCACCACGAGCAACACTACACGGCGGATGGACGGAGGGAATCAAAACTCTCCCGGCCCGAGTATCGCAGTCGATACTCAGACCGATCCTTAGTCCGACACTCAGCCGGCCCTCACCTGGCCCTCACTCGATGCGGTCGACGACGACGTCGAGCGCCGTCGGGTCCTCGACCTCCAGGAGGTCACGGACCCGCGCTTCGGCTTCGGCGGGCGAGGAGGCGACGACGACCAGTCCCTCGGCGCGGTCGTCGCCGCCGCCGCGGTAGGCAGCCAGTTCTGTTTCACCCTCGAAGTCGGTGGCGTACGTCCTGAGCACGGCCACCACCTGTCGCTCCGTCGTCGCGAGGTCGGCCTCGCCCTGCTCGAACGTCCTGAGCGCGTCCTCGATGTTCCGAAGGGCGGAGATGCGGTCCATGACGCCCCCGTCGTGGCGGACGATCAAAACAACTCAGATTCGGCAGTCTCCGTGTCGGGGCTGTCGGCGTCCGGCGACGCGGTCCAGTCGAACGGGAGTGCTATCGAGACGGAACGTTCGCGAACCGAACGGGAACGCTCCCGACTCCCCCGCACGCAGGGATAACTTTGAGTAGTTACTTTTAGGCGCTAAAGAGTTATTACGTGACAAAATACCGTAATGCCGTGAGGACATAACGATGAGCACGACGACGGTCACGGCTCCGGCGGTGAACTGAGCGATGGAGTTCAACGGCACGTTCACGCTCGAAGACGTATCGACCGAGGAGGTGTGGCTCGCGCTTTCGGATCCGATAATGATCAAGGAGGCCCTCCCCGGCTGTCAGTTCCTTGTCAGGGTCGACGAAGGCGACGTCGACTTCGACGAGCTCGAAGCCTCGGCGACCGACGAGGACCCCCCGACGCTCCCCGAGGCCGGCCTCGAGACGGTGGCCGACCGGGCGTTCGTCGAGGGGGGACGGTACGCCGCGCTGATGGAGGTGGGGGTCGGGAGCGTCAAGCCGCGGTTCGAGACGATCGTGACGATCGAACACCGGGAGTTCCCGGAGATGGACGCCTCGGGCGAGCAACTCCTCGTTCGAGATGAACTCGGGGATGCATCTCACGGAGACTGACGAGGGCGTCGACGTGGAGTGGTGGACCGAGGCGGACGTGTTCGGTCGCGTCGCCCAGATGGGCCAGCGCGTCGTCAACCCGGTGGCGAACCGGGTAGTGAACCGCTTTTTCAAACAGATCCAGGGCCAGTTGACCGAGGTCAGCGCGGAGTCGTCGTCGGGCCTGCGTGACCGGGTCCGGAACCTCCTCTGAGCGACCGCGGGAGAGACCAACAGCCCACCGAACGACACGGACGAAGAACGACCGAATGACGCACGACATCACACTCACGATGAACGGCACGGAACACGAACTGAGCGTCGAGCCGCGGACGCGACGTTCGTCGCACACGGCCCGGACGGCCCCCGACACACCGGCGTCGACGACTTCTTCGAGGGGATGTACGCGACGACGCTCGCCGAGGACGAACTGCTCACGCGGGTCGAACTCCCGGCGCAACCGGACGCTGTGGGTACCTACGCGAAGAAGCCGAGCCCCTCGTCGGGGTACGCGATGGTGGGCGTCGCCGTCTCGCTTGCCATCGACGGCGGCGTCGTCGACGAGGCACGCGTCGGGGCGAGCGGCGTCATCGACCACGGCGTCCGCCTCGGACCGGTCGAAGAGACCATCGTCGGCGAACGGCTCGACTGCGAGACGATCGAGGCGGCCGCCGCCCGCGCGGGCGACGACCTCGACGACTGGATGGTGATGGACGACCTCCAGGCGTCGGCGGAGTTCCGCGGTCAGCTCCTCGGAGTGTACACCGAACGCGCGCTCACCGAAGCGGCCGAGCGCGCGGGAACGGTGACGGTTACGGCGTGACCACCCCGCGGCTCCGCGGAGCGACCGACGGCCGATCACCGCGGATTCGGGCGGGTCGGTCCCCGCTCGGCTGACCGCGGCCGATCAGAGCCGAGTCGGACCGCAGCACGGCCGTCGCGGCACACGACCGTAGGCACGAGACGGTGCCGTGGCGGCCATCGATACACGAACGGGGATCAACGCACGAGAACCGATGGACGACACGACCACGACGCGAACCTGTCGATCGACACATAGATCTCGCGAGAGCGTCGCGTCGGCCGCCCGGCGGGCCGCCAGTGTCCATGACTAGTCGCATGCGCGCCCGGCAGTGGGCCATCGCGGCCCGGTTCCGCGACCCCGCCGACTACGGGGTTCCACCGGCCCCGACGTTTCACGCCGAACGGGACGCGGACGGCGCGGTCGTCCTCTACGACGACGATGGGCGGCTGGTGATGCGCGCGGGCGATCCGATGACCGTCCGGCGGTGAGGACGGCGATCGGCGACACCCGAACGGCCGGCCCGCCGCCGGTGGACCGCTGGCTCCTCGAGCCGTTTTCGAAACGAATCGGAGCGGTGCGGCTACCGGGTCTCGATCATCACTTCCGTCGCCTTCACGACGGCGTCGACCTCGCTGCCGGCTTCGAGGCCGAGACGTTCGGCCGAGCCGCTGGTGATGACCGCCGTGACCGTCTCCCCGTCGTCGAGTTCGACGACAACCTCGGCGATCAGCCCGCTTGTTTCGACGCGCTGGACGGTTCCGGACAGTCTGTTTCGCGCACTGAGACTCATCCTCCTTTAGCAGGACTGCCGAGGAGATAACGATGACGTGACACGTCTGCGCATCGATCGAATACCGAACGGTCGACCGTCGAGCGTCACGACGGACCGGCAGCGTGCGTCGCCGAGCGGTCACGAGGCGGCGGATGCGGGTCGGGGAGTCAGGTCGTCCGGAGGTGATCCTGCCGGGGCTCGTACACCTCGCCCTTCCGTCGGAGTTTCTCGATCTCGTCCTCCGCCTTCGTGCGGTCGAGTCCCAACTCGGTCTCGGCGCGGTCGAGCACCTCGTCGACGGGCGCGCCCTCCTCGAACTCGTCTTCGAGCGTCGAGATCAGGTGTTTGAGGTTCTTGATGCGGTCGCGCTGGGTCTTCGTGGTGCCCGTCTCGATGACGTCGGCGTCGAACTCCCCGGTCTCGGGGTCGACGCCGATCGCCTCCAGACAGGAGCGGACGATCGCGATGACGCGTTCTGCGTCCTCGGCCTCGACGGTGTCGGAGAGCCGCACTCGCGCCGAGGCCTCCGCGAGCCGGACGAGCGCCTCTAGCTTCCGGGCCGTCACGGGGACGGGCGCGTCCTCGTCGGCCCCTCTCGCCCGGAGGTCGACGTAGAACTCACGGATCGCCCGCCGTGCCTCGTCGGTCATCGTCGGGTAGCAGTTACGCTTGGCGTGGGCGATGTACTTCCGGAGGAGGTCGGGTTCGATCGCCGGTTCGACCTCCTCGGTGGCCGCGTCGACCTCCGCTTGTGAGAAGTTCGAGTTCGTCATCCGCGTCCGCTGGGTGTTCAGTTCGCCCGCGTAGTTCGTCTGGAGGATGTGGTCGGCGAGGTCGCCGTCTTTCTCGGGGTCTGGCTGATCCGTGACCGTGAAGATGAGGTCGAACCGCGAGATGAGCGCGGGTTCGAGGTCGATCTGTTCGCCGATGGGTTCGTACTGGTCGAACCGGCCGTACTTCGGGTTCGCCGCGCCCAAAAGCGAACAGCGCGATTTGAGCGTGGCGTTAATGCCGGCCTTGCTGATACTGATCGACTGCTGTTCGAGCGCTTCGTGCATGGCCGACCGGTCCTCCGATCTCATCTTGTCGAGTTCGTCGACGGCCGCGATACCCTTGTCCGCGAGGACGAGCGCACCGGCCTCCAGCGTCCACTGCTGGCCGTCACCGAAGTCGTCGCGGACGGCCGCAGCGGTGAGCCCGGCCGCACTCGAACCTTTCCCGGAGGTGTAGACCGACCGTGGTGCGATATGTCGGATGTACGAGAGGAGCTGACTCTTTCCGGTACCAGGATCACCGATGAGAAGCATGTGGAGGTCGCCACGGATCCGCGATCCGTCGGGGAGGCGTTTCGTCACGCCCGAGAACAGCTGGAGGATCATCGCGAGCTTCTCCTGGTCGTACCCGTAGATCGAGGGGGCGACGGAGGCGATCATCTCGTCGTAGATGTCCGGGTGCGAGGAGAGTTCGACGATCTCCTGTTTGTCCTCGTCGGTGATCTCCATGTCCTCGAACTCCTCGTCCTCGATGGTGATCGAGACGCCGTCCATGTAGAGGTCGAAGATGGGCGTCTTCTCGTTGTTCGACGTCTGCTGTTCGATGTGGAGCACCCCGTTGAGCGTGACGTGGTCGCCCGCCGTGACCTTCCCCGTGATGTCGTCCTCGATGTTGATGTCGATGCTCTGTGGCGTCTCTCCACCTCGCAAGTCCTCCGGCGACTCCTGGACCCGGATCTTCTGGGAGTCGACGAACTCGCTCTGATCGAAGTTCACTCTGAATGGCCCCTGTCGCTCACAGCCCTGGCACTCGTGCGGTTCCTGGAAGCCACTGTCCTGCTGGGGGATGTACGTCATCGTCCCACAGCGCTGGCACTCGAAGGCGGCCTCCGTGATCTTCGGGCGGACGTCCGTAGCCTTGCGGACGATACCCTGCACGGAGACGAGTTTCCCGATGTGGTCGTCGTGGACCCGGATGTTGCGGATGTCGATCGAGTCGGGGATGGTCCGGAGGCGGACGTGCGCCTGACCGAGGCTGACGTCGGCCGGGAGGTCGTAGAGGCGGAGGGCTTCCTGGGCGTACCGCTGGAGTTGGTCCGGCTTGGCGAGGTAGTCTTCGGCGAGGTCGGGGTCGAACGTGTACAGGTCGTCGTAGTCGACGTACAGCGAGCGCTGCTCGTTGGGGTACCGCTGGGCGAGTCTCCCGATCTCGTCGCGATAGTAGTTGCGGTAGAACTGGATGAACCGCTCCGTGAGTTCCTGGTTCTGCGGGGCCTGCGCCATCGAGGACTCATTGTGCGTACTCGACTAAAGAGTCTTGGCTACCGGGGCGGAAGTGGACGATCCCGTTCTCACGGTCGCGTCACGGTCACGACCACAGGGGGCCGAACGTTTTGAACCGGGGGCACGAAGCACGACCCGCATGAGCGAGTCAGCACTGTCGACGTACGAACTCACCGGACGACGGATCAGCCCGCAACGGATGGAAGTGGACACCGGCGAGACGACCTTCGAGATCGGTGCGAGCGTCAACCCCATCGAGTACTTCCTGGGGTCGGTCGTCGGCTGTCTCAACTCGACCGGGACGGTCGTCGCTCGGGATATGGGGATCGAGATCGACGAGTTAGAACTGACGGTCGAGGGAGCAGTGAACTACGCGAAGTACAAGGGCGAACCGACGGACGACCGGGCCGGACTCCAGCGTGTCGAGGTGACCGTGTCGGTCGACGCCGACGCCGACGAGTCGGAGCTTCGAACGTGGCTCGCGGCCGTCGAAGACCGGTGTCCGGTCACCGACAACGTCGAGAACGGGACCGCCGTCGACGTCGGTCTGGACGTCCACTGACCCCGGACCGGCGAGCACCGGGGACGCCGCACGCCGAGTGTCGGTGCTGAGCACCGACGCTGAGGCCCCAGGCCGACGTCACCTGCGTTCCGCGCGGACACCGGACCACGCGGAGCGAACGGTCGGGCGCGGCAGACACACCGTCGCTGGATTCATGTTTATGTGCGAGTATTGTCCAATATGGACAATTCGAACGAGGAGGTCGACATCGCGCTCCTCGACGCGTCGCTCGGCGACACCCCGGCCGAACGGAACCTCCGGCGTGAACTCGACGGCGCGGTGACCGTCTTCAAACTGAGCGACGGGGAGTCCCCACCCGCGGTTGGAGCGGAGTTCCCGTTCGACGCCGCCGTGATCTCGGGCTCACAGACATCGGTGTACGACGACGAGTCGTGGATCGCGGAGACCGAAGCGTGGGTCCGCGAGGCGGTCGAGTCGGGCCTGCCCGTCCTCGGCGTCTGCTGGGGCCACCAGCTCCTCGCACAGGCGCTCGGCGGCGACGTCGATCCGATGGGGAGCCACGAACTCGGCTACGCGGCCGTCGATCTGATCGACGACGATCCGCTGTTCGACGGGTTCGACGCGTCGTTCGTCGCGTTCGAGACGCACTCCGACGAGGTGACGCGGCTCCCGGCCGCGGCGTCGGTGCTCGCCGAGAACGACCGCGCGTTACAGGCGTTCCGGATCCGGAACGCCTGGGGCGTCCAGTTCCACCCCGAGTACGACCTCGGCACCGCCCGGTGGGTCACGGAGAACAAACGCGGCCAGCTCACCGACGCGGCGGTCGACGCGATCCTCGACACGATCACGCCGGCGCGTCACGCCGAGACGGCGGACGCGACGCGCGTGTTCGACAACTTCCTCGCGTTCGCTCGGCGGACGCGCTCGCACCTCGACGTCCGTAGCTGAGTTTGTGTATAGCACAATTCATACACAACTCTTAATCCCTCTGACGACCAACTCGGCGTGTATGTCAGACGCGGCACCGCAGGTCAGCGACGAACCGGTCCACGTAGAGTCGGCCGAACAGTTCGAGGAGTTCACGGGACGGGACGGCGTCGTCATCGCCGACTTCTACGCCGACTGGTGTGGACCGTGCAAGATGCTCGAGCCCACGCTGGCGTCGATCGCGGCCGAGACCGACGCGACCGTCGTGAAGGTCGACGTCGACGCCCACCAAGAACTGGCGGCCACGTTCGGCGTTCAGGGCGTACCGAACCTCGTCTTCTTCCGCGACGGAGACCCCAAGAAACGGGTCGTCGGCGTGCAGGGACAGGCCGCGCTCGAATCGGTCGTCGCGTCGCTGTCGGACTGAGCGTCCGACGCGCGACGGGGGCGGCGTGAGGTCGGGCGAGTCACGGGTCGTCCGCGACCGAGATCCTCGTTCTCTGTATTGTAAAATTCGCGCAATATATTTGACGACGGGGCGAGTACGGGTACGTATGGATCCGATCGTCATCGTCGGCGGCGACGCGGCCGGGATGAGCGCGGCCAGCAAGTTCAAGCGCGAGCGGCCGGAGCGCGAGGTCGTCGTCTTCGAGAGGGGCGAGTACGTCTCGTACGCCGCCTGTGGTATGCCGTACTACGTGAAGGGCGCGGTCGACTCGCTCGACGACCTCGTGACGGTCACGCCCGAGGCGTTCGTCGAGGAGCGTGGCATCGACCTGCGCCTCCACCACGAGGTGGTCGAACTCCGTCCCGACAAGCACGAAGTCGTCGTGGAAGGGCCCGAGGGACGGCTCACCCAGCCGTACGACCAGCTCCTGGTCGCGACCGGCGCGCACGCGGTCGTCCCCCCGTTCGAGGGGATGGACCTCGACGGCGTGTTCACGATGCACTCGTTGCCCGAGGCCGACGCGGTCCGCGACTACCTCGCGTTCGAGGAGCCCGAGACGGTGGGGGTCGTCGGGGGCGGCTACATCGGGATCGAGATGGCCGAGGCCTTCCGCGAGCACGACGTCGAAGTGCACGTCTTCGAGATGCTCCCGCACGTTATGGCCCCGTTCGGCGAGACCGTCGCCGAGGCCGTCGAGGAGGAGTTGCGCCGGCAGGGCGTCCACCTCCACCTCGACACCGCAGTCGAGCGGTTCGTCGGCGACGACAGCGTGACGGGGATCGACGTGGGCGGCGCGGTGTACGACGTGGAGTTGGCGCTCGTCGGCGTCGGCGTCGCCCCGAACACCGACCTCGCGGCGTCGGCGGGGATCGAACTGGGCGAGACGGGCGCGGTCGCGACCGACGAGTACGGCCGGACCTCCCGGTCGGGCGTGTTCGCCGCGGGCGACGTCGCCGAGGCGCGACACGCCGTCACGGGCGAGCCGGACCACGTCCCGCTCGCGCTGACGGCGAACCGTGCGGGGCGAGCCATCGGGCAGACGATGGCCGGCGACGAGACCCCCGTGGGGGAGATCGCCGGCACGGCCGTCGTGAAGGCGTTCGACCTCACGGCGGCACGAACAGGCGTGATCGACGAGGAGCAGGCGCGAGGGGCGGGCTTCGACCCCGTCTCCGTCACGATCACGGCCTCGTCGCGGGCCCACTACTACCCCGGGGCCGAGGAGCTCACCATCACGATGCTCGGCGATCGGGTGTCGGGCCGCGTGCTTGGGGCGACGATGGTCGGCCGCGAGGGTGTCGCCAAACGCATCGACACGGTCGCCGTCGCCCTCCACGAGGGCGCGACCGCCGAGGAGCTGTCGTACTACGACCTCGCGTACGCACCGCCGTTCAGTCCGGTGTGGGACCCGGTGTTGACCGCGGCGAAGGTGCTCGACGGGAAACTCGGGTGAGTCGGGTCGAACGTGCTTCGGCCGACCCCCAGACGGCGTGCCGACGGTGGGGTGCGTCCCGGACGGCGTGCCGACGGTGGGGGCGTCCCGGTCGTCGTGGGGAACGATCGCGTCCGACCCGACTCGCAGGGGGCCCGGTCGGTAGCGTTTTGCTCGTCACGGGAGACGGCTGGTGTGATGACGCGACCCGAGGCCGTGTCGGGATCCCCGACCGTCGCGCGTCCCGACCCCCAGTACGCGTTCGTCGGCGGTCTCTACCTCGCTGCGCTCCTCACGCCGGCCGCGATCCTCGTCGCTTCGATCGTGGTTCAGAACGCCGCTGCCCTCTACGTCGGGTTTCTCGGCGTCTGGGCCGCGGTGACTGTTCTCGCGGGATGGGGTATCTCGCGGACCCGCGGGTTCGCCGTCCGTCTCGGGCGCAGCGACGCGTCCTGGCTCTTCGTCGTGGTTCCGTTCGTCGTGTTCGGCGGCGCGTTCGTGACACTGGGGTTCGGCGAGCGGGTCCCGCGGACGGTCGTGCCGCTGGCGATGGTGACGATGATCACGGGCGTCCTCTTCGGACTCCCGTTCGTGGTGATGAGTCGGACCAGACACGCCGACGATGCCTCGGCAGGCGCGACCGAGTTCGCACGGTGGGAGGCGCGCTGGCCGCCGCGGTGGCGTCGACTCGCGGTCGGTGCGATGCTCCTCGGCCTTGCGAGCGCGCTCGTCGCCGTCGTCGCGCAGGTCGTCTCTCGGGCCGGCTGGGCGGACTCCGCCTACCTGATCGCGTTCCTCTGGACGCCGCTCGCGAGCGCGGCGACGCCGCGGACGTTTCGCGTGACCGACGCGGGCGTCGTCGTCGAGCGGCCGCTTCACCGTCGTCTCCTGCCGTGGGACGCGTTCGAGGGCTACTCGGTGACCGACGACGCGCTCGTGTTGGTGCCGACCGCGTGGTGGCGCCCGAAACTGCGCTCCGACCGCGCCGACGTCGAGGGCCTCGACGCCGTCGTGTCGGCGCTCGACGGAACGCTCGGCAGCGGCCCATCGTGACGCGAGGCGGCGACCGGCTCGTTCACCCCGGCAGGGCGACGTTGATCAGCGCGACGACCAGTCCCGCAAGCGCCATGCGGACCGCCGCGACGTACCACCGCTGGCCCGAGATCGAGCCCATGTACGCGCCGAAGACGCCGAGGATGCCGATCCCGATGCCGACGGCGACGACCGCCGCTTCGACCAGCGTGAACACCCCGCCGACGAGGAGAAACGGGACGAGCGGGACGAGGATGCCGATGAGTGGGCCGAGCCCGCTCATCGTCGCGTGGAAGAGCCGGGCGCTCGACCGTTCGCGCTCGACGCGGGTGTCGTCGAGGTCGGTGAGCATCGCCCGTTCGAGCCGGTCGATGGCGGCCCTGGTCTCGGCCCGTTCGATCTCCCAGACGCTCCAGACGGCCGACGTGCCCAGCCCGACCGCGGCACCGAGACCGATCTTGATTACCGTGAGGCCGTCGGGGACACCCGAGAGGACCGCGCCGACGACGACACCGATGCCCGTGAGCGTCCCGTCGAAGCCGTTCGAGACGAAGTACCGGCGGGCGATCGAGCGGACCTCCTCGTTCCCGAGCAGTCGGGCCAGCTGCCGACGGACGGAACTCATCGCCACGCCGGGATCGGACGGTCGGCGGCCGCCGTCCACCGAACGCGCCGGTCAGGTCGGGGAGGGACGAGAGCGACTGGGGGGACGCTCGCGACGCTCTCGCCTGCGCCGGGCGTCGCCTGCGAGGTATCGGGCGGCACACTCGGGGCCGCGGGCCGACGGCCGACTATCATGCTCCCCAGTGTGTGCGGCAGCCTCTAAAACGTGGTCACGCACGCCCGACGGAAGGGTTTATTGTGTGCCAGACGGACAATACTACAGCGGCGACGGGACACCGTCGAACGACGCATCGGGCGATCGAATCCGACTCACCGACACACCACTCATCACGATGACCACGACAGACGCGCCGGACGGCTGGGAGGCGGCGGTCGAACGGGAACGCGAGAAGAAAGCACGCTTCTTCCGGGACGGCCCTCAGTCGCCGTTGCCACCGGACCGCCGCGGCGAGGCGTTCCCCGGGCTCGACTACTACGATCCCGACCCCGCGTACCGTTACGAACTCGAACTGCACGCGTACGACGACCCCGAGGAGGTGACGGTCGGAACGACCGCCGAAGGCGAGCAGCGCTACCGGCGGTACGGCGAGTTCCACCTGACGGTCGGCGGCGAGTCCGTGACGCTGCACGCGTACCGGCCCGCGGACGGGAGCGACCGGCTGTGGGTCCCGTTCCGCGACGAGACCAGCGGCGAGGAGACGTACGGCGCCGGCCGGTACCTCGACCTCGAACCCGACCACCACCGCACCGCCGAGGACACGTGGGTCGTCGACTTCAACCGGGCGTACAACCCGACGTGTGCGTACAACCCGGCGTACGAGTGTCCGCTCGTGCCGACGGAGAACTGGCTCGACGTCCGTATCGAGGCGGGCGAACGTGCGTTCCCCGCCCCTCACGGGGTCGAGGACGCGTAGCGCCGCGACGGGCGGGGCGAGCCGCCGACGGGCACAGGCGGGAGCGGGCCGTCGGCCGGCTCTGCCCGCCGAGCCACGGAGCCGTGTCGGATCCGGCGCGGGGTCGTTCCCGAAAGCTGGGGACGAGCGTGCCCGTTCTTTTCGTCGGCCATCGAACCGTTGACCGATGTCCTACACAGAGAACCTCTCGGAGTTCAAACGGACGATGGGAGAGCTGATCGAAGAGGCGCCGGAGTTAGAACAGTTCGCGGGCTTCATCCACTCCGCGGAGTCGACAGACGTCATCGACAACAAGACGAAAGAACTGATGTCGCTCGCCATCGCGGTCGCCGTCCGGTGTGAACACTGCATCCTCTGGCACACCGACGCCGCGCTCGAGGCCGGCGCGAGCCACGAGGAGGTGGTCGACACACTGAAGATCGCCGTCGTCATGGGCGGTGGACCCGCGATGACGTACGCGGTCGACGCCTACGAGACGCTCAGGGCGCTCGAAGCCGAGCGTGGCGAGTAAGCTCGGACCCCGACGGGTCCTCCGGGTGGTGTTCCGAACGGACACGACAGTCGTCGCTCGGGGCGTGAATCGAACGGTACGCTGCGGAGTCCCGCTAGATCAGTCGATGTGGCCTTCGCGGCGGAGCTGGTCGGCGTCCTGGCCCGTGTAGCGCCACTCGATGTTGGCCTTCTCGTCCTGCCAGTCCCACGGTTCGACGAGGACGACGTCGCCCTCGTTGATCCAGGTGCGGTACTTCATCCGGCCGGGGATGCGGCCCATCCGGTTCTTGCCGTCCTCACACCGGACACGGACGTGGTTTCCACCGTTGTGTTCTGTGACTACCGCGAACAGCTCGTCGCTGTTCGGCATTCGCAAGTTCTTCTGTTCTCGTTCTTCACTCATTACTCTTCGTACGATGGGCGGACGGTTAAGTCATTGGAGACGCGCGATACCGTGTGACACGACGGCGGGGAGAGGGAGCGAGCGGTCCTCCCGGGCGCACGGGGAAGAGCGGGCCGTCCGCGCCGCCGACGGCCGGCCCTGCGGGTTCGGCGGCGGCGCGGTCACGCGAGCCACGGCTGGTCGACCGGCTCGAAGCGGAACCCACAGACGGGACACGCCACGTACCGCGGGTCGTCGGCGCGGGCGAACCGGCGGGAGAGCCCGACGAACCCGCAGTCGGGACAGCGGCGGAGGAGCGGTGGCATCACGGTCCTGTTCGGCCGGGTACGCGCCCGAGCCACAAGGAGCCACCGGCGCGAGCCGTGGAGCCACCGGCCACCGACGCGAACGGTCGATGCGAGCCCGTCGCAGGGCCGGACACCGGCGACGGCGGGGTTTATGCGTCGCGAGGGTGACCCGACGGATCATGACCGATCCTTCGGGGGCACCCTCGGTCGACGGGCGGGTGTTCGAGTCGGTGCGGAACGACGGCGACGGCGACGTCGGGAACGCGACGACCTTCCGGTTCGACCAGACGGACGATCTGATCCACGCCCGGTACGAGGGTGGCGACGTCCGGCTGGGACACCTCGTCGGCCACCACCTCGGGGACGAACTCCGGTTTCGCTACGCCCACGTGACGGCCGACGGGGAGACCGCGACCGGGCGGTCCCGCGACCGGATCGAACGCCTCGACGACGGGCGGCTCCGGCTCCACGAGGAGTGGGCGTGGGAGTCGAAATCGGGGTCGGGGACGAGCGTGCTCGAGGAATGTCGCCCCGAGTAGGCGTGATCTGCGGACGCGACCAGTGGTGCGACCCGACGTGTTGGTCCGTCGACCGCGCGTGGAACGCGACGAGACTCGGCCGCCGCGGGACGACCGATCTCGGACACCGACTCCGATCGGGCGGGCGGGGCGTCGCGTGCCGAAACGCGCCCCCGGCGACACTTTTTCTCCGGAGGCGGACGACCTCGGCCCGTGAACCGACGTGGCTTTCTCGCCTGTGCCCTCGGAGCCGTCCCGCTCGCGGGCTGTGTCGGCGGCCGCAGCGACTCGGTCACGATGCTTGCCGTCAACCGCGACGACGTCTCGCACACGGCCACAGTGTGGGTCGTCCGCGGGGAGCGGCTCCGCGTCACCGAGACGGTCGACGTCGCGTCCGACGCGTTCGAGCGGCTCGGCGAACTGCCGCCCGACGACGGGAGCGGCGTCCCGTACCGGGTGACGGTCCGGCTTGACGGCGAGCCCGTGCTGGCGAGGGAGTTCCGGCCCGAACGGTGGTTCAACCAGCTCGACGTCGTGATCGACGGCGAGAGAGCGGTGTCGTTGAACCGTGGCCAGGCGGCGTGACCGCGACGACCCGGTCCGACGCCGTGCGGCGAGCGAGAGCGACCAGAAGGCAAGATAGTTCTCCCTCCACGCCGGACGGCGACTATGACCGACTACTTCGAGGTGCACGCGCGCGACGGGGCCGCGCGCATCGGCGAACTCCGCCTCTCGACCCCGCTCACGACGCCCGCCCTCGCCGACGAGGTCGTCGTCGACGCCGGCAGCCTCTGGAGCGAGGGCCGGACGGCGCCCGAGGGGAGCGACGAGGCGCTCACGGTGCTGCCACACCGCGCGTTCCCCGCCGGCACGCGGGCGGAGGTCCAGGAGTCGTTTGCCGTCCAGTACCCCGACGTCGACTTCCCGAGCGCCGCCGTCGTCACGGCTGAGACGGCGACCGACCACGGCGCGGACGCGTACGTCCTCGGCGACGCGACCGGCGTCGTCGGTCACGCCTCGGCGTTCGTCGACTCGATCCGGGCGGTCCGTGAGTCGACGCCGGCCGACACGGCGCTGTATCTCGCCGGCGTCGCCACGCCGGCGAACGTCGCCACGCTCGTCTTCGCGGGCGTGGATCTCGTCGACGGCAAACGCGCCCGCGTGAAGGGCCGACAGGGCCGGTATCTGGCGACCGACGGCGAGTACTTCCTCGAGGACCTCGACGAACTCCCCTGCGCCTGTCCGGCCTGTCAGGGGCCGCGAGAGAGCTTCACCCGCGGCGACTGTGCGACCCACAACGTCAACGCGCTCGCGGCGGAACTCGCGCGGGTCCGACGGCGGATCCGCGACGGGCGGCTCCGCGACTACGTCGAGGGGCAGGCCCGCCACGAGGCGTGGTGTACGGCCGCGTTCCGGACGCTCGACGGGCAGTACGCGTACCTCGAACAGCGGACCCCCGTCGTCCGCGACGCCGAACTCCTCTCGGCGAGCGAGGACACGATCCGGCGCGTCGAGATCCAGCGGTTCGCCGAGCGCGTCACGACGCGGTACCGAAACCGGTTCGACCGGCCGCTCGTGCTGGTGCCGTGTTCGGCCCGCAAGCCGTACAGCGAATCCCAGTCACACGGGCAGTTCCACGGCGCGATCGGCTTCCGCGCACACCTCGTCTCGATGACCTCCCCCATCGGCGTCGTCCCCCAGGAACTCGAACTCACCTACCCGGCCCAGCACTACGACTCGGTGGTGACGGGCCGGTGGAGCGAGGACGAAAAGCGGTTCGTCGTCGAGGTGCTGCGACGGTATCTCGACCGGAACTCGTACCCGAAGGTCGTCGCGCACGTCCCGAGCGAGGGCTACCGCGAGATCTGCGAGCGCGTGGAAGACGCGCTGGATCTCGACTTCGAGTACACGGTCGTCGACCACCCCACGACCGAGGAGTCGCTGTCGAACCTCGCCGAGGCGCTCGACGGCGAGATGACGTACCGAAAGCGGACGCGCGAGCACAACACGGTGCGCGCGATCGCCGACTACATGTTCGGCGACGGCGCTGGCGACGAGGTGTTCGAGCCGGGGACGATCCAGACGACGGCGCGCCACCCCAAACTCCAGGTCCGCGACACCGACGGCGAGCAACTGGCGACGATGGTCCCGCAGTACGGCGTGCTCGCCTTTACGCTCGCCGGAGCGCGGCGCTGGCTGGAGAGCGACGCGCCGACGAAGACCGTCGAGATCGACGGCTTCGTCCCCCACGGGTCGGTGCTCGCGCCGGGCGTCGTCGATGCCTCCTCGGAGATCCGCGTCGGCGACGAGGTCGTCGTCACGGGGCCGAAGGCGTTCGGCGTGGGCCGCGCCGAGATGTCGGGTCCCGAGATGCGGGGGTCGACCCGCGGGATCGCCGTCGAGGTCCGGCACGTCGAAGAACGGTAGGCGGCCGAACGGACGGCAGTCCCCCCGCGGCGTGAACTATTTACTTCCGACCGGGGTTGTCACTCTATGATGAACCAGCGGGTGGTCGCCGTCCACCGAGCGGTGGAGCAACCCACTCCGGGACCGGACAGCGGGCGAGCGAACCGGGGACGTGGCGGCGTCCCCCGAGGGGCGCGGACGCACACACCGACCGCGCAAGGGGCTGACCGATGAGCACGGCCGAGGAGAGCGACGTGCGCGTCGGCGTCGACGTCGGCGGGACGTTCACCGACCTCGTCACGATCCGCGACGGACGAGTCCGCGTCTCGAAGACGCCGTCGACGCCCGCCGCCCCCGAACGGGGGGTCATCGACGGCCTCCGGGACGTCGAGGCGCGGGACGGCGTCACCCCCGGAGCCGTCGTGTTCCTCGGCCACGGCACGACCGTCGCGACCAACGCCGTGCTCGAGGGCGAGTGGGCCGACACCGCCCTCGTCACCACCGAGGGGTTCCGCGACGTGCTCGAGATCGGCCGGCAGGCCCGCCCGGACATCTACGACTTCCAGGCCGAAAAGCCCACACCGGTCGTCGAACGCCACCGGCGCTTCGAGGTGCCGGAACGCCTCGACGAGCGCGGGCAAGTGGTGAAGCCGCTCGACGAGGCCGCCGTTCGCGCGCTGGCGGACGACCTGTCTGCGGTCGAGAGCGTCGCCGTCTCGCTGTTGTACCCCTTCGAGGACGACAGCCACGAGCGCCGCGTCCGCGAACTGCTCAGGGAGGAAGGCGTCGACGCCTCCTTCTCGCTGTCGTCGAGCGTGCTCCCGGAGATCCGCGAGTACGAACGCACGCTGACGACGGCGCTGAACGCCGCGCTCAAACCGGTGATGGACCGCTACGTCGGCGACCTCGAGTCCGAAATCGACGCCATCGGCGTCGACGCGCCGCTGAAGGTCATGCAGTCGAACGGCGGCATCATCACGGCCGACACGGCCCGCGAGCGGCCGGTGAACACGCTCCTGTCGGGGCCCGCGGCGGGCGTCCAGGGGGCCACCTACGTGGCGTCCCGCGGGGGGTACGACGACGTCATCACGATGGACATGGGCGGGACCTCCTGTGACGTCTCCCTGGTCGAGGGGGGCGACCCGCTCGTCTCGACCGACGTCGAGGTGGGTGAGTATCCCGTCTCGGTGCCGATGGTCGACATCCACACCGTGGGTGCCGGCGGCGGCTCCATCGCGTGGGTCGACGCCGGCGGCGCGCTCCGCGTCGGCCCGAAGTCGGCGGGGGCCGATCCCGGCCCGGTCTGTTACGGCCGCGGTGGAGCCCGCCCCACGATCACGGACGCCCACGCCGTCCTGGGACGCATCGACCCCGCGTCGTTCCTCGCGGACGGACTCGACACGGCGTCCACCGACGTCGAGCGCGCGGTCGAGCGCCACGTCGCCGACGACCTCGGCGTCGACGTCGAGACGGCCGCACAGGGCATCCTCGACGTCGCGAACGCGAACATGGAGCGGGCCTTGCGGGTGGTCTCGATCGAGCGCGGCCACGACCCCCGTGAGTTCGGCCTCGTCGCCTTCGGCGGGGCCGGGCCGCTCCACGCGCCGAAGCTCGCGGCCGAACTCGACATCCCCTGCGTCGTGGTCCCGCGGACGGCCGGGGTCCTCTCGGCACTCGGGCTCCTCATCAGCGACATCCTCTACGACCACTCCGCCTCCCGCGTCCGTCGCCTGGACGGGGTCGACGCGGACGAACTCACAGAGACATTCGCGTCGTTCGTCGCGAGGGGCCGGCGACAGCTCGAAGCCGAGGGGCTCGCTCCCGAGGCGATGCGGTTCGAGCCGTCGATGGATCTCCGGTACGTCGGCCAGTCGTTCGAGCTGCGCGTTCCGGCCCCCGCCGACGTGGACGAGGCCGCGCTGGCGACGGTCCGCGAGCGCTTCCACGAACGTCACCGCAAGCGGTACGGCCACGCGTACCCCGAGGAGCCGGTCGAACTCGTAACCCTCAGGCTGCGCGCGCGCGGCGTCGTCGAGACGCCGGAGCTCCGCCCCGAAGGGTCACGGGGCTCCGTCGACGACGCCCGCCTCGAACGACGCCCCGTGGTGTACGACGGCGAGCCGTGCGACACGCCGGTGTACGACCGGACGCGCCTGCCGACGGGGTCGACGTTCGGCGGCCCGGCCGTCGTCGAAGGGCGCGAGTCGACGACCGTCGTCCACCCCGGCCAGCGGGTGCGCGTGGACGGGGACGCTAACCTGATCGTGGAGGTGGACGCGTGAGCGAGGACGCGGACGCGGGCGTCGACTCCGTCACGCTCGAAGTCGTCCGGAACGCCTGCATCGCCGTCGCCGAGGAGATGAACGCCACCCTCGTCCGGACGGGCTACTCGCCGAACATCAAGGAGCGCCGCGACTGCTCGTGTGCGCTGTTCGACGCCGCGGGGGAGATGATCTCCCAGGCCGAGACCATGCCCGTCCACCTCGGTGCGATGCCCTTCTCCGTGGCCGCGGCCGTCAAGCGCTTCCCGCCAGCCGAGCTCGAACCGGGCGACTCGGTCCTGCTCAACGACCCGTTCCGCGGCGGGGCACACCTGCCGGATCTCACGCTCGTCTCGCCGGTGTTCGTCGACGGCGACGTGGTCGCCTACGCGGCCAACCGCGCCCACCACGCCGACATCGGCGGCTCGCGAGCGGGCTCGGTCGCCGCGGACTCGACCGAGATCTACCAGGAGGGCCTGCGCATCCCGCCGGTGAAGTTCGCGTCGAGAGGAACCGTCGACGAGGACGTCCTGTCGATGATCCTCGCCAACGTCCGCACGCCCGACGAGCGCCGCGGCGACCTCCGCGCGCAGGAGGCCGCCAACGCGACCGGTCGCCGCCGTTTTTCCGCGCTCGCCGAGAAGTACGGCGACACGCTCGCGCCGGCGCTGGCGGAGATCAAAGACTACTCCGAGCGGCGGATGCGCGCCGAGATCGAGTCGCTCCCGGACGGGACGTACACGTTCGAGGACGTCCTCGACGACGACGGCAAGGGCAACGAGGACCTCCCGGTCCGCGCGGCCGTGACGGTCGACGACGACGAGGTCCACGTCGACTTCGCCGGGACCGCACCGCAGACCGCGGGCCCGATCAACGCCGTCTTCGCGGTGACGGCGTCGGCGACCTACTACGCCGTGCGGTGCGTGACGGACCCGTCCATCCCACCGAACCACGGCTGTTACCGCCCCATCACCGTCGAGACCCCCGAACGGAGCCTCGTCGACCCGGAGCCGCCCGCCGCCGTCGTCGGGGGGAACCTCGAGACCTCCCAGCGCGTGACCGACGTCGTCCTCGGCGCGTTCGCCGAGGCGGACGTCTCGCGGGTGCTCGCCGGGTCGCAGGGGACGATGAACAACGTCACCTTCGGCGGCACGGACCCCCGTAGGGCCGCGGGGGACGACGGCGCGGCCGAGACGGTCGGCTCGCCCTACGCCTTCTACGAGACGCAGGGAGGCGGCTTCGGCGGTCGCGACGGGAAGGATGGCATGGACGGCGTCCACGTCCACATGTCGAACACGCGGAACACGCCCGTCGAGGTGCTCGAAACCGCCTACCCGCTCCGCGTCGAGCGGTACGAACTCCGCCCGGACTCCGGGGGCGCGGGTCGGTTCCGCGGCGGCCTCGGCCTCCGTCGGGATATCGCGGTCCGCGGCCACACGGCGACGTTCTCGCTGCTGGCGGATCGACAGCGACACGCGCCCTACGGGCTCGCCGGCGGCGCGGACGGCGAACCGGGGGTGGCCTCCCGGATCGACGCCGACGCCGGTCCGGACGACGGGGACGACGGCGTGCGCATCCCGGGAAAGTCGACGCACGACCTGCCGCCGGGGACGACGGTGAGCCTCCGAACCCCGGGCGCGGGCGGGTACGGAGCCCCGAGAGAGCGTGAGCCGGCCGCCCTGGCCGACGACCTCAGACAGGGCAAGGTGACCGAGTCCGCGGCGCGAGCGAGCTACGGCGACGACCTGGTCGACGCCGCCCGCGAGCTGCTGGCGGCCGACGACTGACGGTCCGTCCGCCGTCGACTCCCGACGATCCTTCCCCCGTCGACTCCCGCGGCATCCGCGTCGGCCCGCCGTTTTTCACCCTGGGCCGCCTCTCGCCGGCGTGGTCCGTCGTACCCACCACTGCCGCCGCTGTGGCGCGGCCATCGAACCCGGTGACGTCTACGCCGTCGTCGACGTCCTCGACGCCGAGGGGCGCATCCGAGAGCTGTTGTGTCGGTCTTGTGGGACGGAGCTCCGGGCGTTCGTCGACGGCGACGGAGACGCCCCCGACACGGGAGCGCCCGCGCGGGAGGACCCACGCCGCGAGGAGTGACACACGCCGTGCGAGTGGCGCCACTGCGACCACGGCGGCGAGGCGGCGGTCGGCTCGTGTGACCAGCTTTTTGTCGCCCTCTCCCCTCCTGGGAGGTATGGTCGACGAACACGTCGAACTCGGGGTCCCCCAACAGATCCTGGAGTCGCTGCCGGACGAGGAGGGCGACGCCGCACAGGACATGAAGCGGGCGGTCGCCGGGATGGAGTCCCAGTTGAACCGGGCCATCGACGCCGCGGCGTCGGAGTCGGAGGCGGCGAGTCACGTCGTCGACGCGCTCGAACGTCTAGAGGAACACCTCGACCGGTACGACGAGTTCGTCCCGGAACTGCGCGCGTGGGGGCAGTCGCCCATCTACGCCATCGCCTGGCGGAACCTCCAGGCCGACCTCATCCTCCAGCTCCACGAACACGACTGGCTCGCGGGACACGTCGACCGCGAGCGCAACCACCGCCTCGTCGAGGACGGCATCCGGTTCGGCAAGAGCGGGGACTGACACCCGGCTCGGCGGCCGTTCGCGCCGCGCGCCCGACTCGGCGTACGTTTTTATCCGTGGCAGCGTACCCTCCACCCATGCAGATCACGCTGAAGTTCTTCGCTACCTTCCGGGAGATCGTCGGCTCGAAGACCATCGAGCGCGAGTTCGCCGACGGGACGACCGTCGGAGAGGTGCTCCGCGGCCTGGAGACGGAGTACGAGGCGCTCGGCGGCGAACTCCTCGTCGACGGCGATCTCAAGCCGCAGATCAACGTGCTGAAGAACGGACGAGAGGTATTACACATAGACGGGATCGACACGTCTGTCGACGACGGCGACACGGTGAGCGTCTTCCCGCCGGTGGCCGGGGGGATCGAATGAGGATCGAACGGTCGTTCCGGGGCATCTCACAGCGGCTGGCGGTTCACTATCTGACGAACCTCGGGGGCGAGGTGGTCGCCGAGGACCGCGTCGTCGGCGACGACTGGCAGGCGTCGCTGTCGGAGTCGAAAGCCACCGTCGGCCCGACGCTCAGCCTCAACGAGGTCGACGTCGTCTTCGAGGGCGACGACGACGTACTCGAACCGCTCGTCGAACAGTTCGCACAGAAGGCGATGCGCGCCGGCGGTTGAGATGGCCCGGGGCGATCCGCTCGACGGACAGGTGCTGTTGCTCACGGCGGCGAAAGCCAGCGTCGCGGCGCGAGAGCTACCGGCGCTCGTCGACCGCGTCCAGGCCGACCTCGGCCCGCGGCTTGCAACGTATCGTCGCGCGTACGAGGCGGTCGACGAGTCCCCCGACCGCTGGACCTTTCTCGTCCCGCCCGACCACTGGGAGGAGGTCGGGAGGCGGCTCGACCTCACGAGACGGGAGCGCGAGGCCGTCCGACGCGCCCACGAGGAGCAACTCCGGCGGGTCGGGAGTCGACAGGAGCGCCGCGAGGAGTTCGAGAGCGCCCTCGACATCCGGAGTGCGGTCGTGATCGGCGTCGAAGGAGAGGACGGTGACGGGATCGACGGCGGAGACGCGTCCGCGTAGCCACCGGTCGGAGCCACGGAGTCGCGACCGGCCGGCTCGTGACGGCGTCGGCGGGCGAACGCCACGAGCGCGACGAACGGAAAGGGGTTTTCGGCCGCGTCTCGTCCGGGAGATATGGCTCGCCTTCCACCCCCCGTCCGAGCCGGGGTGCGCGCGTCGCTCCCCCTCCTCGTCGGCATCGTCCCGTTCGGCCTCGTCGCGGGTGTCGCCGCGGTCGACGCGGGGCTCTCGCCGGTCGCGGCACTCGGGATGTCGGTCGTCGTCTTCGCCGGGGCCGCCCAGCTGGCGATCATCGACCTCCTGCGGAGCGACACGCCGCTTTTCGTCGTCGTCCTCACCGGCGTCGTCATCAACCTCCGGATGCTCATGTACTCGGCCTCGATCGCCCCGTACTTCCAGCGGTACCGATCGCGCTGGAAGGCCGTGCTCGCGTACTTCCTCACGGACCAGGCGTACGCCGTCGCGATCGCGCGGTACACGGCTGACGAGCCCGACGACGAGGCGGCCGGCCACGACCGAGAGCGGGACGGATCGACGACGCCAGAGGCGGACGCCGACGATCCGGCGGGCGGGCGGGACTGGTTCTACCTCGGCGTCGGGGCGAGCGTCTGGGTCGTCTGGGTCGTCGCCACCGCCGTCGGCGTCGGCCTCGGGCGGGGCGTCCCCGACGCCTGGGGACTCGACTTCGCCGTCCCGCTCGTCTTTCTCGCACTCCTCGTGCCGCGGCTCGAGGACCGTCCGACCACCGCCGCGGGCCTCGCCGCGGGTGTCGTCGCGCTCGCCGGGACCGGGCTGCCGTACCAACTCGGGCTCCCGGTCGCCGCGATCGTCGGCGTCGGCGTCGGGCTCGCGGTCGAACGGGGGGCCGGCCAGTGACCGACGCGTTCGTGGTCGCGACCGCGTACGGCCCGCTGAGCGTCTGGACGGCGATCGTCGCGGTCGGCGTGGCGACCTACCTCGTTCGGCTCTCGTTCATCTACCTGTTCGGCCGGATCGACGCGGTGCCACCGGCCGTGACGCGTGCGCTACGGTACGTCCCCGCCGCGGTGCTCGCCGCGCTCGTCGTACCGAGCATCGTCTCCGTCGAGCCCACGGTCGTCGGCACGCTCACCGCCGATCGCCTCCTCGCGGGGGCGGCCGCGACGATCGTCGCCTGGCGCACGGGTGACGTCACGGCGACCATCGTCGTCGGACTGGTCGCGCTCTGGCTCGTCCGGTTCGTCGTCCCGGTGTGAGCGGGGGCCGCGGTCGGATCGGGAGCCGCGGACGTGGCCGTGAGGGTGCCCGCTACAGGAACCGTCTCCGCGGCAGAAAGTCGGCCTGGCAGTCCTGACAGGTGACCATACTGCAGCGTTCGGTACACAGGCGCACCTCTTCACACAGTTCGCATTCGATGTGCTGCGTGTGCGAGTGAGACGTAGAACGAGCGTCGTCTTTGTTACCAGATCCGAGCATTCAGTGAACGATGTTCAGTCGCCATCGCACTTAATACCTTTTTGCCACGGTAATTGTACTGATATCTATCCATTCGTCATCTTGACTGTCCGTCTCTCGTGGACGTCGACCCGGTGGACCGACGAGGGCTCAGCTGTCGTCCGTCGCGAATCGAGCGGGAAGGAGGAGTCGCCAGTTACGTTACCGGACGACGGTCACTGGAACGGACGACCGTCGGACGACCGTCTCGGCGACGCTCCCGAGGAGGACGCGGGAGACGCCGTCGCGGCCGTGGCTC
Source organism: Salinigranum marinum (assembly GCF_024228675.1). Lineage (NCBI taxonomy): Archaea > Methanobacteriati > Methanobacteriota > Halobacteria > Halobacteriales > Haloferacaceae > Salinigranum > Salinigranum marinum. Next base: position 3,722,097 of record NZ_CP100461.1, on the reverse strand, counting down.
CCGACGATGATCTGATCGAAGTCGTTCTCCTCGGCGTAGTTGACGATCGCCCGGGCGGCCGAGCCGTAGACGAGTTCCGTCTCCAGCGCGACACCGGCCGCCTCGGCCTGGTCCACGGCCTCGTCGAGGACGGAACCGATCTCCCCCTCGGCCTTCTCGCGCCAGGCGTCGACGTTCGGCTGTGCCATCTCCACTGTGCCCTGGGCGAACGCCGTCGGGTCGACCACCGCGATGGCGGTCAGGTCGGCGTCAGCGTGGCGATCGAGCGCGAACGAGAACGCTTCCTGGGCAGTGTCGGAGCCGTCGATCGCGACGAGGATACGTGTCATTGCACGCTCCTGTTCGACCGCAACGATACTCATTATTTCGACGACTCTCACGCGATGGGAACGCACCGCGACCGGGGGCACGCCGACCGGCCCGCGAGAGCGGTCGCCCAGTGGCGTGGAGCCGCGGGTCGTTCGCGAGGAACTGCTCACTCGGCTGTGGCGACGACCGAGACGTACCCCACGCGACCGTCCTCGACCGCCGCCTCCAGCTCCTCGATCCCGGTACGGAGCCGTCGACCGCGCTCGCCGAACGCCCCGAGGAGCCCGGCGTAGTCCACCCGACTCGCAGCACGGTCGCGCATCGCCAGCAGGTCCTCGCGGTGGTCCGCGACGCTCTCGACCGAAAAGCTCGCCGCCGCGACGCGCCCGAGGAGCCGCTCGCGCTCGCGCGCGCTGGAGAGGCAGAGCGCCTCCGTCAGCCCGGACGGAAGGTCGAGCAGATCCCCCGCGACGACCACGTCCGACAGGGCGAGTCGCCCGCCGGCGTCGAGGACGCGGCGGGCTTCCGCGAGCCCCCGATCGAGGTCCGCGAGACACAGCACGCACTCGGCGAGCACGACGTCGACACTCGCGTCGCGGAACGGCAGAGACGCCAGTTCCCCCCGGACGGTCCCCGAGCCGCGCGGGTCGTGGTCGAGGCCGACCGCGCTGGCACCGCGTTCGTTGGCGAGCGCGAGCGATCCGCCCGCGCCGCAGCCGACGTCGAGGAGTCGCGTCCCCCGCGTGACGCCCGCGCGGTCGAGCAGTGCCCGCGTGGCGTCCTCCCCGCCCGGGTGGAGCGGGTCGCCCAGGACCGTCCTGAGCACCCCCCAGGGGTCGGCCATCGCCGCGTCGAGAACGTTCAGCACGGGCGCGTCCTCCCGGGAGGACCGGCGCGCGCTCTGGAGTCAGTCATCGTCGCTCTCCGACCGGAGTTCGGGCTCCGGCTCCAGTTCCGACCCTGGGGCGACGCGCTCGCGCCCGCCCCAGCCGTATCTCGACCGAAGGGCGTACGCGCCGTCGTCGGTCGTCATGTTGTACCCACAGAAGGGGACCAGCTCCCCACCGGGCGTGGGGACGGAGAGACAGCAGTTGCCCAGCCGCTCGACGTCGGCGGCGTCGACGTCCATGAAGCCGGTGAGCGTGACGGGGAGCACCGAGTCGAACAGATCTGTCGTCTCCTCCGTCGAGGGGCTCACGGGGCCGCAACAGCCGCTCATACCGCAGGCGCTCTCGCGGCCGACGTCGGTCTTCGCGAGGAACTCCATCCAGTCGGCCTCGTCGACGCCCCCGAGGACCGACCGCCAGAGCCCCTGGTCGAGAAAGCGCGTCAGCGGGACCAGGTCGTCTGCGTCGTCGCTGTCGCCGTCCCCCGTCGGGACGAGCGCCGTCCCCGACTGGCAGTACGCCGAACAGCAGGGGGCCGGCAGGAGATCTCTCGGTTCGAGCGCGTCGAGCTGTTCGGCCAGGCGCGTCGCCGCCGTGTCGAGCGAGAAGCGGCCGTTGGCGTCGACGTCGGCGTAGCGACCGAAGTGCGAGACCGGCTGGAAGTTGACCGAACGCACCACGTCGCGGTTCGCCACGGCGAACTCGACGATCGCCCCCATCTCGTCGTCGTTGACCCCCGGAACTACGGTCGGCACGAGGATCACCGGCAGGTCGGCGCGGCGACACGCCTCGATCGCCGCGTGTTTGTCTTCGAGGACGTCGGCGTCGCGGATCTCGCGGTAGGTCTCCGCCCGGAGCCCGTCGAACTGGAGGTATATCGCGGTGACGCCCGCCTCGACGAGCCGGTCGGCGTAGCCGTCCTCGCGGGCGAGGACGATCCCGTTCGTGTTGACCTCGACGTGGTCGAACCCCTTCCGTACCGCCGTCTCGACGAGCTCGGGCAGGTCGTCGCGGATCGTTGGCTCCCCGCCCGAAAACTGGATCGGACGAGGGCCGCCGCTGTCGAGCACGACGTCGAGCAGGTTGACGACCTCGCCGAAGGCGAGTTCGCGCCCGCCCGGGCCCGAACTGGCGAAACAGTACGAACACGAGAGGTTACACGCCTGGGTCACCTCGACGACGGCGAGACAGGCGTGATCGTTGTCGACCGCGAGGTCGCTCCCGTCGTCGCGCTCGGGCGGGTCACGCTCGGGGACGTCGGGGCTGAACTCGCCGGCCCACTCCCAGTGGTCGAGCGAGTCCCACACTTTGCGGCGACTGATTCCGTGTTCGGGACAGTCCCGGGAGAGGTAGACGGCATCGTCGCGCGCCTCGTACGTGCCGGGGACGCGTGCGAGACAGGTGGGGCAGAGGCTCGTCGTCGTCGAGAGCTCCCTGTCAGAAGTTGCCATGGCGTTGACAGCGGCGACGGACAGTTAACTGTTCCCCGGCTGTGTGACGCGAGCGACCGCGACGGCGTCGTCTGCCACGGTCGGGCGCTCACCGTTGTCGATGAACGAGGCGACCTCCGGTTGTGGCCCCGAGCCCCGCCGTCACGTCGGAAGAACTACTTGCGACGTGGGAGACGCCCGATGCGATGGGATCGATCCCTCACACCTCGCCGCAACTCCTCGTCGGCGTCGGGTCGGTGGTCGTCACGCTGGCGGCGGCGCTGGCGACGCGGGCCACGCCCGGTTCCCCGTCCGACGTCGGCTCCTGGCCCCGGGCGATCGTCACGCGCCTCCGGGCCGACCTCCGGCGCCGCGGGCCGGCGGCTCGCGCCTGGGCGGCGGTCGCGCTCTGGTCGGCGCTCGTGACGGGGTTGCACTTCGGCGGCCTCGCGTGGGGGATCTACTCCCGGCTGTTCTGGTGGGACCTCCTGACGCACGCGACGGGCGGGGCCGGCGTCGCCGCCGTCCTGTTCCTCGGTCTTCGGGATCGGACACCGGCGCGCACGACGCCGTGGTGGCTCGTCACCGGCGTGGCCGCCGTCGGCGCGGGATTCGAGGTGTACGAGTTCCTGTTCAAGGGCTTTTGGTACGGCTGGTCGCTCCGGTTTTACGCCGTCGACACGGCCATCGATATCGTCGTCAACGCGGCGGGCGCGGCCGGGGTGGTCGTCGTGATCGTCGCCTCGCGCCGCCTCCGCACGGAGCGTCGTCCGACGGTTCGGGAGCGGCTCTGAGCCACGCGTTCGGCGGACGAAGGCGACGACGGAGACCGGTGGCTTCAGTCATCTCTCCGCCGCGCGGGAACGTTTTACCTGTGGGGTGTGTTACCAGGGATATGAGTACGTCGCCCCCGTCTCACGCACACGAAGTGGGCCCGCTCGCCGACCTCCGCGAGGAGGGCCACCGCGTCGTCCGCGTCGACGGTCGCGCGATCCTCGTCGTCCACCACGAGGAGGAGGTGTTCGCCGTCGACAACCGCTGTCCGCACATGGGGTTCCCGCTCGCCCGCGGGTCGGTCGACGACGGCGTGCTGACGTGTCACTGGCACCACGCGCGCTTCGCCCTCTCCTGCGGCGACACGTTCGATCCCTGGGCCGACGACGTCCCCTCGTATCCCGTCTCGGTCGTCGACGGAACCGTCTACGTCGATCCCCGGCCGCAGGACGACCGGCCACCCGAAGCGCGGTGGGCCGACCGTCTCGACGACGGCCTCGAACGGAACCTCCGGCTCGTCGTCGCCAAGTCGGTCATCGGCCTCGTCGACGCCGGCGTCACCCCCACGGAGCCGGTCGAGAGCGGCGTCCGGTTCGGCGTGCGCTACCGCGCCGACGGCTGGGGGCCGGGACTGACGATCCTCACGGCCATGGCGAACGTCCTGCCCGCGCTCGCAACCGCGGACCGAAAGCGGGCGCTCTACCAAGGGCTCGTCGAGGTCGCCTCGGACTGCGCCGGCGAGCCGCCGCGGTTCGACCAGGACGCCTTCGAAGCGCGCGGGCTCTCCCACGACCGGCTCACGGGGTGGCTCCGCGACACCGTCGAGGTCCGGGACGGCGACGGCACCGAGCGCTGTCTCCGGACGGCGATCGCCGCCGGCTCCGACGACGACGCCCTTGCCGGTCTCCTGCTGACCGCGGCGACCGACCACCGCTACCTCGACGGCGGGCACACGGTCGACTACATCAACAAGGCGTGCGAGGCGCTCGATCACGCCGGCTGGGAGCACGCCGAGGCGGTCCTGCCCGCGCTCGTGACGAGCCTCACGGACGCGACGCGGAGCGAGGAGCTGTCGTCGTGGCGACAGCCAGTCGACCTCGCGGGACGACTGGACGAAGCGTTCGACCGCCTCGACGAGTTGGGGGCCGACGGCGCGGGGGCGACGTGGACGGAGCCCGAGGGGTTCGTCGAGACGCTTCTCGCGGACGACCCGGACCGCGTCGTGGGCGCGCTCGAAGACGCGATCGGCGCGGGCGCGACGCCGCGGCAGGTGGCTCGCGCGGTGGCGATGGCCGCCGCCACGCGCGTCGCGCGCTTTTCGACCGCGAACGAGTTCTCCGACTGGAATACGGTTCACCACACGTTCACGTACGCGAACGCGGTGCACGCGCTGTCCGAGCGCGTCGCGGGGGCCGACGTCGACCGGGCCGTCTACAAGGCCGTCTTCGATGGCGCGGTCAACGTCTACCTCGACCGCTTTCTCGACAGCCCGCCGGCCCCGCTCCCCGACCGGGGCGACGCGTCCGCGGACGTCGACGCCCTGCTCGACGAACTGGACGACACCATGGATCGGGAGGGGAGCGTCGACGAGGCGGGCCGCCTCGCGGCGCACGTGCTCGACGCCGGCGGCGACGCCGCGCGCTTGAAAGAGCGGTTAGGGGCCGCGCTGGTCCGCGAGGACGCGGGCTTTCACACGTTCCAGGCGCTCGAAGCGGGCTTCGCGCAGGCCGACCGCCGGACGGACGCGGACGCGCGGACCTGTTTCGTCGCCGTCGCGCGCTACCTGGCGGCGCACGCGCCCACGCGCCGAGAGCGCGAGCAGACGTTCACCATCGCGTCGCGCCTCCAGCGGGGAGAGACCGTCCACGGGGAGTGACTCACAGCACGGACGTCGCGAGGTGCTCGCCCACGCGCTCGCCCTGTTCGATCCCGTTCCACAACGCCGCGTGGACCCGCCCCTCGCCGACGACCCAGTCGCCCGCGAAGAACAGCCCCGCCGATTCGGCCTCGGAAACCACGTCCGTGACCGCCCGGTCGGGCTGTGCGTAGCGCCAGCCCTGGTCGTCGTACCAGTCCGGTTCCGCGAGCGTCGAGTCGTCGAGCAGGTCGGCGACCGTCTCCCCAACCACGCCGACCGACTCCTCCAGCGGGTCGTCGTAGTGGGCCGTCGACCACGCGGGCGACATCTGCACGACGAGCAGCGACTCCCCGTCGGGGACGTGCCCCGGCTTGCACTCCTCGCGCGACAGCCAGCCGATATCGTGTTCCTTGTCGAGGTTCACGAGGGCGTACCACGGCCGGTCGATCTCGAAGGGGTAGTGGAGGAGGTACGACCGGACCGTCCGGTAGGGGACCGACCCGACGGCCTCCCGGAGGCGGGGGAGTCGGCCGTCGTCCCACCGGGTGTCGGCGAGCAACGCCGCGGTCTGTGGGGCCGGCGGCGTCAGGAGGAGGGCGTCGAACGGGCCGTGGCCCCCGCCCTCGGTATCCGTGAGCGACCAGCGCTCGCCCTCGCGGTCGATCGACGCGACGCGCGTCCCGTTCCGAACTTCGGCGTCGGTCCGGGCGAGAAGGCGCTTCGCTAGCTGTGTCAGGCCCTCGGTCCAGCCGAACTTGTGTTCGTCGCGGCCGTCTCCCTCGCTGATCCGACCCCCGCCGTCGAACGTCCACACAGGCTGGTCGATGTCGAACAGTCCGTCCTCGCCGAGTTCGTACAGCAGCTCAGTCGTGCGGTCGTCGGGGTCCTTGACGTAGTTGGCCCCGTGGTCGTAGCGACAGCCGTTCTTCCGGCGCGTGGCCGCGCGGCCGCAGACGCCGCGGGACTTCTCCAGCACCGTCACGTCGATCGCCGTATCCCGGAGGGCGTACGCCGCGCCCGCGCCGGCCGCGCCCGCGCCGACGATACACAGTGAGCTCATGAGTGGGTGTTGGGGGAGAGTACTCAAATGTGTCGTGGCCGCGGCCACGCGTGCACGCGAGCCGTCGATCCCGGGTCGGCACGCGTCGATCACGATCGCAGCGGCCGTGCCAGCCACACGACGCCGGGACGCGCCCGCCGCCCGGTACCCTCTTTACTCAGGCTCTCTCGGTAGAAACCGTGACCGACGACGCCTACGACGCAGTGATCTTCGACAACGACGGCGTCCTGACGACGCTCGTCGACCGTTCCGTCCTCCGGGAGGCGGCGGTCGCCACGTTCGACTCGTTCGACGTCGACCCCGCGCCCGAGGACGTCGACCGGGTGACGATCGGCGTCTCGCCTGACGATCTCGCCGCCGTCTGTGAGACGTACGACCTCGCGCCCGACGAGTTCTGGCGCGTCCGCGACGAGACGGCCTCGCGGGCGCAGGTCGACGCCGTCCACCGCGGCGAGAAGCGCCTCTACGACGACGTCCACGCGGTCGACGCCATCGACCTCCCGCGGGGCGTCGTGAGCTCGAACCAGCAGATGACGCTGGATTTCCTCTTCGATCACTTCGCTATCGGCTCGTGGTTCGAGACCGTGTACGGACGGGAGCCCGTCCCGGAGAGCCTCGCGCGGAAGAAGCCGGCGACTCACTACCTCGACCGCGCCCTCGACGATCTGGACGTCGCGGCGGAGCGGACGCTGTACGTCGGAGACAGCTGGGTGGACGTCGTCGCCGGCGACAGCGTGGGCTGCGACACGGCGTTCGTCCGCCGACCGCACCGCCGCGATCACGCGCTCGACACCGAGCCGACGTACGACGTCGAGACGCTGGCGGCGCTGCTGGCGCTCGACCGCGTGCCAGTGAGCGAGTCGGAGGCCGCGCGGTGAGCGTCGACCCCGCGGGAGGGAGCGACCGCGAACCGGGCGACGGCGTCGTCCCGCCGGTCGGCCTCGGAACGATGGGGCTCGACGGCGAGTCGGGGCGAAAAGCGGTGGCGACGGCGCTCGACCTCGGCTACCGCCACCTCGACACGGCGCAGATCTACGGGAACGAGGCGGTCGTCGGGGCGGGGCTGCGCGAGGCGGTCGACCGCGGGATCGTCGACCGCGACGAGGTGCTCGTGGCGACGAAAGTGTGGGTCGACGAACTCGCCCCCGACCGCTTCCGTGACTCCGTCGAGGCCTCGCGCGAGCGACTCGGCGTCGACACCATCGACCTGCTGTACCTCCACCGTCCCCGGGGGCCGTACGATCCCGAGACGACGCTCCCGCTGTTCGACGCCCTCGTCGACGACGGACTGATCGGACACGTCGGCGTGAGCAACTTCACTGTCGACCAGCTCGGAACCGCCCGCGATCACCTCGACGCCCCGATCGTCGCCCACCAGACGGAGTACCATCCGCTGTTTCGCCGTCCCGCCCTCGTGGCCGACGCCCGCGAACACGACTACGCGGTCGTCGCGTACTCGCCGCTCGCCGGCGGGCGCGTCTTCGACCTCGACCCCGTCGTGGCGGTCGCCGAGCGCCACGGCGTCTCCCCTGCGGCGGTGAGCATCGCGTGGCTCCGCGCGAAGGGGCTCGCCGTGGTTCCGAAGGCCTCTTCACGCGAGCATCTCCGCTCGAACCGCCGCGCCGCGACCCTCGCGCTCGACGACGCGGATCTCGCCCGTATCGACGCCATCGAGACCGAGACCGAACTGTACCCCGAGTGACGCTCGCTCCCGCCGTGGGCTCGGCCCCGCCGGGCGGCCGGGCCGCACCGGCTCACGGCGGGGCGTGTCGTTCCAGTTCGAACGGCGTGTATTCACAGCCGTATCGTCGAAAAACACACAGACTGAACCGTGTTCTGTGATATCAGTTAGTTATCGTACCTGATATCTGGTGGAAAACGGTTATGCGTCGGTGTCGTGTGGGTCGAGTTATGAGAATCCGGAGTGGCGTCAGCGGGTTCGACGACCTCGTCGGGGGCGGATTCCTCCCCGAACGGCTGTACGTCCTGAGCGGTCCGCCTGGCAGCGGGAAGACGACCTTTACCGCGCAGTTCGTCGCCGAGGGGTTGCGCAACGGCGAACAGTGTATGTACATCACGATGCACGAGACGCGCGAGGAGTTGGTGAACGACATGTCGGGCTACGAGTTCGGCTTCGATACGCTCACCGACTCGGACAACTTCCGCTTTCTGAACCTCGTGAGCCCCAAGGGAAAGCACGTGCTCAACCAGTTCTCGCAGGGGAGCGGCTCCTCGAGCGTCAAGTCGCTGACCGACAAGATCGTGGCGTTCGTCAACTCGCGCAACGTCGACCGACTCATCATCGACTCGACGATGCTCCTCCGGCTGTTCTTCGCCAACGGCTCCGAGGAGATGACTCGGTTTCTCACCGCGCTGAAACAGGGCGACGCCACCACCCTGCTGGTGTCGGAGATGACGGACCCGACGTCGTACGCCGACGAGCACTACCTCGCCCACGGGGTCGTGTTCTTCCACAACTACCTCGACGCGGGCGGGATGACACGCGGCGTCCAGGTGATCAAGATGCGGGGGACGAACATCGACTGTGACATCCGCTCGGCGGAGTTCACCGACGGCGGGCTCGTGATCGACCCCTCGACCAAGGTCGACGCGTGAGCGAGATGTACGAGAACGCGTTCGGCTTCGACTGGACACGTCTCTCGGAGGACGAGGCGCTCAAGCGGATGTACGCCCTCGGGGTCGCGGCGGTCCTCGGCGAGCGACACCCCGACGAGTATCGGCGGATCATGCAGCAGGCCGACACCGCCTACCGCCGGAGCGTCCTCGAACTCTCGTTCAAGGAGGGACAACAGCGCGCCAAGAACAACCGCCGCGAGTTCGCGGACCACGAGGCGGTCTGGGACGCCCTCGTCGACACCGAACCGGTCGCCGGTCCGCCGTCCGCGCGAGACGACACCGACGACCGCCGGCCCAAGGGGAGCGTCCCCACCGCCGTGACCCGCGCGCGACTCCTTGACTACGGCTTCGACGACCTCGAACGGGTGCGACTCCCCGAGATGCTCCGCCGCAACGGTTGACGCGCGCCGAGCGGCTTGGTGTGAACGGTGTGAGCGGACGTGCGTCGAGGAGTGGTCCCGGTGCGAGCCGACGCCGTCCGGCAAACCCTCTTTTCCTTCCAGCCCCTCTCCCGAGTATGGATCAGTCGACATCGGACGCACGCGACCTGCCCGACTCCGACGCCGAGTGGCGCGAGCGCCTCTCCCCGGAGGCATACCGCGTGCTCCGCGAGCGCGGCACCGAACCCAAGTTCAGCGGTGACCTCCTGAAGAAGTCCGGGGACGGCACGTACGCCTGCGCCGGCTGTGGGACGCCGCTGTTCGACTCGGACACCAAGTTCGACTCCAACAGCGGGTGGCCGAGCTTCTACGACGTGCTCGGCGGCAACGTCGAGACGCGCACGGACACGAGCCACGGGATGCACCGGATCGAGGTGCTGTGTGCGACCTGCGACGGCCACCTCGGACACGTATTCGAGGACGGCCCCGAGCCGACGGGCAAGCGCTACTGCATCAACTCCGCCGCGCTCGAGTTCGACCCCGACGACGAGTGAGACCGTGATCCGGGCCGTCGGTCGCGGTTGAGGAGTGCGATCCACGGCGGACCGATATCAGAGTTGAATGACTTGGACAATATTTATGTTTACGCGGACCTTCTTCGTCGTTGATGAGTAGAGGTGTGCGGTCGGCCGAAGGGTACGAGGATCCGCTCGTTCCGCTCGGACTGATCGTCACTGGACTGCTCGCGCTCTGTCTGGCGGTGTTCTACCCGTTCCAGCAGCTCTTCTGGGGATCGTCACCGATGGCGCTGCTGTCGGGGGACATCGTCATCCCGTCGAGCACGGTGGTGATCGTCGCGATCCTCGTCTGCTTCGCCACCATCGCGACCCTCTACGGCGTCGTACTCCTGTTCTTGCGGCTGTGAGGCCGCCACGGCAGGCCTTTGCCGACGCCGACCGTTCAGTGTGCCATGTCCGACGTCCCCCGAGAAGCCGAACGACTGCTCACGAGCGAACCGCTGATGGCACATCTCGCGACCTGCCGTGAGGGGCGACCGCACGTCGCCCCCGTGTGGTACCTGTACGACCCCGACGGGGACGTGATCGAACTCGTCACCACGGGGCGCAAACTCGCGAACGTCCGTGAGAACCCCCGCGTCGCGCTGTCGGTCCAGAAGGACCACCACGGCCACGCTCAGTGGACGGTGACGCTGCTCGGCACGGCCCGCGTGGTCGACGACGAGGCCGCCACCCGCGCGGCGACGCGGCGGATCAACGCGAAGTACGACGCGAGCGAGGACGCGTGGGCCGAGAACCGCCTCGTCCGTGTCAGCGTGGGGAGCGCGTTCGTCCGGACGTACGACCGGGGTCAGTAGCCGAGCGCCGCGAGCGACCGGTCGAGTCGCTCACGGTAGCCCCCGCCGAAGAGGTGGACGTGGACGACCAGCGGGAAGAGGCGGTACACGCGCTCGCGATCCGCGAAGCCGGGGTCGATGCCGCGCATGGCGCGGTAGCGCTCGAAGAACGCCGCGTCGAACGTGTCCGTCCACGCGACGGACGCCAACTCTACTTCCGGGTGGCCGTAGTAACAGGCCGGATCGAGAAACGCCCGGACGCGGCCGTCGCTCGACAGGACGTTCTCGGTCCAGACGTCGCCGTGGAGCAACGCGGGGCGGGCCGGCTCCGTGAGGAGGTCGGCGAGATCGGCGGCGACGCGGTCGAGCCGGTCGTGCGTGTCCGGGGCGAGCGTCCCCGCCACCCGCGCCAGGTCCGAGACGTGCCGCAGTCGGTGCTCGCGGAAGAAGTCGATCCACGAGGCCGTCCACGGGTTCGGCTGTGCCAGCGGGCCGGTGAGCGTGTCGAACGGGAACCCGAACGCCCCCGCCGTCCGGTCGTGGAGCGCGGCGAGCCGCGTAGCGGCGTCACGCTCGACGGCGGGCGTCGTGGTCGACGACCCCGCGACGAACGCGAGGACGAGGAGGTCGGCGTCGGCGTACGCGACCGCGGGGACGGGAAGCGACGAGTAGCGGGCGAGATACCGGAGCATCCGCGCTTCGACGTCGAGCGGCGTCGGCCCCGTCTTGGCGACGACCGGGTCGCGCGCGGCGAACGCGACGCGGTAGACCGTCCCGACCATCCCGCCGTCGAGTTCCGTAACTCCGGTGACGGTCGCGTCGAACACGTCGGCGACGCGCCTCCCGACCGCGGTCTCGCTGTCGGCGTCGGTCACGGTCGGACGAAGCCGCGAGGGCACCTCACGCTTTCGCCGCGTCCCACGTGGCCCATGGGGTGGCGCGAGCGGTCGCGCCAGTGGTAAGTCGCTCGCCTGCCCTCTCCCTGTATGCCCACGCCCTCGGACACCTACATCCAGAACCGCGAACGCATCCAGCCGAACCAGACGAACAACTACGACACGGCCCACGGCGGCATCGTGATGCATCTCATGGACGAGATCGGCGCGATGAGTGCCATGCGCTTTGCGGGCGAGACCTGCGTCACGGCGCGCGTCGAGAGCCTCGAGTTTCGGAGACCGATCCCGAGAGGGGAGATCGCCGTCGTCGAGTCGTGGGTGTACGACGCCGGCCGGACGAGCGTTCGGGTCCGCATCCGCGTCGACCGCGAGGACCCGCGCACGGGCGAGTCCGAGCGCACGAGCGACTCGACGTTCACCTTCGTCTCCGTCGACACCGAGGGGAGCCCACAGCCAGTCCCCGAACTCGTCGTCGAGACCGACCGTGACGAGGAGCTGTGCGAACTGGGACGGGCCCACCACGGGGAGTGAGCGTCGCCACGCTCCGTCGCTCGAGACACTCCATTAACAGTCAATTGAATGATATATTTATGTCCGTTCGGGTCGTCCAGCCAGAGAGGAGAAAAAATGACGACCTACGACTACTTCGAACGGGACCACGGCGAGGGGTACCTCGACGTGGGCGGGTACGAACTGTTCTTCCGTCGGTTCGGGAGTGGAGACGAGACTGTCGTGGGCCTCCACGGAGGACCAGGCATCCCCCACGACTACCTCGCGCCGCTCGCGGCCCACGGGAGCGGTGAGCGGACGGTCTACCTCTACGACCAGTTCGGTGTCGGCCGTTCCGACGGGCCCGCGACGGGCGACTTCGACCGCTACACCGTGGATCACTACTGCGAGGAGGTCGAGGCGTTCCGTGCGGCAATCGGCGCGGAGCAGATCCACCTGTACGGTCACTCGTGGGGTGGCATGCTCTCGCTGGAGTACGCCCTCGCGTACCCCGAGCGGGTGGCAGGCCTCGTGCTCGCAAACACGTTCGCGGACATGGCCTCCGCGCACGATGCCGTCCGCGAGACCGTGGAGACGCTCTCGGAGGAGTCACGCGAAGCCATCGCGACCCACGAAGCCAGTCGGACGTTCGACGCCCCGGAGTTCCAGGCGGCGCTCATGGAACTCATCAGGACGCACATCTGCCGGACGGAGTCGTTCCCGCGGTCGCTCTCGCGCGCGTTCGCGGAGATGAACCACGATGTCTATGGCCTGATGTGGGGCCCAACGGAGTTCACTGTCGCCGAGACCGCACGCCTCCGCGGCTGGGACGTCTCCGACCGCCTCGCTGGACTCGACGTTCAGACGCTCGTCCTCACGGGCAGCTACGATGAGTTTTCCCCGGACCTCGGCAGAGACCTCGCGGACGGACTCCCAGACGCCGAACTCGTCGAACTCAACGAGAGCAGTCACATGCCGTTCTGGGAACAACCCGACGACCACTTCGAGGCAGTCGAGGCGTTCCTTGGCGAGGTCGACGCGGTTCCCGGGTGACCGACGCAACGTGTTCGGAACCGTCGCTGTGCTGATCGGCGGTCGCTACTCGTGTCCCGACGTCCGTCCTGGCTGAGACGGTTTCCCCACCACTCGACGCCCGGCCTCGTCAGTGGGCTGTTCCGACGGCGGCGGCGAGGGCGAACGTCGAGATGCTCGGCACCTCACCGCCGTCGACGGGTCCGGCCATCCCGTCGAGGTGCCGGACCTCACGGTAGAGACCGACCGCGACCGCGACCTGCGCGCGGAGGGCCGTGCCGCCGCGGTCGGCGGGCTTGATACCGCTCGGTCCGTACCCCGGTTCGTGACCTCGAACAGTGGCGGCGGGCACGGAGACGAGGGCGAACTGAACCACCGCGACCGGGCCATCCGCGCGCTTTCGACCCACGCGTACGCCGACGCCGGCGACGAGTATACGCTCGCCGCCTACGGGGGGTTGGCGGGTCTCGAAGGCCGTCGGCGTGAGGCGTTCGATCCCGACGACGCCGGGTGGGTCGGCTACCCACTCGCCGCGCTCTTCCTGGCGGGAGTCTGTTACCGGGTCGCCGGGGCCGACAACCGCGCCCGCAACCGCGCCGGCCAGGGTATTCTTCTCAGCAGTGACCAGCGCGAGCACGTCCTTGACCACGCCGTCGAGCGCGCCGCCTGCCACGAGTGGACCGGCGACTTTCGATCCCTTGCCGGCGACGCCGACCGCGCCGCTGCGGCGTACGACCGCGCCGCCGACGGCTACGCGGCCGCCGACCCCGACGCGCCGGCGGAGTGGACGACCCGGCCCCTCCTCCAGGCCGGGACCGACGCCGTGCTCCAGCTGTCGCGGCCCGACGACCTCGACTGGGGCGACCTCCACGGGTCGAGCGGGTCGGACGCGCTCGGCCACCGTGTCCGGTTCAAGCGGTCGCGGCTCCGATCGCTGCTACAGGTGAGAGTCGACGACGGCCGGCTGTTCGCCCCTCGGGGATCGACCGAGTACGGCGTCGACGCGTTCCGGTGTCCCGACTGCGGCGCGAACGACGTCAACTACGTCGCCGAGACGGTGTTGTGTCTGCGCTGTAACGCCGCGGTCGACCGCGTCTGAGACGCCCAGCGGCGCGACACGTCCGCCCCCGTGACGGCGAAACCGTCTTTCCGTACGACGCCGACTGGACGCGTATGGCCGAGGGAGCGACCGACGAGCGCGTACCCGTCTCGAACCCCGTGACTGGCGTCTCGCTGTTCGACGTGCCGGGAGACGAGGGAGCCGCGGAGATCCGTCTCGACCCGGGCGCACAGGGGCCGGCCGAACACGTCCACCGCACGACCGAAGAGCGGTTCACGGTCCGCGACGGCACCGTCACCTTCCGCGTCGGCGGCCGCGAACGGCGACTCGGGCCCGACACCGAGGTCCGCGTCTCCCCGGGCACGCCCCACACCTTCCGGAACGAGGGCGACGAAGCGGCCACGATGCGCGTCCGGACCGTCCCGCCGAACGACCGCCTCGGCGCGGTGGTCGTGACGCTGTTCGGCCTCGCCCAAGAGGGGAAGGTCGACGAGCAGGGGCGGCCGGAGTTCCTTCGCGCGATGGCGATGGCCGAGGAGACGCTCGACGAGACGTACTTCACGGGCGCGCCGTACGCGATCCAGCGGGCGCTCGGCGAGACGGTCGGCCCGGTCGCGCGGGCGCTGGGCTATCACGCCACGGACGAGCGGTACCTCGACGATGCGTTCTGGCGCGAGCGCGCCCGCGAGGGGTCGGCGTCAGGTCGGGGGCAGGTTCGAGGAATCGAGATCCCGGTCGTGGACGAGGGTGAGTAGCACTCGACCCGCGCACCAATCGCCGCTGAAGCCTGCGTCCTCGACGACCGGTCTACTCGTGCCCCGACACTCGAACGGGTCGATAGGGCGCTTCGAGCCACTCGACGTCGGAGTCCGACAGCGAGACGTCGAGCGCCTCCACCGCGTCTTCGAGGTGCTCGATGCTCGACGTTCCCAGGATAGGGGTCGTCACCCACTCCTTGTGGAAGAGCCACGAGAGGGCGATCTGGGCCATCTTCACGTCCTTCTCCGCGGCGAGTTCTTCGACTCGTTCGTTCACCTCGATCCCGCCGCCCTCCTTGTACGGTCGGCCGACGCCGGCCTCGTGTTCGCCCCGCGTCGTCGACTCGAACTCGTCGTGGGGGCGGGTGAGGTAGCCCGCGCCGAGCGGCGACCACGGCATCACGGCGACGCCCTCCGTCGCGCAGAGCGGGAGCATCTCGCGTTCTTCTTCCCTGTAGGCGAGGTTGTAGAGGTTCTGCATGGAGACGAACCGTTCGAGCCCCTCGCGTTCCGCGGTGTGGAGCGCCTCGGCGAACTGGTGGGCCCACATCGACGACGCGCCGACGTGTCGCACTTTCTCTCTTCGTACCTGGTCGTCGAGCGCCCGCAACGTCTGCTCGATCGGCGTGTCGTAATCCCAGCGATGGATCTGGTAGAGGTCGACGGTGTCCATGCCGAGTCTCGACAGGGAGGCGTCGAGTTCCTGCTCGATCGTCTTGCGGGAGAGCCCCCCGGAGTTGGGGTCGTCCTCGCGCATCTGTCCGTACACCTTGGTGGCGACGACCAGTTCGTCGCGGTCGTACTCGCCTAAGACCTCGCCGAGGATCTCCTCTGACTCGCCGTACGAGTAGACGTTGGCGGTGTCGAAGAAGTTGATTCCCAACTCGATGGCGCGCTCGATGACCGCGCGGCTCTCCTCGGCGTCCAGCGTCCAGTCGTCCCACTGGGTGCCGAAGCTCATACAGCCGAGACAGATCCGCGAGACGGTCGTCCCCGTCGAGCCGAACGTGGTGTACTCCATACCCGGGAGTCGACCGGACCGGTGAAAAAGCGTGTCGTCGGGACCGGCTCGTCACTCCCTGTCCCGACAGCACGGCCCCGGTGGCGCGACGGTCGCGGCTCTGACCGCGACCCGGCGCGAGGGATGAGCGACTGAGTGAACGCAGTGAGCGAGGGGGCATCGGCTGGGGAGGGCCGTGGTGTCACCGCCCTAGCGGCTGTACGCCACTCTCACTCGCCACTCAGCGCCTCACCTCACCCACCGGTCGTCGGGGTCCATGCGCCGACCGTGAATCGCCTCGGGGTCAAGCCCCGGGGCATTCTTCCTCGACAGCCTGTAAAAACGCACTCGCTCCGCTCCGGTTCAGACTTTCCGCGCGAACGCCAGCGAGCCGCTGATGCTCTCGATGAGCGCGGAGACGACCTCGCCCTCACGCGCGCCGGGGACGAAGATGGTGTACTTGCCGCGCTCGGCGACGCCGTCGCCCTTCCGGCCGGTGCCGGTGATCTCGACCTCGTACGTCTCGCCCTCCTCGATCACGTCGCGGGGGGTCTGCGTGGTCGTCTGGCGCTTCTGCTTCTCGACGGGACGGAACGCCCCACAGGCCGTACAGCGGAGCATGTCGACGCCGTCCTCGGTCGTCAGGCGGGTGTCCGGCAGGCCGCACTCGCTACAGAGGACGAACTCCTCGATGTATTTCTCGATGGCGGCGTCGAAGTCCGCGACGGTGAACGAGCCGTTGTAGCGGGCGCGGTCGCCGTCGAACTGACCCGCCGTCCCGAGTTCGCGCTGGATGGCCCGGTGGACGTGTTCGGGCTCCCGCGAGAGCGCGTCGGCGATCGCGCCGAGGTTCGTCAGGCGTGTGAACGCCCCGTCCGTCTCGCCGGCGGGATCGGGCACGCGGAGGCGTCTCTCTTCGGTTCCGGTTCGCTCCGGCAGCGCGTCGATCGCACGGTCGAGCGACGATTCGTAGTCCATACCGTCGGAAGACGCTCGACACGGATAGCCGTTGGCAATCTCGGACGGACGCCGCGAAGCGGCCCGCGTGAAACGACCCACCGACAGGTCGATGTACCGCACGGCCGATCGTCCCGTATGACACTCTCACCCGTGGCCGACGCCGGCCGATCCGTCACCGAGACGCTCCGCCTCGCGGAGACAGTCGTCTGGTCGCTCCTGTTCGTCGCGAGCGCGGCGCTCGTCGGCGCGGCGCTCGCCGGCGCATTCGTCGTCTCCGCGCGGCCGGTCGACGCTCCCGTCGCCGCGTTCCTCGCCGCCGCGGTCGGCGGGACGCTCCTGTTCGTCGCGAGCGAGTTCGCGTTCGAGTAGGTCCGAGGGTGTGCGTCCGCCGCACCACCCCGACGGCGTCCTTTTGCCGGTCCGCGTCGCTATGTAGACGATGACCGAACACGAGTCGGTCTGGCCGAACGGCGCACCGCAGGTGGGCGACCGAGCGGAACGCTCCCGCGAGATCCGCCCCGAGCACATCGAGTACTTCACCGAGATCACGGGCGACACAAACCCGCTCCACTACGACGACGCGGCCGCGGCGGCGACCCCGTTCGGCGAGCGCGTCGTGCAGGGCGGGGTGACGAGCGGGATACTCAACGCCGTCGTCGCCGAGGACCTCCCGGGGCCTGGAACGGTGTTCATGAGCGTGAACTGGGAGTTCACGGCCCCGGTGCGGCCGGGCGACACGATCACCGGCGCGGTCGAGGTGACCGCCGTCCGGGAGGACAAGCCGATCACCGAACTGGAGACCCAGGTGACGCGTGACGACGGTACCGAGGCACTCTCGGGGACGGCGGTCTGTTACACGTTCGACGTGGGGGAGTGAGACGGCGGGTCGGGGCAGCGTATCGAGGGCGAGGCGGACACGCCGCCGACCCCGAGCGCGGACTACCCATCACTCCCGCGAATCGTGTTCCTGGTAGATGACGTGCCCGCAGGCCTTGCAGTGGGAGGCGTCGGCGTCGTGGTATTCGAGTCCACAGTCCGGGCAGGCGACGTTCTGTCTGTCCTTGTGCGTCCACTCGCGGACGATCTTCGACGCCTGCCACGGGATGAGGATGATGCCAGCGAGAATGGCCGCGATGGTCACCCACCGACCGGCCTCGGTGGCCGGCGTGATGTCGCCGAAGCCGACTGTCGAGAGCGTCACGACGGTGAAGTAGAAGGCGTCACCGAACGTCCGCACGCGGGGGTTGACGGCATGTTCGAAGTCGTAGAACAGCCCCGCCGAGACGAAGAAGATCGCGGCGACGGTCATGAGTAGTTTCACCACCCGGAGCGTCTCGACGGAGACCGCCCCGAAGAAGAACTCCTCGTCGCGGGTGAAGCGGAAGAAGCGGAGCACCCGGACGACGCGGAGCAGTCGGAGGACGCCGAGGCCGCCGGCACCGGCGATGACGCCCGGCCCCGCGAAGACGGCGAACGTCGGGAGGATCGAGAGCAGGTCGACGACCGTGTACGGGTTCGTCGCCTCCGCGAGCCGGTTCCGCGCGCCGTACAGCCGCAGCACGTACTCGGCGGTGAAGACGGCGGCGATCACCACCTCGGCGGCCCAGAGGGCGGCGCGTTGGCCCGGCGAGAGCGGATACGTCTCGGCGACGAAGATGCCGATGAACACCAGGTTCAACAGGAGCAGACAGACGTCGATCGCCTTGCCCGCCGCCGTCCGGTGGTCGATCAGGTAGAAGCGAACCGTGTCGCGCCGGGTTCGCGTCGCGGAGTGCCCACCGTGGCCGTCCATACCTCCCGTACTGGGTCCCCGTGACTAAGCCTTCCGGGCCCGAGTGACGACGCCGACAAGCTTCTTGAACGTCCGACCCATGCAGTCGGTATGAAGCGGTCCCACGCCTCCGCGCTCTTCGTCGTCGTCCTCGTCGTCTTGTCCGGCTGTTCGGCACCGTTCGTGGACGGACCGCCCGCGATCAGCGGCGACGAGGCGGACGGGGGGAGCGGCGGCGCGTCCGCGGACGCCCCCGCCGATCCCGAGACCGACCGGCTCGGCTGGGAGGCGGGCTACTGGTACAACGAGTCGATCGACGTCGACCAGTCCGACGGGCTCTCGGACGCGGAACTCGACGCATTCGTCGGCCGGTCGATGGCCCGCGTGGAGTACCTCCGCGACATCGAGTTCGAGTCCGAGGTCCCCGTCGAGATCATCGCCCGCTCGGAGTACAGAAACGGGTCGAGCGAGGTGCCCACACCCGCCGAGAGCGAGTTCGCCGCCTGGAACAACCAGGTGTGGGAGGCGCTTTTCATCTCCGGCGAGGACGAGAACGTCCAGCGACAGCTCTCTGACACCCAGGGGAGCTCCGTCGTCGGCTTCTACGCGCCCGTCGACGACGAGATCAAGGTCATCACCGAGACGCCCGACTCGCCCGTCATCCGCAACTCGACGCTCATCCACGAACTGGTCCACGCCGCCCAGGACCAGCGGTTCAACCTCACCTCCGCGCGGTACCGCGGCGACACGCAGGACGGCGACCTCGCCATCGACGGACTCATCGAGGGCGACGCCAACTACGTCCAGCGCGAGTACACCCGGCGGTGTGCGAGTGGCGAGTGGGAGTGCGTCGCGACCCCCGCACAGAGCGGCGGATCGGACGGTCCACAGCCGGACCTGGGAATCCTCCTGACCGTCTTCCAGCCGTACTCAGACGGCCCGGTGTACGTCAGTTCGCGGAAGGAAAACGGCGGCTGGGACGCCGTCAACGCCGAGTTCGACGCACCTCCGGAGTCGACCGAGCAGATCATCCACGTCACCGACGAGGAGCCGGTGCCGATCGAGTACACCGACCGCGCACGGAACGGCTGGGCGCTCTACCCCGACCAGGGCGTCGAGGGATCGGACACGGTCGGCGAGGCGTCGATCTACGCCATGTTGTGGAACCAAGCGCGCTCGGCTGACGCCGAGACGGTCGACCCCCGCGGGCTGTTCGATACCGACAGCGACTACGACACGTACAACTACGCCGCCGAACCCTCGACCGGCTGGGCGAACGACCGCGTCTTCCCCTACCACAAGGGCTCGGGTTCCGCGGCGGAGTACGGCTACGTCTGGGTGACCGAGTGGGACTCCACGGCGGACGCCCGTGAGTTCCACGAGGCCTACCGGGCGGTCCTCCGCGCCCAGGGTGCGACCCAGGAGGCCGACCGCGTCTGGGTCGTCTCGGAGGGGCCGTACGCCGACGCGTTCCGCGTCACCCGCTCGGGTACGCGGGTCGTGATCGTCAACGCGCCCACGAGCAGCGATCTGGGCGACGTCCGCCCGCGCTGAACGGCCCGTCGGTCACGTCGGTCACGTCGGAGTCGCCCACGATCGAGACCAGCGCGGTGTTGTATCCAGCGGGTGCATTCGTCGCGGCACCGGTGTTCGTTTCGAAGAACCGTTCTGCAGAACGGCCGCAAAGTCGCGTATGCTACTTCACCGATCGGCTCAGCCAGAACCCGAGAGACCCGATCAGCACGAGTAATACCACACCGGGGAGTGTTGTTGCGAAGTTACCGTAGCCCAAGAACCCCGCAACAAAGAGGAATCCACCGGTCGCGCCGAGTACGAACAGGGCGTCTCGAAGCTGCTGGCCGTGGAGGGCGTCGCTCAGCGGGCGTGACATGGCACGGACGACAGTTGGTAAAATGGTAAGTCTGTCGACTGTGGTAGCGATTCTTCGATCGGGGTCGACCCTACCCACACCGCGGATTCGCGCCCGCTATTCAGGCGAGGGTTTCAACAGGACTGCAGTGACTATTTGACCTAGCAGGATCATTATTCTCCGCCCGTTCGGAGTGTCTCGACAAAACGATGAAACGACACCCTACGATCGTTCTCTTGGCTACGACAGTCGCTCTGGCCGGCTGTGTCGGGCCTGTGACGCCGTTCGACGGTACACCATCCCCGAGTTCCGATCGAGAGTACCCCGAAGGGACTGGGCCGGACCACGTCAACTTCTCGGCGCTCAACGCCGACGACAGGAACGTCTCACACAGCCCTCGAGAGCACTGGGCGTCGTATGCAGTCGTCTACACGGCGCCGTCTGAGCGCCCACTCGTGGAAGGGAACTACTACATCAATTCCTCCACGGGCGAGATCGTCGGCGAGCGTTGGAACGATGCCAGGGTCTACCTGAACGGTTCGACGTACGCGTTCGTCCAGCCGGCCGATGGTGTCTCAGCACGCGAACGCGAGCAACTCGAATCGGACGGCACCTTCGTCTACCACGAGGCCACCGACGCGTACTACCGGTACGACCGGCACTACGGAAGCGTCGCTCCCACGAACCTCGGGCGCCACCCGACCGTTCTCCACGCGTACACCTGGGAAGCCACCGACACGACGACGCATCACGGTGTCCGTGTCGTTACCTACCGAGCGACTGGTAGCCGCACGGACACCCGCGCCCCACCAGTCGTCAACGGGACACTCCGGCTTGGGGTCGAAGCCGGAGTGGTCTACGCGTTCGATGTTACACTCGATGCAGGCGAACGCAACTACCGTTACACGTACGACGTGAAGCCAGCCCCGTTCCCGGATCACGAGTGGGTAGACCGAGCGCAAGAGGTCACCGCCGAAAACACCTCCTCGGCGGGTAGTTCCGAATCCGAGCGCTTTCACGTCTCTCGGTGACTCCGCCCCTCGTACCTCGCACGCCCAGCGGGACGCTCCGGGCCCCGCACTTCCCTCGCTCCGCTCGCTCATCGCTCGCGCCGGATCGCCGGGCGAGACACCGGGCTCGCTGGCCTCCGTTCGGACCCCTCACGGGAACGGGCCAGCGCCGCGGCCGTCGCGCCACCGCATCAGCGTGGCTATCGGCGCGCAGGATCTCACAGAAGCACGGTTCGGCGTACCCGCCTCGAAGACGATTCCTCTTCGAAGTCGAGGACTGAACGAGTGAACTTTTCACGTCCCGCTCGCAACGACGCGTATGACCGACTTCGACATCGTGGGGCCCGACGCCATCGCGGCGGGACGGGCGACCGACGCGTACTTCGAGCGCACGGCGGAGACGCTCGAGGCGGCCGGTCGCAACCCCCACGTCGTCGCGGAGGTGACCGCCGATCAGTTCTCCGATGGAGGGTTCGAGCTCCTCGCGGGCGTGAAGGACGCCGCGACGCTCCTCGGGGGACTGGCCGTCGACGTCGACGCCGTCCCCGCGGGTCGGCTGTTCGACGGCGGTCCCGTGATGCGCATCTCGGGCCGGTACCTCGACTTCGCCCGCTACGAGACCTCGTTGCTCGGCTTTCTCAGTCACGCCAGCGGCGTCGCCACCGCCGCGCTCGACGTTCGAACGGCGGCACCCGACTCGCTCGTGCTCTCGTTCGGGGCGCGGCACGTCCACCCGTCGATCGCCGCGATGGTCGAACGGAGCGCCCTCGTCGCCGGCCTCGACGGCTTCTCGCACGTGGCCGCCGGGGAGGTACTCGGAAGGGAGGCCTCGGGGACAATGCCCCACGCGCTCGTCATCTGTTTCGGGCCCGGCAACCAAGAGACGGCGTGGCGCGCGTTCGACGAGAGCGTCGGTGACGACGTTCCCCGTGTCGCGCTCTGTGACACCTACAGCGACGAGGTCGACGAGAGCCTCCGGGCCGCGCGGGCGGTCGACGCCCTCGACAGCGTCCGCCTCGACACCACCTCCTCCAGGCGGGGCGACTTCCGGCACATCCTCCGGGAGGTGCGGTGGGCGCTCGACAGCGAGGGGTTCGACGACGTGGGGATCTTCGCCAGTGGCGGTCTCGACCCCGTCCAGCTCCGCGGCCTCCGTGACGTCGCTGACGGCTTCGGCGTCGGCGGCTACGTCTCGAACGCCGACCCGGTCGACTTCGCGCTCGACATCGTCGAGGTCGACGGAACCGCGGGGGCGAAACGCGGGAAACTCGGCGGCGTCAAGGAGGTGTACCGGACGCCCGACGGCGAACACCTGATCCGGCGGCGGGACGACCCCGCACCCGACGACGGCGAGGCGCTCCTCGAACCACTCATCCGCGACGGTGAACTCGTCGACGGGGTCGACCTCGGTATCGACGCCGCCGCGGCGCGGGCCGAGGCGGACGCGGCGCTGTGTGGCTACGGCGACGAAGACGGCTGAACCGACCCCATCGGCCTACGCCGGTTCGTCGCCCGCGACCAGTTCCGCGACCACGTCCCTCACGGTCGAGACGAACGCCTCGAAGTCGGGGTTGTCGCCGTCGCGGACCCACCGGTAGCGGACCACGCCGTCGGAATCGAGGACGAAGACGCTCCGCTTCGCCACCTCGATACTCCCGTACATGTCGTCGCGCACCACGTCGTACGCGTGGACGACGTCGTGGGTCCAGTCCGAGAGCATCGGGAAGTTCAGTCGCTCGCGCTGGATCCAGACGTTCTGGGCGAACGGGAGGTCGACGCTGATCCCGTACACTCCCGCGTCGAGGTCGTCGAAGGAGTCCATCGAGTCCCGGAACGCACACATCTCGGCGGTACAGCCGCTGGTGAAGGCGGCCGGGTAGAAGGCGAGGACGATCGGTCCGTCGCCGAACGTCTCGGACAGCGTGAACGTCTCGACATCGTCGTACGCCGTGCCGCCGGCGCGGGGCACGGTGAAATCAGGGGCGGGTTCGCCTACGTCGACCATGTCGCACCGTCTCCCTCGTGGGAGATATACTGGGCCGTCATGTCGAACGAGACCGATAGCTGACGGTCGACAGCAAACTGCTGCTACGGAGTCGGGGTCGCCGTCTTCGGGTTTGCCGCGATGGTCGTCCTCGGCGGCTGAACCCGGGGGCAGAAGCGTCGTTGGACGGCGTAGGAGAGGATGGATTCGAACTGAAAGTCCGCACGGGCACAGCGACCGCCCTCCGTGCGCTCGCTTCGCTTGCGTACTTCGGGCGGAGTTTTTGATCCAGCTTTTTGCGAGTGGGTCGAGGCCGCCGGAGGCGGCCGAGGCCCCGCAGTAAAAAGCTGGGTTTACAGCTCTTCGACGCTCCCGCCGTCGTTGCGCTCGCGGAAGACCTGGCCCTCGAACAGCGTCACCATCGTCTCGTCGGTCTGCCAGGCGAAGGGCGAGAGCTTGGCCTTGCGGCAGACGCGGGTGAGGTACTCCTCTTTCGACCAGTCGTTCTCGACGGGGATCGTGGGGTAGAGCCAGCCGTGTTTCCCGCCGCTGTCGACGGCGACCCCGTGGCGGCCGAGCTCGAGGTCGGCGAGGGGATCGTTAGTGAGAAGATGGTTACAGACGACGCAGAC
Organism: Salinigranum marinum; assembly: GCF_024228675.1. Lineage (NCBI taxonomy): Archaea > Methanobacteriati > Methanobacteriota > Halobacteria > Halobacteriales > Haloferacaceae > Salinigranum > Salinigranum marinum. The sequence goes on along the minus strand of NZ_CP100461.1, from coordinate 3,697,946 downwards.
GGAGATGTTCAGATGCGGGAGTTCCTGCGCTTCGATTTCCGAACCACAGGAGTCGCCCGACGCGGCCTGGATGGCCGCGTCGACGATGGCGTGTCCGAGTTGGTCCTTGCCTCGGTACGCGCCGGCACAACCACGGAGGCGACCCCGCCCGCGCGTCGACTGGAGGCGGACGAACGCACCGGTTCGCGCGTAGAAGGCGTCACGCATGCTCCCCGGTTGTTCCCGTTGGCCGTGCAAAACGTACGATTCGACGGATTCCCTGGCCAGTTCGACCGCACGCGCCCCATCCTCGTATGTAAGGCGAACGGTCTGCGCCTCCGACATACCCATCCAGAGGAAGCCTGGCGACTTGAACCCTTCCTTTCACACGAGAAGAATCGTGAGGGTTTCCGTCGGCCGCGCCCGATCGAAGCGCGGGCCGGCCCCGACCCGTTTCGACGACACCGAACGGCTTAACCGCCAGTCGGCGCTACGGACGGGTGGCAGAGAGAGCCCGGCTCCCGTGGCTACACAGGTGGCCATGAGGAAAGTCCCCCCACCGTCCGGACAGGTGACCGGGCGCAAGCCCGGAGTCGGAGACGGCTGGCTCTGGAACAGAAACGAGACCCCTCGGCCCGACCGATGAGGTGTATCCCCCGCGTCGGCACCGCCGACCGGGGTGCGAACCCGACCGCGAGGGAGGGGAGTTAACCCACCGAGGGCTGCGAGGGACGGTCGTCCCTCGTCTGCGAGCGGGCACCGCCCGCGAGCCGCGGGTCGAGAACGGATGGAACGGCGAATCCTCACCGGTGCAAGTCCGCGCCATCAGGTAGTCCGGACGGCGCTGTCGGGCGCTCCCCGACGTGCCCCCGGGTCCCCCCGGGACAGGACGCGGACGCTCAGCCGAATGCCGGGACGAACAGAAGGGGGCTTACTCCTCTCAGCCGCTCACGCCCCGCGAGCGACAGCGACCGGCCGGGTTATTAACCTACTTTGGTTTGATTAGCAAAAATTCGCACTCTTGGCCGGAATTGTGATAGGTGAATTAATAACCGACCGTCCGTTACCGTGGCGTATGAACAACGGTGAGGGCGACGGTGCCGGCGAGTGCGGCTGTGACGACGGGTGTTCCGTCGACGCGGCCGACACCGCGGCGACGGAGACCACCGGGTCGTCCCACGCACGCCGTTCGAGCGACGGCTCCGGCGGGGGGACCGAGCGCACGCTCTCGGTCCCGGAGATGGACTGTCCCTCCTGTGCCGGGAAGGTCGAGAAGGCGCTCGCGACCGTCGACGGGGTTCGGTCGGTCGAGACCCGTCCGACGTCGGGGACGCTCGTCGTCCGCTACGACGACCACGAAACCGCGCCGGCGGCGATCCATCGAGCCGTCGAGGGGGCGGGGTACGCCGTCGAGACCGACGAGCGGCTGACGCTGTCCGTGCCGGAGATGGACTGCCCCTCCTGCGCCGGGAAGGTCGAGAACGGCCTCTCGACGGTCGGCGGGATCCAAACCGTCGAGACCCGTCCGGCGTCGGGGACCCTCGTCGTCACGGTCGACCCCACACGTGCCTCGCGGGGGGATGTCGTCGCCGCCGTCGAACAGTCGGGGTACACCGTCGAGGCCGACGCAGACGACGCCGCGGGTTCGCGGGACGTCTGGCGGTCGCGACGCGCCCTGAAGACCGGGGTCGGGGCGGCGTTGCTCCTGGCCGGCGGGAGCTTGGAGTACGTCGTGCCTGCCGTCGACCCGCTGGTGGGGACCGTCGGCAGTCGCGAGATCACCGTCGCGTGGCTCGCGCTCGTGCTCGCCGCTCTCGTCGCCGGGCAGGCCATCCTCCGCAACGGTTACTACTCGGTGCGCACCCGCTCGCTCGACGTCGACCTCCTGATGGGCGTCGGCGTCGTCGCGGCGCTCGCGGTCGACCTCCCGTTCGAGGCGGCGACGCTGGCCGTGTTGTACTCGGTCGCCGAGTTGCTGGAGCGGTTCTCGATGGACCGCGCCCGCTCGTCGATGCAGGCGCTCGTCGACCTCTCGCCGGACACCGCGACGGTCCTCCGCGACGGTGACGAACGGGTCGTCCCGGTCGACGACGTCACCGTCGGGGAACGCGTCGTGGTTCGTCCGGGCGAGCGCGTTCCCGTGGACGGCGTCGTCGCCGACGGGGAGAGCGCGGTCGACGAGTCGCCGATCACGGGCGAGTCCGTCCCGGTGGACAAGGCTCCGGACGCCGAAGTGTACGCCGGCAGCATCGTCGCCGAGGGCTACCTCGAGGTCGAGGCGTCCGCCACCGCGAGCGAGTCGACGCTGGCGCAGGTGGTCGAGTTGGTCGCCGACGCCGAGGAGGCCCGGACCGACCACGAACGGTACATCGACCGGTTCGCGCGGTACTACACGCCGGTCATCGTCAGTGGGGCGCTCCTCACGGCGTTCGGCCCGCCCCTCGTCGTCGGCGCGCCGTTCGAGACCTGGTTCGTCCGCGGCCTCACGCTGCTGGTCGTCGCCTGCCCCTGCGCGTTCGTCATCTCGACGCCGGTCTCGGTCGTCTCGGCCGTGACGAGCGCCGCGCGCAACGGCGTCCTCGTCAAGGGCGGCGACCGACTCGAAGCGATGGCCGACGTCGACGTCGTGGCGTTCGACAAGACCGGCACGCTCACCACCGGAGAGCTGAGCGTCACGGACGCCGTGCCGCTCGGTGACAGGGATAAAGACGAGCTCCTCGCCTGTGCCCGGGCGCTCGAAGCGCGGAGCGAACACCCGATCGCGGCGGCGATCGTTGACCACGCCGACGACCGCGGGGTCGACGAGCGCGCGATCACGGCGTTCGAGTCGATCCCCGGCAAGGGCGTGAAAGCTGACCTGGACGGTGTCACCCACTACGCAGGCAAGCCTGCGCTGTTCGCCGACCTCGGCTTCGACCTCGGGCACGCACACCTCGACGCCGACCTCCGGACCGACGGAGGGCTCCAGACCCGCCGCTGTGACCACGACGAGGGGACGTACGTCGACCTCGCCGAGGACGTCGTGCCGCGGCTCCAGGCGCGGGGTGCCTCGGTCGTGCTCGTCGGGACCGAGTCGGAGTTGGAAGGCGTCGTCGCCGTCGCCGACACCGTCCGCCCCGAAGCACGCTGGACGGTCGCCCGCCTCCGCGAGTTCGGCGTCCGGACCGCGATGCTCACCGGCGACAACGAGCGCACGGCCCGGGTCATCGGCGAGGCGGTGGGCGTCGACGAGGTCCACGCCGACCTGCTCCCGGAGGAGAAGGTCGATACGGTGTCGCGGCTCGCGGCCGACCACGGGCCGGTCGCGATGGTCGGCGACGGCGTCAACGACGCGCCCGCGCTCGCCACGGCCTCGGTCGGCGTTGCGATGGGTGCCGCGGGCACCGACACGGCGATCGAGACGGCCGACGTCGCGCTGATGAGCGACGACCTCGTGCGGGTCCCGTACCTCGTCACCCTCTCCCGGCGGACGAGTCGGGTCATCCGACAGAACGTCTGGTCGTCGCTGGCTGTCAAGGCCGTCCTCGCCGTCGGCGCGCCGCTCGGCCTCGTGTCGGTCATCCACGCGATCGTCGTCGGTGACATGGGGATGAGCCTGGGCGTCACCGGCAACGCGATGCGACTCGCCGACGTCACGCCCGAGACGCCGACCCTCGTCGACGACGGGGCGACCGACGAGGCGTCCGAGTCGGGCGGTACGCCGGCGTCGGACTGACCGGACGCGCGCCCGGTCGAGCCGTTCCCAGCCGTGAGAGCCGGGGCCAAAGGGATTTGCGTCTCCGCCTCCCAGATCGGAGGGATGGTTCGCTCCTCCCTCGTCGTCGCCTTCCTCCTCGCGGTCGTCCTCGCCGGCTGTCTGGGACCGTCGTTCGGATCGGGCGGTCTCGCCGACAACGACCGCCCGAGTTCGGGGGCGAGTCCCACCGCCGCGACGGCGGTCGACAGCGATCCCGGAAGCGACGGCTCCGCCGAAGGCGGGCAGGCGACCACCGACAGCCGAAGCCCGTGGGGGTCCGATCCGATCGTCGTGGCCGTCGACGGTCCGGCCGGACGCGACGTCGTCCCCCTGGTTCGGACGGCGACGGCGTACTGGGAGGCGAACGCGACGCGGTACGCCGGCTACGGAGTGGAGTACGAGGTCCGCCCGGACGCGGCGAACCCGGACGTCGTGGTCCGGTTCCAGGACGAGATCACGGGCTGTGATGACAGCCACGACACCGCCGGCTGCGCGCCGTACATCACCGCCGCGGGGCAGATCGACCGGCCGGTCACCGTCGAGATCAAGACCGGGCTCTCGGACGCGTCGACCGTCCAGGTCGTCCAACACGAACTCGGCCACACGCTCGGGTTGGGCCACGACGACGAGCCCCAGGACGTGATGCGGACCGGCGTGACGCTCACCACCTTGCCCCAGCCGAACGCGACCGAGCGCGACTTCCCGTGGGCCGACGGCGAGTTCACCGTCTACGTCGACGTCGCGGACGCGCCCGATCCCGGGGCCGCCCGCGAGCAGGTGCGCGAGGCACTCGACTACTACGAGCGCGGCGCGCCGACGGATCGAGAGCTCACGTTCCGCGTCGTCGACGACCCCGACGCCGAACTCGTGGTCCGGTACGCCGAATCGGCGGCGTGTTCCGAAGGGTCGGGCTCCTGCGGGTCGAGCCGTGGCCCTGATCCCGACGGCGACGGGGCCAGCGAGCGCTACTCGCAGTTCACCGTGACCGTCGTCGGACTCGACACGGACGCCGTCGGCTGGCACGTCGGCTACTGGCTCGCCACGGCGTTCGGTGCCGAGACCGACGCGGAGAGACCGCCGCCGTTCCGCGACGCCTCCTACGAGGAGCGGCGGAGCGAGTGGTGGGAGTGAACGGACGAGCGACGTGAGCGATCGGTGACAGCGAGACGGTGACCCGTTTCGGGTTCACCACACCAGCACTGTCAGCACCGTCCGCAACGACGGCATCCGGCTAGATGGGCGATAACTTGGGACACGACTTGCGAAACGACGCGGACGAGGACGGAGCGAGAGCCCCTGCAGTCGCAAGGGTGGCGGGACAACGTCCTCAGCGTGTGCCGGTTGTCCGGGTCGAATCGCGTGTGAGAGGACCGCGCGGTTGCCAGGGTGGGGGTACCACACCGCCGAAGCGGCTCTGTCGTTTCGAGCCGTTCGTCCGCGAGCACCCGGCTGGGGAGGTCTTCACGATCGAAGCGAGTGAAGGCCCGAAGCGCCGCAGGCGCTTCGGTGCGCGAGGATTCGAACTGCGCACCGGGTACTGTGTGGTCACACCGTCGCCCACAGCGATTCCCTCAAACGATCGAACGGTGCCGAGCGCCTCACTCGCGGCGGTGAGCGAACGAGAGTCCGTGCTCAGCGCGGGTTGAAATGTCCTCGTCCCCTCACTCCAGACGTGAACGCCGACGAACTCGACCGCGCGCTCGCCGAGGCGTTCGAGGGGAGCGAGGCGGAACGACGGGTGGTGGTCCGGCAGGCGATGGATCTCGCCGAGTCGGGACAGGTGACCGAGGACCGCGGGTCGGACCTGACCGTCGCGGAGGTGGTTCGAAATCTGGCCGACGCGCCGGACGGGAGCGTCGCGAGTCGGTGGAACTGGTGGCTCGGGGCGCTGGAGGTGGCGTACGGTGGGTACGCCGAGTTTCAGGTGCGGCGGTTCTCACGCGAGGAGTGAGAGTCAGTGCTGCCGCTCAGCAGCGAATAAACAGAAAAATCGAAGGACCGTTGTGTCAGCCCTGCCAGGTGGCCTGGCCGATCGTGGCCGTCTTGTCGCTGTTCGACGACGACCAGACGATACGGACTTCATTACCAGCCTGGTCCGACCCTGGCGCCAGCGCGATAGAGTCACCGGCACTCACTTCACTACCCCAAGCGTCGGCGGCGGCGCCGGCACCGGCAGTGAAGTCAGGTGAGGACGCTGAAATGTCGCCTGGGCTCCCGGCCGCACCAGTTCCTGAGTACACGGTAGCACCACCGACGACCACGCTCAGCGTCGAGTCGTCGATCGAGTCCCCGCCGTCGTGGGTGATCGTTCCGTACGTTCCGTTCGCGAAGTCGAAGGAGAACTGTGCCTGTGGTGCACTCTCTGAGACCTGGTCACCGAGCCCGAGCACGAACGTCCCGATGACGGCCGCTAGGATCACCGTGATCGCGACCATCAGGATAACGCCGATGACCGGGCTCACTGCGCGGTCCTCCGTCAGTAGTTTTCTGAAGTTCATTATTACGCCTCGAATTGTCCGACAGTCGCAGTCTTGTCGCTGTTGGGCGACGACCAGACGATTCGGATCGTCTCGCCTGCAGTGACGGCATCTTCGGTGCCGCCACCCGCCACAGTACCGTCATTGAGGACGGTCGAGTTGCCGGCAGAGACGTCGTACGCCGTGGTGATGCCTTGCGAGTTGTCCCATCTGACGTCGTTCCCACCGCCAGTGATGTTGATATTGTCGCTCGAGATCGCGTCTCCTCCATCGTGAGTGATGGTGAGTTGGTCAGTACTCGAATCAAGATTGAACGTAAACTGTGCTTGCGGTGCGCTCTCGGAGACCTGATCGCCGAGCCCGAGCACGAACGTCCCGATGACGGCCGCCAGGATCACCGTGATCGCGACCATCAGGATGACGCCAATGACCGGGCTCACTGCGCGGTCCTCCGTCAGTAATTGTTTGAAGTTCATTGTCGTTCTCGGCACGTTCCGACCGAGTGGACTCGTCCCATCGACACACCTCGCGTGTGCTGAGAGGCCCGTGCCCCCCCGAGACAGCTCAGTCGCCCGTGCTTACCCCCCAGGTTTCAGAGTCTGATACAAAAACCTGCCTCGCCTATTCTCATAATAGATATCGAGTAGATAAGGGGCATAAGAAGGCCCTATAAACTGGACTCTATCCATCTACCAACGAAATTCGACTCCGTTCTCCTTCCCGAATCTGATATCGAGGGGACGGCGAACCGACGGACGGAAACCGCCGCGGTGGGTAGTCCGGTCCGATGAAGCTCCAGTTCCTCGGCGGCGTCCGCGAGGTCGGCCGGAGCGCGGTCCTCGTCAACGAGTCGCTCCTCCTCGACTACGGGATGCTGACGGGGAACCCGCCGCAGTTCCCCGTCTCGGCGCCGACGCCCGAGGCCGTCGTCGTCTCCCACGGCCACCTCGACCACGCCGGTGTCGTTCCCGCGCTCCTCTCCGGGCGGGACCGACCGGAGATTCACTGGACCCCGCCCACGCAGGAACTCGCGCTCACGCTCGCGCGCGATACGCTGAAACTGCAGGGCGGGAGCTACAACTGCCCGTTCACCGAGAACGACGTCAAACGCGTGACAGAGGTCTCGCGGACGCACGGCTACGGCGAGTCGTTCGAGGCCGCGGGCCACGAGGTGACGCTGTACGACGCGGGCCACATCCCCGGAAGCGCGCACGTGCTCGTCGACGATGGGGAGACGCGCCTGCTCTACACGGCCGACTTCCACACCACTGACCAGCGACTCGTGGCGGGAACGACCGCCCGGCCCGACGCCGACGTCGTGATCTGTGAGAGCACGTACGCCGACGTCGACCACGATCCGCGAGCCGAGGTGGAGCGACGCTTCGCCGAGAGCGTGAAGACGACGCTGTGGGAGGGCGGGACGGTCGTCGTCCCCGCGTTCGCCATCGGCCGGACGCAGGAGCTCCTGCTCGTCTGTGCGGCCCACGACATCCCGTGTTACGTCGACGGGATGGGTCAGGGCGTGACGCGGATGCTCCGCCGACACCCCGATTTCGTCCGCGACGCCGACGCGCTCCAGCGTGCGGCCGGCCACGCCCGGTTCGTCTCCAACCCGGGACAACGCACGCGGATCGCCGACCAAAACGCTGCAATCGTCACGACGAGCGGGATGCTCTCGGGCGGCCCGGCCATGACGTACATCCCGCAGATCCGGGGGAACCCGGTGAACAAGATCACCCTGACCGGCTACCAGGTCGAGGGGACGCCCGGACGCTCGCTCCTCGAGACGGGGAGCGCCGAGATCGACGGCCGCGTCATGCCGGTCAGCGCCCGCGTCGAGTCGTACGACTTCTCCGCGCACGCCGACCACGACGGCCTCCGGGCGTTCCTCCAGTCGTACGAGAACGCGAGGGTGCTCGTCGGCCACGGCGACCGCTGTGCGGCGTTCGCCACCGAGCTCCGGGCCGACGGGTTCGACGCGACCGCCCCCGAACTGGGTGAGATCGTCGAGCACTGAGCGACCCTCCCCGAGTTCGGCGAGTTGACACAGAGGGTCCTACGGCGTCTCACCGGTTGCCTTTTCGGTGAAGCCGTACGTGACGCCGGTCAGGTTTTCGGAGACATCCCAGAGCCGCGCGGCGGTCCGTCGATCGTACGACCGCTCGCTCGACCGCTGTTTTTCGGGAGTGCCGCGCATGTTCAACAGCCCGCCCGGCCCGACGTAGTCGCCGCCGTCGACGTCGGGGGCGGTCGCGGCGTACAACAGCGGGAGCGCACCTCTCGCCGCCGACTGGGCGAACACCGCGTTCGCGACCGTCATCAGCGCGGCCTTGAGCCGCGAGCCCTCGGCCTCGGGGCCCCGGCGCTGGAGGTTCGTCGCCGCGTACCCCGGGTGACAGGCGACGCTGGTCACGTCGTCGATCCCTGAGTCCCCGAGCCGTCGGTCGAGTTCGTACGCGAACAGCACGTTCGCCAGTTTGCTCTGGGCGTACGCCTCCCAGCGGTCGTAGTCGCGTTCGCCCTGTAGGTCGTCGAAGTCGATCTCGCCGCGCTCGTGCAGGCCGCTGGCGTGGGTGACGACCCGGACGTCGCCGGCGGTCGCGGCGGTCTCGCGGAGACGGTCGAAAAGCAGGCCCGTGAGCGCGAAGTGGCCGAGGTGGTTGACGCCGAACTGCGTCTCGAAGCCCTCAGTGGTCTCCGACCGCGGGAGCGCCATCACGCCCGCGTTGTTGCAGAGCGCGTGGAGGTCGCCGTCGAAGCCATCGGCGAACGCCCGGACGGACGACAGCGAGGCGAGGTCGAGCTCGCGCACCGAGAGGTCGGCACCGGCGACCTCGCGTTCGATCTCGGCGGCGGCCGCCTCCCCCCGGTCGACGCTTCGACAGGCCAGGATCACGCGCGCACCGACACGGGCGAACGCCCGCGTCGCCTCGTAGCCCAGCCCGCTGTTCGCGCCCGTCACGATCACCGTCTGCCCGTCGATGTCGGGCATCTCGACGGCCGTCCATCCCTGGCTCCGTGGCATACCCCGACTAGGAAGCCGCGCGACAGAAAGCCGTCGACCGCTTACTCCGTCTCGATCCGGCGCTCGAACTCGAACGAGAGCCAGCCGTCGGCGTACGAGACGCCGCCGCGTTCGCGCGGTCGTGGCTCCGTGCGAACGTCGTAGCCGTAGAGCGTCGCGGTCCCGTCGCGGAGGTCGGCGGCGACGCGCTCGAACGCCGTCGCGAGCGCGTCGGCTCTGTCGGTGGTGTGGGCCATGGGGAAAGAACGTCCCGCGGACCCAAAGCTGTGGGGTCGTCCGCCGTCCGGACGGGCCCGGCGTTTTTTCGCGCTCGCGTCCGACTCCCGAGTATGAAGCTCACCGGGGCCTGGGACCGGCCCGCAGTGGACGACTTCCTGACGACGACTGTCCCGGTTCGGCTGTCGTGTCGGACCCCGGACGAACACCTCTGGATGCTCTCGCTGTGGTATCTCTGGGAGGACGACGCGCTGTGGTGTGCGACCGGGACGGACGCCGACGTCGTCCGCTACCTCCAGGCCGACGACGAGGTGGCGTTCGAGGTGTCGACGAACGACCCCCCGTACAGAGGTGTGCGCGGGCGCGGACGCGCGACGATCGAGCCCGACGAGGAGAAGACGCTCCTCCGGCGACTGCTCGAGAGGTATCTGGGCGGGACCGACTCCCCGCTCGCCGAGCGCTTGCTCGACTCCGCCCGCGACGAGGTGCGGATCCGGATCGCCCCCGTCCGCGTCCACAGCTGGGACTACTCGGGGCGGATGGGCGACGCCTGAGCCGCGGGTGCGGACGCCGGGGAGTCGGCGATGCGGTAGGGGGCGATTCGGCCGACGACGCAGTGGCGGACGGCTCAGCCGCCAACGACGCAGTGGCAGACGGCTCAATCGACGACGCGGTTCCGGAGTGTCACGGCGTCGGGGACGAGCGCGAGCGCCGCGGGGTCCCAGTCGTCGTGGGCGAGCGTCACGGTCGCGTCGGGGTTGGCCTCGACGAGCCGTGCGACGCCGCGGGCGGCCATCTCCTGGGCCGGACGGTCGACGCGATCGGGCGCCTCGGCAGTGAGCGGGTACGAGTCCGACAGCTCCCTGGGGTGGGGGCCGAACGGTGGGACGACCCGCCAGACGTGGTCGTACGCGGCCGAGCCGCCCTTGCCCTCGGTGAGGAGGACGTCCCCGGAGACCGACAGCCGGTCGAGCCGGTCGTGGTGTCGGTGGACTTCGGGTCGCCGGGCGCTCTCCGCGGAGAGGTAGAAGAACGCGTCCTTCGAGACGGGGTCGGCGCGTTCGAGGTCGGCGGCGTGGTCTAAGAGCGCGCGGTAGCCGTCGACCATCGCGGGGTGGCCGCGGGCGCGCGCCTCGACCAGTTCGAGGAGCGTGCCGCGCCTGATGGCCTGTTTCACCCGGCGGAGTTCGCCGTAGGAGACGTGGAGGTTGTGCTCGGCCAGGAGCCGTTCGCGCTCGGCGTCGTCGAACCCGCGCAACTCCTCGGGGGTGTGGCTCGCACACACCGGGCACTCACAGGGGAGGTAGTCGAGGTCGGCGAGGTGTTCGGTGCCCCTGACGGTGAGATAGCGGTCGTCACGGGCGTACAGCGCGTACGCCGCCGAGTCGAACAGATCACAGCCCGCGGCGGCCGCGAGCGCGAACATCATCGGGTGGCCCGCGCCGAAGAGGTGGACCGGGGCGGCCGGCCCGAGCCCGCGCTTGGCGGCGGCGACGACGTCGATCATCTCGGCGTACCGGTACGAGTTCATGAGCGGGACGACCGCCCCGACCGGAAAGACGTCGAGGTCGGTGTCGGCGGCCGCCCGAGCCGCGCGCTCGCGGAGGTCGGGGTAGGTCGACCCCTGGATGGGCGCGTTGAGGAGCATCTCGCCGGTGTCGACCGCTTCGGCGTCGGCGAGGGCTTTTTCGGTCGTTGCGAGGTCGCGTTCGGCCTGCTCGCGGGAGACGTCCGGCGGCGTCGGGATGTCGACGGGCGTCCCCACGTCGGAACCGATGTCGCGCTGGAACTCGACGATCTCCGTGGTCGTGACGTCGATCTCGCCGTACTCCGCGAGTTGGAACGAGCCCGAGTCGGTGACGATCGCCCCCGAGAAGTCCAACAGCGAGTGCAGCCCCTCGTCGAGGGCGCGCTCGCGGAGGTCGTCCGTCGAGCGGATGATGTAGGAGTTGGTGATGAGCACCTGCGCGCCGAACGCCTGTTCTAACCGCGCGGGCGGGATCGTCTCGATGTTGGGGTTGATCACCGGCATGAGCGCCGGTGTCTCGACCGTGACGCCGGCCCGAGGAACCGTCAGTTCGCCGATCCGGCCGGCGGCGTCGGCGTGCCGGAGTTCGAAGTGCTCGCGCATCTGCTCTGGAGTCGACCGGTTGCGGGTGTAAGGGTTGTGTTTAGCCACGTGACGACGTGTCGAGATCCGACGTGTGCGGATACGAGAGAGGACACTCGTCTCGTTCCCGCGCGCCGACCGCGGGCAGATGCGGTGGCGCGGCGTCACACGCGCCCGTGGCCACGTCTCGTCCTACATCGGCTGCATCTCCCCGAACCGGATAGCGACGTACAGCAGGGTGAACAGCGTCGCGTTGTACGCGCCGTGGACCAGCGCCGGCACGACGAGGTTCTCCGTGAACTCGTACACCGCGCCGAACACCAGGCTCGGGAAGAAGAGGATGACGATGGAGACGAGTCGCGCCCCCGTCCCGCCCGACAGCGCGACGAAGTGGATGCTGGCGAAGACGGCGCTGGCGAGGGCGACGGCCGGCACGGCGTCGAACGTCTCGCGCAGGCGGTTCTGGACCACGCCGCGGAACAGCAGTTCCTCGCCGGGGCCGATGAGCAGGAACGACGCGGGGATCAAGAGGAGAAGCACTTCGGGGTTCGCCGCGCCGAGTTCGGCGGCCTGGTTCGAGCCGGCTTGGATCCCCGCGAGCGAGACGAACACCGCACTGGAGATGGCGATGGCGATGGCGACGACGTAGCCGACGACGACCGTGCCCGCGTCCTGCAACGAGGGGAGACGAACGCCGAGATACGCCGTCGTGAGGCCGCGGTACCGGAGATAGCCGAGCGCGACGCCGCCGAAGGCGACCCCCTGCAAGAGGACGAGCGAGGCGACGACGAACCCGAGCGGTGTGATCCGGACGCCGCCGGCACGGACCGCCATCAGCGAACCGAGGACCAGCGCGTACCCGACGGCGATACCCAGAACGGCGACGATCAGGGCAGCGGCGAGAGAGCGCAACGGGGACGACGTTCCGTCGAGGGACGCGGACATACCCCCAGTCCGGCCCCCGCCGACAAAACGGAAACGGTCGCAGCTCCCGAACGGCCGGAGTGCGAAAGCATAATTACGCCGACGCCGGACAACGGAAACGAGAGTTACAGTAGTATGTCACGTTCGGAACAGTCCGACGCCCGCTCGCCCTGTACCATCCCCACCTCCTCCGCCCGTGTCTCCCACACTCGCGACCGACACCACCGCGGCCTCCACCCCGGCCGCGACGCCCGACGGCGGGCCGCGAGCGTCGGCGGTCGAATCCCGTGGACGACCCGAACCGTCGTGCGAGAATGAGCGGGACGCCGGTTCGGTCGACCGTCGTGGCGTGCCTGTTCGTTCTCGACGTCGTCGTCGGAGTCGCCGCCGTGAGCGTCGGGGCCGACGGTGCCGGCGACGGCTCAACCTCGACCGTGGCCACACCGTCGACGGCGACCGAGCGGACCGCGACAGCCACGGCCGGACCATCGACCACGGCAGCGACTCCGATTTCCACACCGTCGACGACCACTCCGACCGCGACTGCGACAACCACTGAACAGACTGGAACGGCGGAACGGACGCCAGTGCCCGACCCGAACGGATCGGACACGCCGAACTCGACCCGGACGACAGACCCGACGCCGTCGTCCACCCCCGTGCCCACACCAACGCCGACGGCGGTCGCCACTTCGACGGCCACTCCCACGGCGACGACGGGGACGCCACCGTCGGGCACGGCGACCTCGCCGCCGGAGACGGCGACACCGACGCCAGCCGGGTCGGTCACGCCCACACCGGCGCCCGATCCGAAGGCGGGGGCGGCCGTCCCGACCGACGGCGTGATCCGCGGGAGCGGAACGGTCTCGCTCCGTCGGAACCGGACGAGCCTCGGCGCACCGGCGCTCAACGTCCGCGGGGCGACTGTCACGGTCGACGGCTCGGACCGGCGGATCACGGGCCCCTGGACCTCCATGGGGGCGGGCGTGAACGCCACGAACGAGTCCGTCGACGCGCTCGTCGTCCGCGACCTCGCGCTCACGCGGTGGGGGACCGGCGTCGCGGTGGCGGACGCGGACGCGGCGCGAGTCGAAGACAGCGAGATCGGCGTCATCCACCGGGGGGTCGTCGCCCGGAACGTCTCGGCCGTCACGGTCGCGGACACGCGACTCGTCGCGGCGACCGCGGGGGCGTTCCACGGCGTCGGCACGGTCTCGCTCCGGAACGTCACGGCCGGGAGCCACGGAACGTTCGTCTTCGACGGGGGGACGCGCGCCGAGGCGTCGAACGTCAGCCTCCACGGTCGCACCCGGGTCGGCTTCACCGCCCGGAACGTCGCGGTCACCGAGGCCGACGGCGTGCCGCGACTCCCGACCGAACGGACGCGCGCCGGTCCCGTGCTCGAGGTCCACGCGACGGGCGAGGAGCCCCGGCTGCGCGTCTCGTTGCCCGCGCGCGCGCCGCCGGGGACGCCCGCCTCGACGGTCGCCGTCTGGCGGTACGACGGGAACTGGACGGCGCTCCCGACGACGAGGACGGCCGACGGCCGCGTCCGGGCGACGCTCACGCCGGACGCCGAACCGTCGACCGTCGCGGTCCTCGGCGCGGCCGAACCGCATCTCGTGAGCCCCCGGTTGGAGCAGACGATGGAGACGACGGTCGGCAACGCGACGACGGACCAGGTGAGCGTCCGCAACGCAGGCACCGCGCCGCTCGCGGCGACGAACGTCACGGTCGAGGGCGCGAACGCGAGCGCCTTCGCCGTCACGGACGACGGCTCGACGACGAAGACGAACCGGACGGCCGCGAAGACGGAGGCGTTGGTGCTCCCGCCGGGATCATCACACACCGTCGAGGTCAGGTTCGCCCCGGCGTCGACCGGGGCCAAGCACGCGCGGCTGACGTTCGCGCGGGTCGACGGCGGGACGGCGTCGGTTCCGGTCGGCGGCGACGCGACGCGGGCGGCCGAAGCGACCGCCCCGACGAACGACACCGCCCCGGGTGGCGAGGTCGGAGCGAGCGACGACGACGAGGACCGAGACGGCGACGAGGCCGACGAGGCCGACGAGGACGGCCGCGTCGTCCGGGAGGAGAACGGCCGACGCCTGCTCCGCGTCAGCGAGAACCTCTGGCTGGTGTTGAACCCCCAGCAGCCGGACAGCCCGGTGGTGACGCCGAAGAAAGGGACCGACACGACCGACGTGCCGGAGGTCGGCACGCCGACGGTGACGACGACCCCGGCGAACGAGACCGAGATGCCCACGCCGGAGCCACGGACGGAGACGCCGGTCACGGCGACCCGCGAGACGGGGACCGAGCCGGCGACACCGGCGACGCCCGGCGGCGGTCCGGGCGACGGGGCAGCCGGAAGCGTCCCGACGCCGGGGGTGACCCCGACGGGTTCGCCCCCGAAGGCGACTCCGACGGAGACACACACCCGGACGGGGACGACGCCGGCGACGACGCCCGGGTTCGGCGTGCTCCCCGTCCTCGTCGCGGTCGGCGGGAGCTGCCTCGTGGTGCGACGGCGTCGCTGAGTCGGCTCAGTCGTCGCCGCGGAGTTCGTACGCGAAGACGCCGAGGAGCGTCCGGCCGTCGCGGATCTCGCCGTCGAGCGCCGTCCGGAGGAGGTCGTCGTAGGCGGTCGTCGACACGCGGATGCTCTCGTTGAAATCGAGGTCCTGCTCGCCCGTCGGGGTACAGTCGCGGGCGACGAAGTAGTGATGGACGACGTTGGCGACGCCGTTGATCGGTTCGGCGCTGAGCAGTGGTTCGATCTCTCGGGCCTCGTACCCCGTCTCCTCGGCGAGTTCGCGGCGTGCCGCCGTCGCCAGGTCGTCGTCGGTCTCCTCCGTGGTGCCGGCGGGGAGCCCCCGACTCACGCGCCCGACCGCCTGTCGCCACTCCTCGATGACGACGACGTCGCCCTCCGGGGTGAACGGGAGGACGACGACCGCGGGCGGTTCGTCGACGTAGTGGTAGTCGGCGTCGGTGCCGTCGGGCAGGCGGACGTCGTCGCGTCGGACGTCGAAGCCCGGGCAGGAGTAGTCGATCGCCGATCCCAGCAGTTGCCACGCGAGATCGTCGGCTCCCTCGGAGTGGTCCGGATCCATCTTCGTCTCGACACCGAGGCGGCGGCGGTGAAATGGCTGTCCCTCCACGGGTCCGCCTCATTCGGTGCGACGCCGGATCCGCTCGCGGAGCGAGAGCCCGCCGCCCGCGAGCCCGAGCACGATCGCCAGCAGCGTCGTCCCGACGTGGAGCTCCGAGACCCAGA